>NZ_JAKVME010000002.1:0-300000 GCF_022483985.1 Acetobacter sp. | reverse complement strand
CTGCATCTTGCCGAGGAAATGGGACCGGAATTACGCCCGCTGATGCCCGGGGCACGGGCGCTGCTCTACGACAAGCTGGATACTCTTCCTGCTTCCCCTGATCCGGATGACCTGATCTTCCAGATCGGTGATGAACGCGCTTTTTCAGTGCGATACGGTCGTCGTGTCAAAAAAGCAGGGCTCGCCGATCTGACATTTCACGACCTCCGCCATGAAGCCACCAGCCGTCTTGCCAGATTTTTCCCCAATCCCCTGGATCTGTGCAGGGTCACCGGGCATCGCGATCTCAAAAGTCTGGACCGCTACTACCAGCCCGTGTTGACAACCCTTGCGGAAGACGCAGAAGAGCGCGCCCGTCTGCTGGGATACATCTACGATCGGGATGAAAGCGCGGCCACATAGACGCGACACACAAGATGTTCATACGAATACAGGACATATTTCCGCTGACATCATTTGTCATGTTTCTCCATGCGCGGAAAATCTCTCTAGCCATAAACCGGAAATGCTTTTCGGAAGTAGATTTCGTGACGAGGTGGAATATCTCAGGGTCGATTTACTGATTGATTTATAAATACGCCTTTCTACCCTGTTGAATATACCGACAAGCAGTGAGGCACGGATATGGACAGACCAGATTACAGAACCTCTCTCACGGTCATGACTTCAAGGGAAGCCGCGGAATACCTTAGGATCTCGTATGATGGTTTCCGGACAATGCGATCGCGCGGGCAGGGACCTGCCGTTTTTATTTCGCTTGGCAGACGGCTGCGCTTTCGCAAGCAGGACCTTGACGCATTTCTTGCTTCGCGCGTTCAGTGCGACGCTCGCGTTTCCGACTGGGGTCACGGCCAAGGTGTTTCTGCAGGGTCTGACCTAAACCCTGTCGCCACAAAACGCAAGAGAGGTCGGCCACGCTCCACAGGCCAGATCGTCCTCATGCCGGTCTCCGTCTATGCAAGGGCAGGACTTCTGCTCGCCTTGGCTATTACCGGATGGATGATCAGTCTTTTGTTTTCCTGAAAAAAGCCCACGTTAACACTCGGAAAGTGTAAGCTTCAATCATGAGCGCCTCCAAAGCTATAAGCAGTGCCAATCCTAATCCTTTGGACGGCCTCCCGCATTGGCACATGGAGACGCCTCACATCCTGCGGGCCGCGCTCTCAGAAGCTAGAAATTTTAAACCGGCTCAGTACACCATCGCTCAAACGCAGTTGCCTCGCTTTCCGCGCTGGACGGAGACGTGTAGCGCATTCAGCGAGCAGGTCAGCCGCGTTCCGCTACCAGACGCAGTTCATCAGAACTACTTGTGTGCGAATACACGGCAAGCACGTAATAGTCTAATCTGGCTGCTCAAACCGGGCTGGGAGACGCGCGTTGACTTGCTCCCGATCTCTGTCCGCCCTTGGATCATAAGAGATCGCGTGACCGGAAAGGTTTTTGCAGTCCTGTGGCTTGAGGATCCCGTCATTTTAGGAAAAAGGGCCAGAAAGGCACCGCAGCGTTATGCTGACCTCGCGGAAAGCCTGATAGGAAAATTTTTAGGAGCCACACCTCAGCCCCCGGAAACACTCATCGCTGCGCCCTGGGGGACACATGTCGAGACTACGTCAGGAACTGCACCGGTCGATCTGCATTTTCTCAATTGTGCATTACTGAAGCTTCTTGCAAAGCAGCCCACCATTGATGAACCTCTCGACGAGGGTTTGTCGATTCCCGAGCGAAACAGGCTGCTTTTTGACATCGTGCGTTTCCGGTTTCGGAAAGCAACACCTCTTGAGACCATTTTACGCTTTGCTTGCCAGACCAACGCCCGCTTCACGTCTCCGCTGAAGCGCCTGAATGTCCGTGAGATGTGCGAGCGCATTCAGGCCTATCGGGTAATTCAGGCCGAGAAGGATGCTCGCGACAGTATTCCGGGCCGGGAGCGACAGGCGGCAGCAGGACGAGAAAGTGCACGGCGCAGATCCGAAAGTTTTCTTAAGCTGCTCGTCGACACCGTCCGCGTGTGGCCAGCAGGGAAGAAGATCACACAGACGGCTCTGGCCGAAAAAACCGGGGTCAGCGAGCGTACGGTCCGGAAATACTGGCGGTCAATACCATGTCAGGCCTGACCTGACAGGTGTCATAACAGCACCATCACCTCGAAACCGGACCTCTCATCAAGGCTTCTCTCAACCCTCGACGTTCAGGGTCTGATCGGGCAGATTGTAACGACCTGTTCTGTCAGCCTGAAAGCCTGTTTCCATGCCCCGTGGTCGCCCCCGCAAGAACCCGGACGCCGCTCCTGCCCCCAAGAAGACGACGCGGACAAAAGCGAAGACAACAGCCGCCAACCTTGGCTTCGAACGGCAGATGTTTCTGGCAGCTGACAAGCTGCGCAAGAACCTCGAACCGTCCGACTACAAGCATGTCACGCTCGGGCTGATCTTTCTACGCTACATCTCCACAGCGTTTGAGGCTCATCACGCCATTCTGCTGCATGATGACCCGGCCGCTGCCGAGGACCCGGATGAATATCTGGCCGAGAATATCTTCTGGGTGCCAGAAACTGCCCGCTGGTCGCACCTTCAGGCCAATGCCCGCTCATCCGGCATCGGCAAGATGATCGATGATGCCATGTTGGCCATCGAGCAGGCCAACCCTGAACAGCTCAAGGGCGTTCTCCCCAAGGATTACGGACGTCCCGCGCTGGACAGTGTCATGCTGGGCGAACTGATCGACCTCATCTCCGAGATCGGCATGGGCGGCAGCGAGGATCAGGCCCGTGACGTGCTGGGGCGCGTCTATGAATACTTCCTCGGCGGTTTCGCGGGCGCGGAAGGCAAGCGCGGGGGCGAGTTCTACACCCCGTCCAGTGTCGTCCGCACGCTGGTTTCCATGCTCGAACCCTATAAGGGTCGCGTCTATGACCCCTGCTGCGGGTCGGGCGGCATGTTCGTGCAGTCGGAACGCTTCGTGGAATCCCACGGCGGCAAGCTGGGCGACATCGCCATTTATGGGCAGGAGAGCAACCACACCACCTGGCGTCTGGCGAAAATGAACCTCGCCGTCCGGGGCATCGGCGCGGATATCCGCTGGAACAACGAAGGCAGCTTCCTGCGGGACGAACTCAAGGACCTGCGCTTCGATACCATTCTCGCCAACCCACCATTCAATATCTCAGACTGGTGGAATGCGTCGCTGGAGGACGACCCCCGCTGGCAGTACGGCAAACCGCCTGCGGGCAATGCCAACTATGCATGGCTCCAGCATATTCTGTGGCACCTGGCCCCGAACGGAACGGCGGGCGTTGTGCTCGCCAACGGGTCCATGTCGTCCAACCAGAACAGCGAGGGCGAAATCCGCCGCCGGATGGTCGAGGCTGACACTGTAGATTGCATGGTCGCACTTCCCGGTCAGCTGTTCTATTCCACCCAGATTCCAGCCTGTCTCTGGTTCCTGACCCGCACCAAAAACCCTAAAGGCTGGCGCGACCGGCGCGGGGAGATGCTGTTCATCGACGCCCGCAAGCTCGGCACGATGGTCGATCGCACCCGCCGCGAACTGACGGATGCAGACGTCGCCCGCATCGCTGACACCTACCATGCCTGGCGCGGCGAGCAGGACGCGGCCCCCTACGAGGACGTTCCCGGCTTCTGCAAGTCCGTCACGCTTGACGAGGTAGAGCAGCACGGCTTCGTCCTGACACCCGGCCGCTATGTTGGTGCAGAAGAGGCTGAAGAAGACAGTGTGCCTTTCGCCGAGCGCTTCGCGGCGCTGGAGAAAACTCTGCAGGAACAGTTCCGTCAGGGCGAGGAACTGAACGCGAAGATCACCGCGACTCTGAAACTGATCGTCCCGCAGGAGGCTTCATGACCCTCTATCTCACGCCACTGGAACGGGCGCTGGATCGTCTGAAGGAAGGCTGGGCGCGGCATGTGGCCCATCCGGACGACGAGCAGTTGCGCGACGGGCTGATCCAGCGTTTCGAGTTCACCTACGAACTCAGCCACAAAACCCTGAAGCGGTTTCTGGAAGCCAACGCGGCCTCTCCGGAAGAATATGACCGCATGGGCTTTCCGGACCTGATCCGCTCCGCCAATGAAGCCGGGCTTCTCAAAAGCGCATGGCCGCAATGGAGCGTGTTTCGCAAGATGCGGAACATGACCAGCCACACCTATAACGAAGCCTCCGCAAAGCAGGTGGTGGCGACGATCCCGGATTTTATCGACGAGGCGGCGTTTCTGCTGGCTGTTCTGAAAGACCGGGCCGCGTGACGGACCGGATCGACATTACTCCCGCAGAACGGGCCATCGTGCTGCGCATTCTCAACGAGATTGTGCCTGACCGCGAGGTGCGGGTGTTTGGCTCGCGCGTGACGGGTAAAGCCAAACCGTTTTCCGATCTGGATCTGGCGATTATGGGCGATGAACCGTTGCCGTTGGAGACGCAGGTGCGGCTGGAAGAGGCGTTTTCGGAGTCCGATCTGCCGTGGAAAGTCGATGTGCTGGATTGGTCGCAGGTAGATGCTGGGTTTAGAAACACTCTATATATTTGTGCCAGTCTTTCAGGAGACGAATAGTGTTTGAGGTTGTAACAGTGGGAGAAATATTGTCGACAGATCGGGGAATTTCTGTCGGTGTCATGTATCCAGGCTCACACGATGAGCAAGGAATTCCACTAATACGGGCAGCAGATATTAGTGAAGGTCGTATATCCGAAACTCCGACACTCAAAATTTCGAAAAATGTTCATTATGAGTATCGTCGAACGGCCCTCGAAGGGGGAGAATGCCTGTTAACTCTCGTCGGCACTCCGGGTATTCCAGCCATAGTTCCTCACAGTATGGCTGGGTGGAATGTAGCGAGAGCAGTTGCTGTTTTACGACTTACAGAACAGAAAAACGCTCGTTTTCTTAGATATGCTTTTTCTTCACCTGACGTGCAAAATACAATAAGAAATTGGTGCAACACAACGGTTCAAAGAACCTTAAATCTTGGTGATATAAAGAAAATTCCCATATCATGGCCGCCAATCGCGACTAGAGAAACAATAACCGAAACACTCGGCGCTCTTGACGACAAGATCGACCTCAACCGTCGGACGAACGAGACGCTGGAGGCGATGGCGCGGGCGTTGTTTCGGGGCTGGTTTGTCGATTTCGGCCCGACACGGGCAAAAATGGCCGGGCAAACGCCTTATCTCGCCCCCGAAATCTGGGAGCTTTTCCCTGACAGGCTGGACGATGAAGGAAAGCCGGAAGGGTGGAAAACGACGTCAATTAGTTCGTTGTGTAGCATTACAAGCGGCAAAAGACCCCCCAACAAAGTCTCATCGCCAAGCATAGAAAACCCCGTGCCCGTTTATGGCGGAAATGGTATCTCTTGGTTTACGAAAGATATTCTTTTTAATGAGAGATTTCTAATTACCGGTCGCGTTGGAACACTAGGCACAGTATTTCGAGTTTCCGAAGAATGCTGGGTATCCGATAATGCTTTGTGCTTATTCCCAAAAATAAATTCCCTTTTTGAATATGCATATTTCGTTCTTTCGGATGTAGATTTTCAAAGTTTGAACAGCGGCTCCACGCAGCCACTTTTGACCCAAACAAGTCTTGGAGCACAGCAATGCATTTTACCACAACGAGCGCTGGTAAATATTTTTCATGAACAGGTATTTTTGTGGTTTGATCGGCAGAGCCAAATAGAAAAACAAAATCAAAGCCTCGCCCAACTCCGTGACCTGCTCCTTCCCAAACTGATGTCCGGTGAAATCCGCATTCGTGACGCCGAGAAGATGGTGGCCGACGCGCTATGAGTTTCCTGTCCGAAAATGAGATCGAGGACTGGGCCTGCGAGATCCTGCGGGAATATGGCTACACCGTCACCACCGGGCCGAAGATTTCCCCCGGCGGCGCCCATCCCGAACGCGCCTCGTTATCGGACGTCATTCTGACCGCCCGCCTTCGGGCCGCCATAGACCGCCTGAACCCGCATCTGTCGCAGACCGCACGGGATGAGGCCCTGCTAGCCCTTCGTCGAGAAGACACGCCGGATGTCGTGGACGAAAACCGTCGCCTGCATGGGTATCTGGTCGATGGCGTGCCGGTGGACGTGGTGCGCGAGGACGGCACCCAATCTGGCGACCGGGCGCGGCTGGTCGACTTCGACCATCCCGAGCGCAACGACTTTCTCGCCGTGCGTCAGTTCGTGGTGGAAAAGGACGAGACCAACCGGCGGCCGGACCTTGTGCTGTTCGTCAACGGCCTGCCTCTGGGCGTCATCGAACTGAAAAGCCCGAGTTCCGAGACCGCCACACTGGATTCCGCCTGGAATCAGTTCCAGACCTATCGCGCCTTCATCCCCTCCCTGTTCCGCTTCAACGAAGTGCTGGTGATTTCGGACGGCGCCGAGGCCCGCGTCGGTTCGCTCACGGCGGACCGTGAACGGTTCATGCCGTGGCGCACGGTGGATGGTGAGGAACTGGTAGCGAAGAACCATCAGGAAATGGAAACCGTGCTGCGCGGCGTGTTCACCCCGCGCTGGCTGCTCGCTATGGTGCGCGACTTCGTACTGTTCACGGAGAAGGACAACAGCCCGATCAAGATTCTGGCGGCCTATCATCAGTTCCATGCCTGCCGCAAAGCCGTGACGCAGACCGTCCGGGCCACGGCGCAGGGTGGCGACCGCAAGGCTGGGGTCATCTGGCATACGCAGGGTTCAGGCAAGAGCCTGCTGATGACGTTCTATGCCGGGATCATCGCCCGTCATCCCGAGATGGAAAACCCGACGATCGTCGTTCTGACCGACCGCAACGATCTGGACGATCAGTTGTTCGCGACATTCTCCGGCGCACAGGCGCTTCTGCGCCAGACGCCGGAACAGGCGGACAGCCGGGACGATCTGCGCAAACTGCTCCGGCGGGCGTCCGGTGGCGTGATCTTCACCACGTTGCAGAAGTTCCAGCCCGAAGGTGACGAAGAGACCGTGCCGCTGCTGACGGACCGGCGGAACATCGTGGTCATGGCGGATGAAGCGCATCGCAGCCAGTACGGGCTGGACGCGAAATTCAACCGCGAGACGGGCAAGGTCTCCTACGGCTTTGCCAAACATCTGCGGGACGCCCTGCCCAATGCATCGTTCATCGGCTTTACCGGAACGCCTATTGAAACAGCCGATGTGAACACACGCGCGATCTTCGGCGATTACATCGACATCTATGACATCGCCCAAGCGGTGGAAGATGGCGCGACGGTCCCGATCTACTATGAAAGCCGCCTGGTCCGCATCGAACTCGACGATGACGTCAAGGAAGAGCTTGACGATGAACTGGCCGAGATCGTCGAGGGGCTGTCGGAAAGCGAGGAGCACAGGCTCAGCCAGAAATACTCGCGGGTTGAAGCGCTGGTCGGAGCGGAGCCGCGTCTGAAGCGCGTTGCGGAAGATCTGGTCCGGCATTTCGAGAACCGGCTTGAGGCACTGGACGGCAAGGGCATGATCGTCGGCATGAGCCGGGCCATCTGCGTAGCGCTTTATGACGAGATCATCCGTCTGCGTCCGGACTGGCACAGCGACGACGACAACGAAGGCGTCATCAAGGTCGTGATGACGGGCAGTTCGTCCGATCCGGCCGGGTTCCAGCAACATATCGGCAAGCGCCCCAAGGCAAGACGCGAATTGCTGGCCAAGCGCATGAAGGACAACGCTGATCAGCTGAAGCTGGTGATCGTCAGGGACATGTGGCTGACGGGGTTCGACGTCCCGTCCATGCACACGATGTATGTGGACAAACCCATGCGTGGCCATGGTCTGATGCAGGCCATTGCCCGCGTGAACCGGGTTTTCAAAGGCAAGCCGGGTGGTCTGGTGGTGGATTATATCGGCCTCGCACAGAACCTGAAGACCGCGCTTGGCGCATACTCCGCCGGAGACCGGGAGCAGGTCGGCATTGATGAGGCCGAGGCGATCCGGGCTCTTCAGGAGCGCTATGAGATTATCCGGGCAATGTTCAATCCCGAACAGGCCAGCGGGTTTGATTACCGCCCTGCCCTCGTTCCCGGCGCGTCTGCCAAGGTGAAGCTCACGATCATGGCCGGAGCGTTGGACCATGTGCTCGGCCAGCAGCAGCGGGACGCCGCGCAGGCAACAAGCGATGAGGCCCGTAAGGCGGCACAGAAACGCTTTCCTGACGCAGTGAAGGCGCTTTCAGTCGCCTTTGCGCTGGCATCAGCCAGTGATCAAGCGGCGGAATTGCGCGATGAGGTCGGGTTTTTCGAGGCCGTACGGGCGGCTCTGGTGAAGCAGAGCGGCGATGATGCGGACAGGAAGAGCCCGCAGGAGCGCGAACTGGCGATCAGGCAGTTGGTCAGCCGGGCCGTGGTGTCCACGGATATCATAGACATTATGGAAGCTGCCGGGATTGGTCGGCCGGACATTTCCATCCTGTCCGACGGCTTTCTTCAGGAAGTCCGGGAAATGCCCCAGCGCAATCTGGCGATCGAGGCGCTGCGAAAGCTGCTGGAAGGCCAGATCCGCAGTCGCAGCCGGTCCAACCTGACCGAAGCCGAGGCCTTCTCGACGCGCCTTGAGCAGGCGGTCGGCCGGTATCACACCAATGCTCTGACGTCCGCGCAGATTCTGGATGAGCTGATCCGGCTGGCGCATGAAATGGCGGCGGCCCGCTCACGAGGCGAAGAACTCGGTCTGACGCCGGAGGAAGTGGCGTTCTATGACGCCCTCGCCCGGAATGACAGTGCCCGCGACGCTATGGGAGACCCGGGCCTGCGGGTCATCGCGGCGGCTCTGGTCAAGACCATCCGGGAGAATGCGACGGTAGACTGGAACGTCATGGCCCCGACACGCGCGAGAATGCGCACGGTGGTCAAACGCCTACTCCGGAAGTATGGCTACCCACCAGACATGCAGGATGAAGCGGTGCAGAATATTCTCAGGCAGGCCGAGGAGTTCGCACCGCTATGGGCAGGGAGTGGTTGGTAAGCCACAGGCGTCTTATTTGGGGGGATTGTGTTGAAAAAGTCAGTTTGAATTATCAAATTGTGATTTCGTACGCAATTCGGAATGATAATTTTACGTTATTACAACGCTCTATACGTTATGATACCGAACTGAAACGCCAAGTAGAAGCTCACGGGGGACTTTTTCAACACAATCGGGGGAAAGTGGAATGTCGGTTTACCGTCGGACCACTTCGAGGCTGTAGGCAATCCGAAATGGGATCGACACAAGGCCGTGTCTGGTGATCAGGGCTGCTATTCGTAGAAGCTACTGGTATCTACCGAGAGCTGGATTGCCTCCGCGTCTATGTCGAGCGGCTTGCCTGCCGCCGCTATAACTCTTGCCTCGTAGGGGTAGCTGTCGTCTGAGCGCATGCCGATATCGTGCGAGACATCTGAGTTTGAGCCATATTGCAGCTCCACGTCGACCTCGCCGGTCACGCAGTACTCGATCTCGATCGACAGGCCGGACAGTCGGCTGATCGACGGCAGATCCTTCACCCGTGCCAACTGTTCGGTGGCCGGACGGATGCTGCGTTCAAGATCGTCACGCGCCGCCTTTATCTGCGGGTCGAAGTCTTCGCCCAGCACGCTCTGAGCAGTTGTCAGGCCGGCTGCCTTTGCAGCTCTGAAATGGTGCGCGATATCTGCAAGCTGCTGTTGCGCATCGACGGCATCAATGGTTGGCACCTCGCCCGCGAATGCGATGTCAGCGTTCTCGCCCAGCAACCTCGACAGATCAGATAGCCAGAGAGACACCAGATAATCGCATTGAGGATTGAAGTCTTCCCTGAACCGTTCGCTCCCTCGAACAACGTAACACTGGCAGTAGGCGTGAAAATGAAGGCATCAGGCGCGTCGCTTACACGACCGTAGACGTGCAGCCCCGCAAAGCGATGCGCGGTCATCCGTTTGAGGGTCAGCCAGCGTCTCGCAGCCGTTGCCGCCGGGGTAGCGTCAGGCACGACGACTGGCGGAGTTGCGTCGACGGCATCGACAATCGCCTCGATGTCTGCAGCATTCTGGTTCGCGGTCCATTTTCCGCGGTTCACCCGATACCATTCGAGCACCGAACGTGCACCGGCGCTATCGAGCGAGTACCGATCGATGCCACGGACTAATACCTCACGGCCCCCCACCAGGTCGGCGAGAACAGCCTCGGTCGTAAGCAGATGGATATCTCGCGCAGGACGCGCGCCGTCTTCGTTCATGTAACCCCCGGTTTAGTGACGATAATCCGGGGAAGAAACCATATAGTCCAGTAAAAATAACTTCGGAATTCCGACTTCGTAATGAAGAGAGTTACCTCAATATCACTTATTCACGGAGGATCATCATAGCCATACGGTTGTCCAATGCGGCCGAAAGCGGACCCTCAAAACAGCGATCAAGAGTGACGACTTTGTCCCAAACTGGGTTAGCTGACACATGCCTAGCGAATGTCAGCTTCCAAGAAACTCTTCCAATCTCCTGTATGGCCGATATGAGGCGTAAGCGGGAGGTCTGCTTAGCCCGTCGTAAGCAGACAGGCGACAATCGCCCTCAAGCGGACATTTAAATTACTTCGAGGCGTTCTTTCAAGGAGACATTAAATCCATTTGAAGATATGATAAAATAGCGTATAACTCAATCACCCAATCAGCACAAATATAGGCGCGATATGAGTATAAGAGATAGAATTAATTATATTGATAATCTTAAATCATCCGAATTAAGCCCAGACGTTATTCCAAATTTGTTTTCTGTTCTATACGAAGGAACTCCTCCTGATGGAAAAGAGGGGATCGTTGAAATTATTAACAAAACAGATGAATTTAAAAGAAAATTTCGTAGTTCTTATATAAGATGGGCTCTTACTATTAACGCGCTCAATGTATCTCAAAAATATTATTCAGAACACCCTGATAGGGGATTGGGCGTTGGTTTTCTGAGAGTGGAAAACAAAGATTTTGAAATGAAAAATCTAGTTATAATGGATGCAAGTAAAGCTAAAGAAAATACGAATAAATGCCTTGATGTAATATCGGCCTATGGCGTATTTGACTTATATGGCTGCTTTGAAGAAATTATTTTTGATTTGTATGAAATATATTTAAATTTCTATCCAGAAAAGCTAATTGTCGGAAAGGATCATAAAGATGCGCGGGCTCTCTTTAGAAAAAGGAGTGAAAATGACGAAAATCGTTTAGCTTGGAATGAATATTTGAGTGCGCGTGTAGAAAAGTGGAGAAGAAAAAGAGTATTCGACAAGATGTCAGAGGTTTTTTACGCATTTGTTTGTGATGTTGGGTTGAAAGATAATAAACATTTTTCAAGTCATATGACATCGATGATAAAAGGTATTAATTGCATATCAGAGTTACGGAATATAATAACACACGGTGGTGACACTGTTACAGAAACTCTTGCATCTTTTTGCGATATGGGAAGAAACCCTATGTTTCCCTACAAGGTAGGAGATAGAATATCCGTAGATTTGTTTACATTGGCATCAACTGAGTATTTTTTTGATTCTATAATTACAGATATAAATAGAGAACTCATGATTTCCATGGTTGGAATTGAAAAATAAGGAGATATTGCCATTTTTGTTATCAATGTGGTCTTTTTATAGAAGATAAATCGTCAATATCTGATTGTCTTCTTTCCCCTAATCTCATGCAAGAGTTGTTAAATAATCATCACGACTGCAGGGTGGGGTTGGTCCCGTTGCGGCATCGATCAAAGCAAGCACGACGCGGCGCGCTAGACTACGAGCGCGTTTTCGATCTGCGCTCGAGATCGCGCCGGGTAGTGACCGGCCATGGACAAAAGCACTGCGCGTCTCGAACAGCTTGGCATAGTCAATGTCGGCTTGTGGGTCGCCAAGCAATGCTGTTATTCGCTTTTTCAAGCGCTCGGTAGCCCCCATCCGTTCGGCTCTCGACCGACCTTTGTTGCTGAAGTCAGACTGCAGCCCGAGAGCTGCCTCGATCGTGGTCATATGCGCCATGAGCTCGTCCATGCCATTACTCAGCGCCGCGCGGACCAGAAAGTGCTTAACCGGCGTGTCGAAGAGCGCCGTACGCTGGGCAGCTTTGATGCGTGACCACCATGCCCCATCGAATCCTGTCAAGGTCGCCTGCGCATCGGCATCGAGATAGCCGCACACCGGCCGCTCATATTCCACGACCTCGCCATCCCATTCCTGATACGAAGCTTCCTCCCAACTGAGCGTGTCCGCAGTAGGCATAGGCTGGGGGCGAATGAAGATGTCATCCGTCGTTAGATGGATCCAAGGGATCGAGAAGCCACGCCAGTCATATTCATCTTGGTGCCATTCCTCCCATGGCGCAAGCAACAGTCCGAACAGCGCATCGGTCACTGCTGCGGGATACACGCTGGCGTGTGGGTCAATCTCCCCGAAGTTGCGGTGCATATCCTCGTAAAGAAATGGCAAAGCGCGCTGCCCTACGCTGGCCGGAGCCTGCATTTCATCTTCGACAATGAGCCAATTGAATTCGGCCAGCCGATCGTCGAATGGCTGGTCGGGATAATGCCGCGCCAAACGGCGCCGATCGGACAAAACGCTCAATTCCGTAGAGGTCAATCGGCAGAGTCGCACGCCGCCAAAGGCGAGTTCGGGCATGGCATCGGCGAAATCTAACGGACAGAGATAACGACGCCGTATCGTAGTTGCTGCAAAAGCCTCGACAAAAGCGCGAGCGCCCGTATGCAGCGAAGAGGCAACCGCCGGCGCGCGCATCATGCAGGGCAGGCCTGCAGCCCTCAGGGCAGCGGGAAGTGCAATCGCGAAACCGAGGCCTTTGTCGGCGCTTTTGAAAGCTTTGCTGCAGAATGCCTTGAAGACGAGATAGGCAGGATGTTGGGAAAGATCGGTTGGCCCTGGAGGCATGATCTCCCACAATGGCCTTAGAGCCGCGCAGGTGTTGTCGAAAATGTCGTTGGTCATGATACAGAGACTATGGCATGGAGTTTGCGGATAAGATCAGAGGTGCCGTCACACGCAAGTGATTGAACGGCAGGAAGCATTGTCTGGGCGCTCCAAAGCGGCCGGGCTGCTCTCCCCCCAAATCGGAAGGCTGAACGACAGTCTGGTTTAGCTGAGCGCTTTAGGCGCCTTGAATGGTTGGAGCTGAGTCTATTCGATCGGCACTTCTGTCCGTGTCATAACCATACGCTCAGGCATCGATTACAATTCTTAGCTACGCGACCATCTCGGTGCCCCGACCGGCTGCCTATTGTTTCATTCGTCCATGCGCGCCCAGATCAATATCGATTTCGGATTATGCTCTTGCAGCATCGCTAGAAGCTGTGGCGAAACTGTCGCTCCAGAGGATTGCTTCGGTGCGGTGGTCGAGAATCCACCTTGTTTTAGAAGCCGCTCGATCACGTCATTTCGGTCGCTCGGGTCTTTTCCCCAAACGCTAACGGCACGCCTCTTTCTCGCCTGCTCAATAAGTTCATCTGGCTTTTTCGAATTACCGAGCGACGACCAAATTACGTCTTTGATATATCGCTCCATATCGAGGGATTTTAGGAGATGCGTATCAAGTTCCGCGACCAGGTGATGCGCAGCATTGATAAGTGACGCTACCTCTTTAAACGTGACCGGCCTTACGGCGTCATACCCGCCAAGAAGCATTTTTGCGTCGAGCCCGCTGAACCTCGTTGCGAGTTGATCCTCGCTCGAGCGCAGAACATCGAGGTGATTTTTAGGGGCGTCTCGGTCGGCTTCAGTATGCGCGCCCCGGTTCCGCCAAGCGACTAAAAGAAACACGATCGCCAATGGGAGTGGATCGAGACTGGGGAAGTGATGCTCGACCGCCTTTAATTTCGCGAAGATACTAAGCTTGGCGGCGTCTAAATCACTCCTAAAAGAGGCGGACTGGATAAGCGCTGGCTTGCGCACAGCTTCACGGAGGTAGACGTCGATCGCATCGATAGCCCGGATTAGAGCCATATCCAATATCAGGCGTCTGCTCCGTTTAGCGGAGACGACTGGATCCTTTGGTGACCATGCGGCCCTTAAGTCTTTGGGCACCTCATGCACCACGCCACGCTCGACACCATCAAGTCCGACCAAGGCCGTTATGATCAGATGATTGGCATTGCCCAGCAACTCTTTGAAGGCTTTTCGAGGCTGGCTACGCGCAAGGTATAGTGTCATTCATTTCTCGATTTTGGTGCGCCGGCGCGATTTGAACGCACATCATCCGCTCTGAGTAAGCCTGAGCTTCATAAAGGCGGTTGCTCTACCACTTGAGCTACTAACGCCGGTTGAGCATCCTGCATGCACGAGGGACTGTCAAGACGGTGCCATCCCGGTCGTGATATGGTGGCGCTAATCCGTAATCACACTCGTCTGCGGCGGTGGGCGGCAAATCTCTCGCCGCCCAGCAATGCCTGCCTATCGACTTCTGGGTCATACTGCTTGCAGTGGCGTCTAGGCGCTGCCGCGCTGTGCTCCTCAGGTTGTGCGTGAACGACAGCTCTCTCCAATCACCTTCCCTGAAGCTGCCAATCAGCTAACGGCGCGATAGAGCACGAAGCCGTTGCGACGTTCGCTCATATGAACGTCCGGTCGACTGGTTATCTTGCCCAATTGCCGACATTCCTTTCCCCCCCCAGAGCTGCCTATATCCGCTCTATAGCCTTTGAGCGGTCAGGCGGCAGTCGCCACCGTGCCAGATGCGAGCCGAAGCTGCTTGATGTCATCGCCGTGAGCAGACATACCATCATTGATTTTCCTTTCGCGTCGTTGGTTCGATGTTCCTTCCGGGTGCTGTTTGTTGCCTTCCAATCAAAGGCAACAGGCGCAGAGGAAAGCAGCAGGGTCAATGTTTTAAACTGTGCGGCCCCGGCCTTCACCATCTGATCTGAGGTGCGACACGATGTCCGTATTTAGATTACACGTTCGGCCTGGCGGCGGGTTTGCGTCGATGGCTGATACCTTCGCTTACTGCCTGAAACAGGGCATCTTGGGCGTTGGTTGGCGGGTGGATGAGATTAAAGAAACGGCGGACTGGAATACGTTCTATAAGGTTGCCGTAGACACCCACAAAGATCTAAAAACCTGCGCCTACATCAGGGACCACGTCCAGAAAGACGATCTCGTCTGGACCCGCGACACCCAAGGAAACTACTATCTGGCTCGCGTCCTCTCCGGCTGGGAGTACTTCACCACTAACGAGTCCAGGGGCAGTGGGATCGACATAGGCAACATTTTCAGGGTCACCTTTGAGCGTCTGACTATAGACGAAGTGCCTGGGAAGGTTGTTGCCTGCTTTAGGCCAAACCGGACGATTCAGGCAATCCACGATCCGAAGGCGGTAGCTTATACTAAGTTCATCTGGAATCGGAAAGCAGGGGGTGCGATCTATGAATTCGACCTGAAACTGATCGATAACCCCGACATCTTCTCTTTACTCGACTCAGAAGAGGTAGAGGACTTGGTATTTCTTTATCTCCAATCGCAACGTTGGTATGTAGTTCCGAATTCTCGGAAGGCAGACAAGATGGCCTTCGAGTATGAAGTGATTTCTCCTGAGACCGGCAAGCATGCACAGGTTCAGGTAAAAACCGGAAACCCCTCCCTAAACGTCGATGAGTATAAGAACATGACCTTCCCGGTCATCTTATTCCAGAGTAACGACCGATACCATGGTAAGCCGACACCTAACGTGACATGCATATCGCGAGGTGAGTTGGAAGGCTTCCTCAAGCAGACTGGGTGGCTGCCTGCACGCTATCGACACAAGATGAATATGTTAAATGCTCTGGACGAAGAGGAGTGAAGCTCAATCTTTCTGCGTTGAACCGGGAAATCGCGCTCCGCACCGGAGCGTCTGCTAATGCCGCTTGACACTCTGTAGCGGACAGTCCGCTTTCCCCCATAGCTGACAAGCCTCTCCCCCTCCAGCATCCCTCAAAACCTGGAGAGCAGGATATTCCCCCGGCTGCGGGAGCGGCGTTCATACCCACAGCGCCGCAGCACCGGAAAGACGTCCTGGGCCCACCGGCCATGCTCGGTGTCTTCCATAATGAGATGATCGGGCCACAACGTCGCTGGCGCCTCGCGGAAAAACGGCAGTAGCGCCCGATCTTCATAGCCTTCGATGTCGATCTTCAGCACATGCACGGCCGTCACATCGCAGGCCTGCAGAATGTCCACAAGCGGACGGATCCGCACTGGAGCACCGTGTCCCGCACCAATCCGACCCCCACCAAAATCCCCGTTCACCTGCACGAGCTGACCAGAACCCTCCTGATCCCCGACGGCGACACGCAAGAGAACCGAATTCATGCCGCGTTCGACATGGCGGTAAGCACAGGACAGAAACCCCGCCAGAACGGTGCTGCCCAGCGCAGCCAGAACAAGTTCATCCGGGGTGTTCCAGAACACACCCAACCGGGCCCTGATCCCTTCGAAATCGATGTCGTGCCTGTCCATGACGGGTTCTTTTTATTCTGTGTCGATGACGACGCGTAACTGATAGGCGTGTCTGGCTGTCGACCAGCTCCACACAGGTGTCTTTGGACCCGGTCCACCGAAACTCAGATCGTGAACACCGTCATGACGGCTTTCCAGAATGGCAATGGCGGCAGCAGAGTTCTGCCATACGACATGACGTGTTTTGTCGAGAAGGGTGTAGCGGGCGCCATCACCCCCGAAGCAGGCCGGATCTTCTTCGATGACCGCCGTGAGGATGCCGGAAGCACCGCCGACATCGAGAGACAGGATTTTGGGTGTCACGCGTGTCCCACACAGATCGTGATACTGTCCAGCTGTTTTTGTGAGGTCGAGGACGGCCTTCAGGGTGGCGGTATCCGAGGATGTGGCCGGTCGGGCCTGCTCTGCGCTGAGCCAGTGGGCGTGCGCAATCATCTGTCTGTCGCTCTGACTGGCCGCCTGAGCGTGAGCAGAAACAGTGAGCAGCGACAGGGCGGTGAACAGAGATAGGGACAGGAAAGGTTTCATGAAGGCAGTCCGTTTCATGGAGGAGGCAGATGTCACCCGGCATCCGGGATGCCGGATGAGGGCTCAGAAGACGCCGCTTCCGGTTTTGACCGCCGAGGCATTCATCGTGTGATGCCAGACGACGTCACCGTTAAAGAGAACGGTCAGGGTTTTCTCGGTGCCGTGTGTGCCCTGATGGAGATCGCCATACAGCGGGATGAAGTTCGCCGCGTCGGATGAGGCGTTGGTGAAGGAGTAGCGCCACTGTTCGTGGCCGCTGTCGGTAAACGAGCTTTCACGGGGAACGCCGAACTGAGCCCGGATCTGGGCCTTTGTCGTGACACCATCCTGAATCTTCTGGTCGATGGAGGTCACTGTTTCGTTCTTGAGGCTTTCGTTGCCTTCCGTGGCGCAGCCGGACAGCAGGATCATGGCTGTCAGGGAAACAGCACCGCCGAGCATTTTGAGCGAGCGTGAGGACATGGAGGTATTTTCCTTTGTTGTGAGATGATGGAAAGACCAGATATTGGAGACAGTTGGATGTGTGTCTGTCTCATCAACTGTATTCGGGCGGCTTTATTTGATTTCGTCAGTAAAAGTGGTTTCTGAATCGGACCTGTTCAGTCGAGCCCGTAGAATTTCCGTCGTTCTTCTGCGGTCCTGCATTTTTCCAGCATCGGCCTGCGGGGATAGACCCAGGCGGCAAGCCCGAAACAGAACACGATGACCGGATGAAAGGGGATCGATATGACGATCCCGCAGATGACGCAGACGCAGGCACAGAACAACGTCATGTCACGAAGCTCCTTGCGGTTTGCGGCTTCTTCCGCGCCATATTCTTCTTCATAGGCGGCAAGGCGGGCAGCCTTTTTATCGACGCCGCTCTCACCGGGCTGCAGAATGGTATCATTGAGGGGCATCGTGCTCTCCCGGTCAGTCATGACGGTGGAACAGAAACATGCACGCGAGATAGGAGCAGATCATGATGAGGCTCGGAGAGAGGACATCACTCGTTATGAGCCAGTCGCTGAATTTATTCAGGTACACCAGCAGGATGATCCCGCCCACCACGACGACGAAGACAAGGGCTGTCAGAAGCAGCATGTCAGGATGCTCCTGCGCCATAACGGACAGGAAGCACGCTGAACGACGCGATCCGACAGGCTGTGCGATCGAAAACTGACAGAGACACCATCATGACCTCCCGATGGCAGAAGGGCGGAAAGCACTGGCCCTGCATGCCTGATGGGAGGGATAATTTACGAGATATCGCCTGCCGTCAATACGACATATCGTATTTCTTGACAGTCAGCTCTTCGCCGGTCGTTTCCGGCTGGGTCGTTACGGCCGGGGCACGCCGCCGGTCCACACAACTTCACCCAGCAGCCGGAAGCAGCCCAGCTGGTTTTCTTCGACATCCTGCGGCGGGTAGCGGTGGTTGTCGGCTATGACCCGTACGCCACCGCCCAGACGGGGATCGAGACGGCGGATCAGCAGCGTGCCGCTGCTTTCCAGCGCATAGAGGGCGCTGGCCGTGATGGTCGTCACGCTACGGTCGACGATCACCAGATCGCCCGAGGCCAGCGTGGGCTCCATCGCATCGCCCTCGCTGGTCATCAGGCAGAGGGCCGAGAGATCACGGGGGATGGCGCTCTGCAGCCAGTCACGACTGATCCGCAGGCCGTCCTCGTGATTGTCGTGCCAGGGAATGACAATCTGTCGGGTGATGCTGGCTGCTCCGTCCGGACTGTCAGTTCCCGGACCGGCACCGTTGCCAAAGGCCAGCCAGTCCAGGGAGACGCCACAGACGCGGGCCAGTGAGGCGATGGCGGAGAACTTCATCTCGCCACCATTCATATAATCCCGCAGGGTCGTGTAGGGGACGCCGGCGGCCTTTGCGGCGTGGGTGATGCCGATGCTCTGGGCGGCTTCACGGAGACGCTCGCCACGCTCGCGCATCAGGCGGATCTGTTCATCCATGAGCTTGCGCTTCTGTCTGCGTTTGCGGGCCACGCCTGTTGTCCTCATCACAAAATGAGAACGCTACACGGATTTCCGCTTGATATGTAAGTCGGAAAAACGTAGTTCTGTGAATCGAAATGTTGCGGGACCCGTCACTCGTCATGGTCAGATCCTCGCACAGAAACGGCGTTCTGTCGAAGGGATTATCATGCCTGAAGATCCGCTCCTGCCACCGCCCGCGCACGCCCCCGGTCTCGAGGACCTCCATGCCGGACTGCATGACGTGCTTCTGATCGAAATCGAGCATGCCCTGCTGCGCGGGCGGCTGGAAAGCCTGAAGGCTGACAGCGAAGGGGCGAGGCTGCTGGAGGGGGTGATGGTGCTCGGCGCCGTGCTTCAGCAGAGGATGGCCGGGTTGTAGCAGATCTGCCGGGAGATCGGAAAGTTGTGAGCGGGATAGAGTATTCTGCTTTATACGACGAAATACTGGACTGCATAAAAGGGAAAGGATAGATAGCGGCGATCTGCTGAAGTGTTAGGAACTGACTTCAGGGATCACCATAACAATTTTAGGGAAGTATCTGCTCCCACTGGCTGTTACTCAGGTCATACCGTTGCATTTATATCTTTCCACGCGACAAAAAAAGAGAAAACATCACAGATCAGGTTGCAGTAAAAGCTTCATAGCGTCAGATGTTAACTGATGACACGCCTCAGTCTTCCCGCAGTCGACCTACATATATGGAAGACTTACATCGCGTCTTCGAACAATCTGACCCTTCATGCACAGGACAAGGGGACATAATCCATCCCACTTCTGAAAAACTATGAAATTCTCTCTGCTATTCATTTTCGGACGACAAAGGGAATTTTCAGACAAAATTTCAGAACCCGACTGTAAATGTACCAATGAATGCCCGCCCGGCTCCGAGATAATAAGTAGGATCAGAACCCGCTATCATAGTACCGTGGATACCACGCGTGGCATGTGCTGCACCGGTCACCGAGTTGCTACCGCTCAGATAGGTGGAACCCGCCAGATTCTGAATGTTCAGTCGAAATTCAGGCTGTTTCATATAAGAGAAAGAACGGAAACGGTATCCGACAGCAAGGTCCACGTTGGTATGCGCTGGCAGAGACTGGTCATCCATAAATGTTGAATACTGGCTGTCAATATATTTCAGGTTGACGTTTCCGAACAGAGATCCGTCATCATAATTCAGACCCAATGACGCACTCCATTTCGGTGCTCGGACCGCGATTTTTCCGGCTGTTGGCAGATAATCATTGCCTACCTGCAGATTATTGTCTGTCGTCACACGCAGATATTCTCCTGACAGATATGGACGGAAATGATGCCAGGGACGGGTTCCGATCTCGACATCAACACCACGACCGGTTTCTCCACCAGCATTGATGAACGTGTTCACGGAACCACCATTGATGATAGCAGCCGTAGAAATCTGTCTGTTTGTAAAATTGTAATTAAAGAAAGAAACTGTCGCCATTATCTCTTTTCCTGTATAGCGATAGCCAATTTCTTCAGATATCGAGAACTCATTTTTCTGTTGATTGTTGCCAGCAATCAGCAGGTTACCGGTCGCACCGTTATAGCTGTTGAACATGGAGTTTGCAGTTGGCATACGAAAAGCCGTATTTCCGCTGAGGAATATCTGATGCTCTGGCGTAAACTGATAACGGAACCCAACCTGAGGCGTAACCTGGAATGCATTCTGACCGACATCAGACTGGGGACCCGGAAGATTATTTTCTCCTGGACGGTGGATCCATACAAGTTTGACACCAGCCTCGGCCAGAAGCTTGTCATTAAAAGCTCTGATTTCATCACCAAGATAAAGTCCGTGGGTATAAGTAGTAGTCAGCCAGTCAGTGGACTTATATTCCGTGCCATTCTTCAGACGCGCATTGGTGCTGTAACTGCCCAGAAGCGAAAGCGGTGCACCGGAAGCGCTCACCCCGCCATAGGTCGTTTCATAGCTCTGACGCGTATAATCAAACCAGTAACCTACTTTTAAAGTATTGATACCCTTTTTCCATGCAACCACAGTGTTTATGCCTGGATGTTCAATATCAAAAACAGTCGGGACATTGACCACCGTTGAAGCGCCATGAGAGGGAACACCGGACATATCCAGTGAGACCGGTATATTGCCATAGAACGCACTTCCTGAATTCGGCAGTACACTTCCGTAAGCAAACCCACCCCAAGAATGATAAAGGTATGGAGTGATATCGACTTTGAGTGAGTTATTCAATAAACTCAGGTTGGTCGGGGCGCTGACGATAATAGTGCCAGCCGCTTCGCCATGAAGCTTATAATATGTAGTGTTTATTCCCGTAAATTTATTGGTGTAATTGTAATTTTTTCCGTCAGCCCTGTATTGAGCCAGGGTCGGCGTGGTCAGCATATCAAGCTGGTAATCGGTATAGGAAACAACCAGTTTTGATGTTCCTATTTTACCCCAGTCTTTCTGTAGTTTAAAATCAATGTGATCCCGGTGATATGGTGCAGACGGTCCTCTCCAGTTATCACCAAGAAGATGTGAGTATCCGACATAGAATTTCACACCGGAGTTGCCGATCAAACCACTGTCAATACGGACCGACTGTCTGTACGTGTTATAGGATCCAAATGTTGCGCTGACCTGCCCCCCGAATTTATCGGACGGTGCACGGAGCGTCATACTTGTAAGACCACCAGCCGCGCCTATCATGGGAGCCGTCAGATCGACTGTATTAGGCTGAAGCGTTTCAGAATCAATATTATCACCATCCGGATACTGAGATGGAAGAGTCACATAAGTGCCCACATTATTGAGGGGTGCGCCTTCCATCAAAAAGCCAATCTCATCACCATTCAATCCACGAACAATAAAGTTCCCTGACTGCATGTTGTAGGGATCCGACATGGCAACATTGGTACCCGGAACCATCCGCAACAATTCATAAGATGATGATGCCGGTGATTGAGCCGCAATGAAATCACGTGTAACCGTGCTGACGGCAACGGTGGAGGTCTGCTTTTTCATCAGACCACCTCCAACATCCCTACCAGTAACGCCGCTCGGCGTATGGTGCACATTCGATTTCACGACAATCTGTTCTTCACCCCGTGCTTCCATGGATGTTTTCCGTGGACGGGAGGCAGGTCGAGCTGCAGGGGCCGCCTGAGAGCCTGATTTGGAAACAGCTTTTACCGTGCGGTGCTTTCCTGTTGTCGCAGCATGCCCGATGGCTGGTCTGGCGAGGCACGCACCGGTCAAGATAAGAGACACTCCTGTTGTCAGGGATAACAGCGAGCGGCGTGGCAGTGTGCGGAATGTCATCATCGCCTCGTCAAATAAGATGTGAAGTGCGCGTGTTCATATTTGGATCATATGTCCATAACAGGATAGATTTGGATAAAACGTTCTGTCAACGAAATGTCGTGTCTCGGGAGTATTTTCCGACACTGTTCATAGAAATCTTCTGGGCAGGAAAAGCTCAACAACGATATAAACCTTGTGATGACAAAGAAATATCTTCTCTTTTCACAAGGCGCTCCCGGAATACACCTCAATGACTTTCTTTCTTTTGTGTTCAAAAAGACACAGAAGAAATTACGATACGGATTCGCAATGCATATATGAATGAAAAGATATTGCTCTGAAAACTCATAGAGAGAAACGAACTCAAATGACGTTTACTGAGATTACGTCATGATGCATCAAAGCTTCCAGGCTACAGACCTGTCGGGACGCATACTGCCAAGCAGAAAAGCAGACTGCTTTGGCATCCGTTCTTCTGTCTGCCTATCGACTGCAACCAGTCCCATCCGCGGTCTATACCCGGCTGCCCATTCGAAACTATCCAGAAATGACCAGTGATAATATCCACGAATATCTATTCCGTCCGCGATCGCGAGATCAAGAGACTCTACTGCGCGACGAATGTAATCCTGCCTTTCAGAATCATCATCCGTTGCAATGCCATTTTCCGTCACGATGACAGGACGCTGCGAAACGGACGCGGCATAGCTACATGCCCCTTCGACGCATTCCGGATAGAATTCCCATCCCATGGTCGTAGAGCGTGAACCCGCTGGAGGCGCTACAGCACCATTCGGCCCCGTCAGGCTACGCGTGTAAACCTGCACGCCGATAAAATCACCCTTTTCTCGACAGGCATACAACCACGCGTCATAAATTTCAGCGCGTTTCCGGTCACGCATGAGCGGATCGCCAACAGCCTGATCATCAGTCATTGCAAGAGTCAGGCCTAGAGGATACCGACCGGGACCACTTTTGATCACATCATATGCCCGCAGATACGCGCTGATCATCGCTATCTCTACGCGCTGCGGATCTCCCGAGAGATAATAGCTAAATGTCGGGGAATGACAGGCTTTTGCCGCCTGTGCCAGCATGGTCACCTTCTTCCGATCACTCAGAGGGCTGCCATGAAGAATGAGCTTGTGCAGATCAGGCTCATTAAAAACAGATGCCGTGCCGATCAGATCTCCGAACGACCGTGAGGCAAGCTCGCAATAATGTAAAAAATGATCTGCTGCATCTGGAGCTTCCCATCCACCGCGGGCAGCAAACCAGAGGGGGCAGGCAAAGTGACTGTATGTCACACAGGGAATCAGATTATGCTCATGACAGACCCGCAGCATGTTTCGGTAATGCGCGATGGCCTCATGAGAGATAACACCAGGTTCAGGCTCAATGCGTGACCACTCAATGGAGAATCTGAAAGAGTTCAGACCAAGTGAGGCGAGAAGAAGGATATCCTGTTGGTAACGGGTATAGAAATCATCGGCCTGACCACTCTGTTCTTTAAAAACAGTTCCCGCCATTCGTTCAAGGAACCAGATATCGGCATTCGTGCTGTTGCCTTCCGTCTGATAGCCGGCTGTTGCCGCCCCCCAGAGAAAAGGGAGTGTCAGATTGCCGGAGCGGGATTCAGCGCAGGCGGAAGAAGTTCGGGCCAGTAGACCAGAAGCTGTGCCGGACAGAAAACCACGGCGTGTCAGTGCAGACAATGCGTCTCTCCTCTGTCCCCATGGAATATTTACAGATCAAGCACGAGCTTGCCAGAACGGCAGCGTGAAACGCAGATCATCATGGTCTTGTTGCTTTCTTTTTCACTTTTACTCAGCACACTGTCTCGGTGTTCCGGAACACCTGATAAAACTCGCGTCTCACAACTGCCGCAGATCCCTTCACGGCACGAAAGTGCAACCGGAATCCCGGCGCCTTCCAGTACATCACCAATGCTCTTATCTGGAGGAATCTCAAAAACCTTGTGAGATTTCACGCACTCGACCTCAAAACCTGCTTCAGTATCCGGTTTGACAACAGGAGCCGCGGCGAAACGTTCAAGATGCACCCACTCCTCAGACAAATGAGCTGTCGCATCTTCAAAAGCGGCCAGCATCGGAGCCGGACCACAGCAATAAAAATCCGCGTCAGGATGGGCGCTGACAATAGAGGCGATATCGAGAGGCGTGCCAGTTTCGCTATCAATATGATAGACATGCTCACGACTTATCGCATCGATCTCACGAGAAAAGGCCAGACGGGAATGGTCTCGCACAGCATAATAAAGCACTGGTCGGCGACCTAGCGCATGTAGCCGACGCATCATTGACATCATGGGAGTGATACCGATGCCGCCAGCGATCAGAACATGATCCTGTGCGGTTTCATTCAGTTCAAAATTATTGCGTGGTCCACCAATATCGAATTCGGCACCAATCCGTAGCGTCTCGTGAATATAACGCGACCCACCACGGCTTGCAGAATCTCGCGCAATACCAACCACATAGCGATCAGTTTCCGCCGGATCATTACTAAGCGAATAGCTGCGGATAACGCCAGCCGGAAGATGAAGGTCAATATGGCTCCCCGCTGTAAAGCGGGGCAGCGGACCTTCATCCAGCGCGCGGAGTTCAAGGGAGACAATATCCTTTGCCTCCCACTTCAGTACACAGGCACGGACGCGAAGAAGATCAGGCATGAGCTAATGTCTCAAGCTGTTTCTCAGCTTTCTGTTTGAGATATCGACGCAGACGGACAAGGCCCGCATCATGCTGATAAAGAATCTCCCGCTGATTGGCGCCCGGTTCGTAATCTTCAATCAGAACCCGGTCCTGCTCGAGAACATGCCAGTGCCGTCCTTCCAGCCTGTTCCGATAGAGGAAACGCCAGGCATCACGCTGCCAGCCTGAAACCTTGCGCAGTCGCCAGAAGAAAACTGCACTCCACCCGTCCTGCATGGGCGAACAGCTTCCGAGAATCATGAAGTTGCCGCCCGGACCACCTGTTTTTGGATAAGGGATCTCAAGTTTGAGCCATATGGAACCAATATCGATGAACTCGGTCCAGTCAAAATTGACGTCACGCTGGCCATCTTTCTCAAAAACAAATCCATGTTCCGTTTCCACAATCTGGAAATTGGCAGTCGCCTCACCTTCCGACATCGAATGAGAATGATGGTGCAGGAAAGTGCCGTGCATCGGATCCATGACGTTATCGATCACATAACGATAATCGCCGCCCCATTCGGTATAGCACAGGAAATGGCTGTATTCAGGATCTTCCAGCTCCGACGGCACACGCAACGGGGTCGGCGGCGTATCCTTCGTCTCTCCGACAAACAGGAAGACCGCACCACCGCGTTCCTCAACCGGGAAGGAACGCGTCGCGTGCATGCCCTCCAGACGGCATCCCGGAGCACCGGGCACCTTGACGGCAATACCATCCGCATCGACCTGTACACCGTGATAGGGACAGGCGATTTTGTTACCGAGAGGCGTTCCCTGCGAAAGCGGCGCACCGCGATGCGGGCAGTGATCTTCCAGGGCGTAGGCGCGTCCGGCATGATCACGCCAGAGTACAATGCGAAAACCGCAGCGGTAGATGGAAACGGGTGTTGCTGTAACCTGATTTGACGGTATCACAGCATACCACTGGTTTCGCAGACCGGTGCGTAGTCTGGTTTCGAGCGCGTCAGCGGAAATGGTCATGACGGATTCCTGTTCCTGAAATGGGCTCTCAGTCCGCGAGCCGGGCGAGTTCATCGGCAAGGGAACGCTCGGTCCAGCTGCCGCCATCGGGTGCCGGAATATCGCGTTCGGTCATTACAGAGATAATCTCCGCAAGCGTTGTCGCCCCGCGGACAAAAGCGCTCTCCAGCACGTCACCAAGCATGTTTTCATACGGATCAGGCTCGTGTGTA
Organism: Acetobacter sp.; assembly: GCF_022483985.1. Taxonomy (NCBI): domain Bacteria; kingdom Pseudomonadati; phylum Pseudomonadota; class Alphaproteobacteria; order Acetobacterales; family Acetobacteraceae; genus Acetobacter; species Acetobacter sp. The sequence continues at coordinate 273,841 of NZ_JAKVME010000002.1, read as the reverse complement.
CGAGTCTGCCAGGTTTCATTGTAAGGAACAAAAGGCTTTTTCATCGTACGGTCCTCCTGAACGGGGTAATCCCGGCCTGCTCCACCGAGCATGAACACCTTTTTGACCATATATGGTCTACATGATCAATATAGGTCATTGTTACGATACCATAATAGAAAAGGCAAGAGTCGTCTGCTGCGTTTGCGTCATCATGCAACCTTTTCCTGAACGGAAATCCCTGCGTAAAATGAATGCCATGATTCATGACCACAGCAATGAAACCGCCGATGAAACGCCGGACGGAGATCGCTATATCGTCCCCGGCCTGATCCGGGGTCTTGCGATCCTTGAGGGGTTTTCCGAAAACAATCCGGAGCAGAGCCTCGCCGCAATCGCTCGCGACACAGGCCTTCCCCGTGCGACTGTTTTCCGACTGCTCCACACGCTGGAAGCAGCCGGCTATCTGGAACGCAACCCCGCACGCAAGACGTTCCGGCTTGGGAACCGCGTGCTGCGACTGGGTTACAATGCCCTCTCCGGCCGCAGCCTGAGGGAGATTGCCACCCCCATTCTCGAACGACTCCGGGACGAGACGGGCTGCACGACTCACCTCGTCGTGCGGGAGGGAACGGATGTGGTTTATATCGCCCGTTGTCTGGGAGCGGCACGTGTAGACAGTCTGATCGGTGTCGGCACGCGACTTCCGGCCCACGCGACCGTCATTGGCCGCACCCTGCTTTCGCACATGCCTCTGGCGGACGTGGTGCGCCTTTACGATGGATACGATTTCCCCATTTACACGGATGCAACTCCTGCCGATCTGGGAGCGCTGGTGGCCCAGCTTGAAGCCGACCGCCCGCAACGTAGTCTGGCGAGTTGGGGTTATTTCGAACCGGATGTCGCGAGTATCGCTGCTCCTGTCCGGAATCGCGCCGGAATCGCCGAAGCTGCCGTCAATGCCATCTGTTCGCTGGAGGCGTATGATCGGGCGGTGCTGGAGGACATCGTGCGCGTGCGCGTGGAAAACGCAGCCGAAGAAATTTCGGTGGCGCTGGGGTATCAGGGATGAGGCGGCTTCAGACAGAAAGCGCATCGGTCAATGCAGCCTGAAATTGTTCCGGAGCCTGCAGATAGGAAGCATGTCCCGCGCCCTCGATGACATGAAGTCGGGCCTGGGGAAAAGCTATTGCCAATTCCTGAACGATTTTGACAGGAACAATAACGTCTTCCGCAGCACCTATCAGATGGAGTGGGCCAGTCCAGTGAATGAGGTCCTCAACAAGACGCCCACAAGCAAGAAGGTGCACGGCATCACAATATCCCGCCACCGAGACTCGCGCCATCGCCGCCTCCGCCTCCGCGAGCATCTCTGTCGATGCTCCCGGAGCCAGAGTTCGCGGAGCACGGCGCGACGCCATTCCTGCTGATCCGAACTGACGAATATCGTCAATCCGCGCCTGCAGGACAGGCAGCAGATCAGTGCCTCGCTCCTGCCCATAACCCCGCGCCGGGCTGGACAGAGCAAGAGTAGAAACTCTTTCGGGCGACGTGACGGCGAAACGGGCCGCCGTAATCGCTCCAAGCGAATGCCCCACCAGCACACACCGGCTGATACCGAACGCATCCAACCCTTGTGCCAGCTGAGCAGCCCAAACATCCGCGTCACCGGGGGAAACATCATCTGGTAACGGCGAGCTTCCCGCATAACCCGGCGCATTCCAGGCCAAGACGCGCATATCAGGAGCAAAGGCAGAAATCTGCTTTTGCCAGAGCATGGCATCCGACCCGATCCCATGCAGCAGAACCAGAGCGGGCGCGTCAGGATTTCCTGCCGCCAGCCAGGTCAGGACGCCACCGGACGGGGTCGTGTGCGATATGGCTGAATGCGGGGCGGTCATGCCGTGATCGGCTGATAATCCGGATCACCGGCAAGGGGCGAGCCTATGGCGACGAAAATAGTTGCTGCATTCGCCTCATCGTTGCGGAAATAACGCGTTCTGCCCGCGGGAGAAACAAACACATCCTTTGGGCCGATTTGACGTTCGATCGTCTTGCCCTCCTCTTCCCAGCCGACGGTGATATGACCATCAAGCACCAGCCACGCTTCCTCACAGGTACGCGTATAGGGCTTCACACCGATGCCGGGCGGGATGAGAAACATCTCCTTGCGGGCTGTGGAAGGTGGTGCGCCTCCCTCTCCAACATAGATTTTCCTGCCAAAACCCGCAGCCGTCCATTCGGTGGGCTGCTCGTCATAACGGACAACATAATGCGCCATCATGCGCTGGAGAGGATGTTGCCCTTCCGGATCAACCCTCAGAACCTGACCATCCCGTGCGCCAAAGGAGGCCGCCAGATCTGCGTCCACATCCTTCGGGTGATAAAGATAACGCGGCGGCAGAGGTTTGCCGACCCCAACCATGACCGACATTGTGACTGGTGTGACACCAGCATTACGAAATCCATGTGGAATTTCACGCGCGTTCAGGATCATGTCTTTTGGGCCGAGCGGTGCTTCCACCACGACCCCGTCTTCTTCCCAACCCACGGTGAGCACGCCATCCAGCACAAGGAAGGCTTCCTCGATCTCGTGCGCGTGACACGCAGCATATTTTCCAGGATGTTTGTAGATCAGGCTCAGCGTAAAGTGTTCCGGCTTGAGCGTTTCACTGTCATTGACTTTCGGCGAACCCCCTGATCCGATAAACCGCATCTGCGCCCGTTCAAGGTCAGCAAAACCACGATTGGACGGAAACGCATCCCAGTCAAAAGTCTTTTCCGTAAATTTCAGGAGATGACGACGAAAGTCCTGATTGAGTGAAGAGTTGTTTTCTTTAAGCCCCGACATGGAAAGCTCCTGATGAGGTGACGCATCGCACGCCATATTTTATTCGCAATGATCATTTCATATTACAAACGTTTCCAGCAATTCAAGAAAAAATATAACTGTAATATCGATTATTTTCGCAGTAATCAGTGTAAAGGCACAAGATACCGGAGAGAAACCCTCCGTTTGTTTTATATATGAAACTCAAGAGGATCGTTATGGCTTTATATGGCATCGACGCCGTAATTTTCGGTGTGCAGAATATGGACGCCTCATTGCGCTTTATGCGCGACTGGGGACTGCATGAGAAATCAACAGCACCAGATCAGCTCATTTTTGAAACACGTGATGGTTGCGAGGTCATCGTAAAACCGGCTGATGCACTGGATCTTCCCCCCGCAATCGAGGGCGGCAATACTGTTCGGGAAGTCGTGTGGGGTGTAAGCAATCAGGCTGGACTTGATAAAGTCCTGATGTGTTTTGGCGATGCTGTCTCCATCGGCATTGATGGGCTGCCTCGTGTTTCCGACCCGAATGGTCTGTCTCTTGCGTTCAGGGTGACGCGTCGTCATCCCGTGACAGGCACGCCGACAATGCCGAACGCTCCCGGAGCCTACCATCGGATAGATAAACGCGGGCCGGTCATTACGCAGGCCGATCCGATCCAGATTGGTCACATCGTGCTGTTCGCCGCCGATTTCGCTGCCATGCGAGCATTCTATACGGAAAAGCTCGGTTTTGTTGTGAGCGATGAGTATCCGAATCACGGCTGCTTCATGCGCTGTCAGATTCGGGGCGGACACCATAATCTTTTTATCCTGAACCGTCCGGGCAAGGCTGGCATCAATCACGTCGCCTTCACCCTGAACGACATTCATGAAGTCGTTGGAGGCGGTCTCGCAATGTCGCACAAAGGCTGGAACACCGAGATCGGACCGGGACGGCACCCGATTTCATCAGCATATTTCTGGTATTTTGAAAACCCTCTGGCAGCACCGCTCGAATATTATGCTGATGAAGATTACTGCACCGAAGCCTGGGAGCCGCGGATATGGGAACGCCGTCCGGAAAATTTCGCGGAATGGGCTGTTGCAGGCGGCATAGACGGCACCACACGACGTCAGAAAATAAAAGCCGAGGATAGCTCTCGGGGTCACAAATAACATGAGACACATCAAGCCGGACAAAGGAATCTTGCTTCTTTGTCCGAGCCAGATGTTTCTCGGAAATTCGTTATGATTACCGTGGCCGGATCTGTCTTTTCAGTCTCCGGCCAAAGCAGTCTTACCAGCCCGATAACGAACGAGCAGCATGACCAGACCCGCCAGAAGATAGGGCACCAAAAACATCAGCAAAGCACCCCGCATGTGGGAAGAGAAATCATCCCCCATCACGGCGACAAAGATATATCCCGAGACTGACGCCCCAATATAATAGACCGTGAGCAGCACACCAATAGCGAGAGAAGCTCTGGCCGCCGGAGCTTGTTCACGTGAAAGGGCGTAACAGTTGCCGTAAACACCCCCCACACCGATACCATAGATCAAGGAAAGTACAATCGCACTCAGCGGGTGCAGGGACCAAAGGAACAGGACTGCACCGGCCACCCCGGTTAGGACGGACAGGATTCCAACCCCCGCACGCCGGTCTGTGCGATCCAGCAGCAGGCCGATCGGGATGCCGCCAAGAATATTACCGATGCCGAAGCAGCCGAAGGCCACCGAAGCCTGTTCCGGCGTCAGATGATGCCCGATGCGTCCATAAGTCTGAAACAGCGACATATAGGCATAGCAACACAGACCATTCACAACTGCCAGCCCATAGGTCGACAGTAATCCAGGCGTAAATAGCCAGGACCAGTCTTTCTCTGTAGCAGTTTCCACCTGCTCAGCCTGCAATCGTCTGGGAACCAAAAACAGCAGACAAAATCCGGCGACGACTCCGAACATCCCCATCAGCTTGAATGGAAACCGCCAGTCCCCACCACCCAGATGCTGAAGAAAAAGCACGACACGTGGCCCCACAAACATACTGAGACCGAAGATCGTGGTGGCGCCTCCAATCGCGGTTCCGCGCCAGCGGGGGAACAGCGCGACAATGAACATGAACAACGCGATGCTGAAAACCGATTCGCCAGCACCGGTTGCGAGGCGCCCTATCAAAAGAGTCCGAATATTCGAGGAAATTCCGGAAAGAAGCGTTCCTGTTGAAAACAGAAGCGTACTGAATCCAAGGGCGCGACGCAGACCGAGACGCGAAACGAGAAGACCAGCAGGGAGAGACAATATCGCAATGCCAAGTGTGAAAATACTTGCCATCAACCCAGCTGTCCGCTGATCGAGATTCAGGGATTTCCTCAATTCCACAAGCTCGACCGGCATGACAAGACGGTCCCAGCCATAGAAAACATAGGTGATCGCCATCAGCGCAATAACCGGCAGCAGAGCGGGCATTTTTGAAAAAGATGTATCCGTTGTACGGAAGGCCTCGTTCCTGACATCCGAATCAGCGCTCTGCATGGTGCCTCAATCCTTATTGTTTCGAATCCGGGTCGATATCGCGATCAGTGCCCGTCATGGTCGCACTGTCAATGCACAGATCATTTGACACAACCGAAACGATTCAGTAACCCAAATAAGGATCATATGCCCATATATGATCATATTGTAATCGAAATCAGATCGGTCCGGCGTAAAGGAACTGCTTTCATGCACGTCTCATTATCCAGTCTTGCCGGGCATCGTGTTGTGATTACCGGCAGCGCACGCGGGCTGGGCGAAGTCATCGCAGAAGCCTGCGCTGCAGCCGGCGCCGAGTTATGGTTGGCTGATATTCTTGAAGAAGGCGGAAAAACTGCTGACCGGATTGCGGCAAAATATAATGTTCCAGTCAACTTCTCATGCATCGATCTGGCCGACCCCGAGTCAATTACGGCATTTGCAGAAACGGTCCGTAGCAAGTGGGACAGCATTGACGGGCTGGTGAACAACGGCGCCATCGCAACCAATGTCGGAGGCAAGGATTTCGAGAATATCGAAATCGAACTCTGGGACAGGGTGCAAACAGTCAATGTGCGCGGCACTTGGCTGATGACCCGCGCTTTCAGCCCACTGTTTTCCACCCGCGGCCGCATCGTCAATATCGCCTCTGATACTGCGCTGTGGGGGGCGCCACGTCTGCTGGCCTATATCGCCAGCAAAGGCGCGGTTATCGCCATGACGCGCTCCCTTGCGCGCGAACTCGGTCCACGTGGAATAGGCGTAAGCGCCGTCGCGCCGGGCATCATACGGACCGAAGCAACCGAATATGTTCCACAGGAACGTCATGATCTTTATGAAAATGGCAGGGCTGTACCGGGTCCACAGAATCCTGAAGACATTGTCGGCGTCGTTGCCTTCCTGTTGACTGAACCTGCTCTGTCGTTGACCGGACAGACTCTTCCGGTCAACGCAGGTTTTGTTTTCATCTGAATGACAGCGGAAGGTCACATCAGTATGTCCGATTCTGAACATAACACCGACGAAAGCAGCTATATTTCGCCTCCCGTTCAACGTGCGGCAAAACTTCTCCGGTATATTGGAGAAGGTGGATCTCTGGCTAATATCCGCTCAGCCGCCTCAACACTGGGCATCAGCAGGACCACACTTCTCCGTCTGCTGCACACACTGGAGACAGAACGCTTCATCGAACCTGTGCGTGAAGGCGAATACCAGATCGGCATCGGTCTGGTCAGTCTGGTTGGAGAAAGCGCTTTCGGTCAGGATCTTGTTCGTATTGCGTTGCCTGTTGTTGCAAAACTGGCTGAAAAAACGGGACTGTCTGCTCATCTCGGTATTCTCGACGGACGGGAGGCTGTCTATCTGGCCCGGCGTGTGCCTAATGTGCCGCTGGCAAGCAACATCTCGGTCGGATCACGTGTCGGCGCACACGCCACCACTCTTGGACGGGCTATTCTCGCATGGATGGATCCTGCCGAGGTTAGAAAACTGTACGAAGACCGGCCGCTCGGTCGGTACACGAACCGCACGCCTTCTTCGTGGACCGCACTTCAGGAAACCCTGCATCGTGAGCAACAGATCGGATATTCCGAAAGCGACGGGCTGTATTCAGACGGCGTAAGCTCCATTGCAGCTCCGATCTTCGATGAATCGGATCGTGTGATCGCCTCCGTCAACGTGACCGGACCGACAACACTTTTTGAAATGAGTGACAGCCGCCGCAAAAAAATCGTCGGCTCTGTTCTGGATGCTGCCAGGGAAATTTCAGTGCGTCTTGGATGGCGTGAAAATGCTTCCGACAAATCTTACAGCATCTCATAGGAGAACAAAATGGATCTCGGCCTGAGAGGAAAAGTCGCTGTTGTCACAGGAGGAAGTTCAGGAATAGGTCTCGCGACCGCCCGCAGGCTTCTTGATGAAGGCATGGCGGTTGCAATCTGTGGCCGTGATCCCGTCAGACTGGAGCAGGCACGGACATCGCTTGTCAGTCATGGGGATGTACTCGCGCAGCAATGCGATATTCTGGACAAAACGAATGTCCAGAAGCTGTGTCATACCGTCACGGTCTGGCGCGGTGCATGTGACCTTCTCGTCAACAATGCCGGGCAGGGACGTGTGTCGACGTTTGCAGACACAACGGATGAAGCCTGGCATGAAGAGCTGAATCTGAAATTTTTCAGTCAGATCAACACAATTCGTGCTTTTGAGGCGATGCTGAGAGCGTCCGGACAAGGGGCTATCGTCGCGGTCAACTCTCTGCTGGCCTACCAGCCGGAGCCACATATGGTCTGCACATCAGCGGCAAGGGCCGGTGTGCAGAATCTTCTGAAATCTCTTGCCGGAGAGTTCGCGCCCAATATCCGGGTCAATTCGGTTGTCGTAGGCCTAATTGAATCAGGACAGTGGGATCGTCGCTTTGCGGCGCGTGAAGACAAATCAAACGACCGCGACACATGGTTTTCTGATCTCGCCCGAAAAAAGAATATTCCCCTGGCGCGGCTTGGGCTTCCGGAAGAAGTCGCCAACGCGATCGCCTTCCTCGGATCACCGGCAGCGTCTTTCACCACAGGTTCACAGATCGAGATTTCCGGCGGCCTCTCCCGCCATATCTGATGGAATGCACAGCATGATTCATGACACGAAACAGAACGGCATGACACCAACGATGATGCCGGTCGGAGATCTCGTCGCCAGATGGCTTGCCGAAATTGGTGTAAAAGTCGTCTTCGGTGTGATTTCCATACACAACATGCCGATGCTTGACGCGATCGCCCGTCAGGGACGCATCCGTTTCGTTCCGGCGCGTGGTGAAGCTGGCGCCATGAACATGGCGGATGCCTATGCCCGAACGACTGGCGGACTGGGTATCGTCTTCACCAGCACAGGCACCGCAGCAGGAAACGCAGCCGGCAGCCAGGTTGAAGCACTGACAGCCTGTTCTCCGGTGCTACACATCACCACCCAGATAGACCGACCTTTCGTTGATCGCGATCGCGCACCGATTCATGATGTTCCCCATCAGCCTGAAATGCTGAGGGGCGTTTCAAAGGACGTATTACGCGCATGGTCGGCAGCCTCCGTTATTACAACGCTGGCGGCAGGCGCTTCGGCTGCCCTGACTGCACCGTCCGGTCCTGTTTCGGTCGAGATTCCAATCGATGTACAGAGAGAGGAGGCGCGTGTGCCTCTTGTCTGGCCAAAACCGCGAAAAGCTGGTGTTACGCCGGATGAAGCCGCCGTGGACTGCCTCGCTGAATTGGTCAGGAAAGCCCGGCGACCCGTTTTCTGGTTTGGAGGCGGCGCTCGCGCGGCAGGCGCAGAGGCCAGCGCACTGCTACAACGTGGTGTTGCGACGGTAACCAGCACGAATGGTCGTGCAGTCATCCCTGAAGATGCGGCAGGTTCACTCGGTGCTTTCAATATGACTCCGGAGGCGCAGGCGCTTTACGAGTCATCAGACCTGATGGTGATCGTCGGCTCGCGTCTCAGAGGCAATGAGACCCGAAACAACGAAATGCGACTTGGTCGTACGCTCGTCCAGATCGACGCCGACGCCAGTCAGGGCGCCCGAAATTATCCCGTCGATCTGTTCATTCATGGGGATGCGTCCAAAACACTCTCCCTGCTTCTTGAAAAACTTCCGGAACGTCTCGACGTTGACACTGCTCTTGCCAATGATGCGAGCACCGCACGAGTAAAAAGCGAGGACGCTCTACGGCAGGGTCTTGGCCCCTATATTACGGTGGCAGACACACTCAGGGAATTCGTCTTCGAACGCAGACTGGCCTTTGTCCGTGACGTGACCATTTCCAATTCCACATTCGGCAACCGTTACGTCAACCTTGCCTCACCCAATCTCGGCGTACATGCCCTTGGGGGTGGTATCGGTCAGGGGATTGCCATGGCGATCGGTGCGGCACTTTCCGGTGCGGCAACCCGCACAGTCTGCCTCGTGGGCGATGGTGGAGCAATGCTCTACATCGGCGAACTTGCAACCGCTGTTGAGGAAAAGGCTGGTATTGTCTTCATCCTTATGAATGATCGTGGATATGGAGTAATCCGGAACATTCAGGACGCGCAATACGAAGGGCGACATTGCTACACCCTTTCGACAATCCCTGATTTTGGCCAGATTGCTGCTGCTGTCGGACTGCCTCATCATCGCATCTCGGACATTTCGGTATTCCGTGACGAATTCACCACCGCACTTGATGCAGAAGGGCCGGTTCTTCTCGAAGTTGATATGACCGAGATTGGTCCTTTTGCTAAAAGCTTTGCCGGTCCGCCCGCAGGCGCAGCAGGAAAACCTGTGTCATGAAAAAAGAAGGTCTGCATTTGGGCCTGATAGGCTCCGGCTCCATGTCGGCGACTGTCGTGGCGGCACTGACTGATGCAGGCGTTCGCATAGAACGTCTCTCGGTTCTGGTACGACCGGGTCGCGAAGCATCCGGACAGACTGCAATCACAGAATGGAAAACTGGTGATGCTGCAAGTAGGGTTGTTAGCACTTTAGAAGAATTGATCGCTTCAGAACCTGACATTGTTGGCGAATGCGCCTCACAGCAGGCTGTCGCCTCCTGTGTTCCCCTTCTGCTCGCAGCAGGAATCGAAACAGTGATTGCATCCGTCGGTGCTCTGGCAGACCGGGATATTTTTGCATCCCTTTCTCAGACAAATCCCGGAAAACTCCATATTGCGACAGGAGCTGTTTCTGGAATGGACGGCCTCTCAGCCGCACGTCTCTCCGGGTTGACCGAAGTAATATATACAGGAAGAAAGCCACCTTCTTCCTGGCCCGCAGGAGGCACAGATTACGCCATCGTCTTCAAGGGAAGCGCTCGGGAAGCCGCCTTACAGTTTCCCAAAAACGCGAATGTCGCCGCGACAGTGGCTCTGGCCGGGCTTGGTTTTGATCATACACAAGTTCTCCTGATCGCAGACCCTGAATGTGCCAGTAATGTTCATGAGATTTCCTTTGTTTCAGGATGTGCCCGTGGCAGCTTCCGTATGGAAGGCGTACCATCGCCGGATAATCCGAAAACCTCGCTGACAGCGGGATACAGTGTCGCAAATGTTATTCTGAATGCAATCAGACCCGCACTTCAGACAGCCGCAAGGGATGTAGTGTAATGCCTGCCTCTGCCACGGATTTTACGACAGCCGATCTTCCCGATGGCCGCATTTTCGTAGCTGGAGCTTTCCGGGAAGGTCGGGGAGAGGAAATCGAATCCCGTTTTCCGGCTGACGGCAGCCTCAACAGGGTCATGCGAGAGGCTGGCCCGGAAGATCTTGATGAGGCCATGATTGCCGCACAGAAAGCTGCTGCCGATCCAGTCTGGCGAGACCTCTTGCCACACCGTCGGGCCGATTATCTCTATCGTATCAGTCAGGGCATCGCTGCAAACGCCGACCGTATTGCCTACATCCAGAGCCGGGATACAGGAAAAACAATTCGGGAAACTTACGCGCTGGCCTTGAGTGCGGCAGGCACTTTCCGTTATTTCGCAGCGGCGCTGGAAACCATGGAAGAGGCCATCACGCCGTCCCGTGGACCATGGATGACACTCTCCCGCTATGAACCAATCGGTGTCGTCGCAGCCATCACGCCGTGGAACTCACCGATCGCCAGCGATGCCCAGAAAGTCGCTCCCGCACTCGCCGCCGGAAACGCAGTAATCCTGAAACCGGCCACATGGAGCCCCCTCGTAGGACTGGAATTCGCCCGGATTATTGCGGAATCCGGGCTGCCGGCCGGGCTGCTGTCCGTTCTTCCCGGTGGTGGACAGACCATTGGCGATCGTCTTGTCAGCCATCCTGCAATAGGGCGGATATCCTTTACCGGAGGCACGAAGGTCGGCCACGCAATCGCATCCAAGGCCGCTCAGCGCCTCGTGCCTGTCTCGCTTGAACTCGGGGGAAAATCTCCAACCATCGTTTTCCCTGATGCCGATATCGATCAGGCGCTTGCCGGCATCCTGTACGGTATGTTCTCGTCGTCCGGTCAGTCCTGCATTGCAGGATCTCGTCTGTTTATTCATCGTTCCATCTACAATGAATTTCTCATGCGCCTGGTTGCCGCGACAAAAGCATTGAAGGTCGGCCATCCTTTTGATCCCGACACACAGGTCGCACCACTGATCCATCCTGCGCATGTCGCCAGTGTCGCACGGTGGGTGGATATCGCACGCGCAGAAGGTGGTCGGGTTCTCGCAGGTGGTATGGTCCCTGACGGAGAAGCGTATAAAGGCGGTTATTACTACCTGCCGACGATCATAGACGGGGTCGATAATAAAGCGACAATATGTCGGGAGGAGGTATTTGGTCCTGTTCTCGTCGCCATGCCGTTTGACGACGAGAATGATGTGATCGCCATGTCCAACGACAACCAGTACGGGCTGGCCTGCGGGATATGGTCACAGAATCTGGGACGTGCCATGGACGTCGGCAAAGCGATTACTGCTGGCACTGTCTGGATCAATACCTATAAACAATTTTCCATTTCGACTCCTTTCGGAGCTGACAAGGAAAGCGGTATCGGTCGGGAAAAAGGACTTGAAGGTCTTCAAGCCTATATGCGTCAGAAATCGTATTATATCAGCGACCTCGGTGTAAAAATACCGTGGGGGTTGAGCGCTCTGAATGCCTCATCATAAAAGTCTTCGGAGAAATCGACGGGCTGTCATTTCTGCTCGACAGCCCGATTACCTGATGCACCAAACGCTGGGATAAGCACCCATAAAAACGTGGCTTAGCTATTGGAAAATCCTCGAAACGACCGATACTGAGGGAAAAAGCGACAGTTCCCCCCTGACACCAACACAAAAGACCAATATTCCTCAAGCCTGAATCAACCGGCCGGCTTACAGTCTACAGCATAGGGTGTGTTGTCATTTAATTCCGATGATGGTGGGGAGAGTTGCACTGCTGCGAGGAATGTTGATTTCAGCTTGTCGTATCGTGTTGCAATGCCTCTGAACTGCTTCAGTCTGGCGAAGAACCGTTCGATTTCGTTTCTCTTTTTGTAAAGTGAGAAGCTGATTTTCCGTGAATGACGTCGGTTTCTTCTTGATGGGATAACCGGTGTGATCTGCCGTTCTTCGAGCTTTTCGATAAGCGGGTCAGCATCATAAGCCTTGTCGGCAATAATGGCTTCGGGACCGACTTCGTCCAGCAAGGGGCCTGCTTCCGTGATATCCGCTCTCTGCCCTGGCGTCAGGGATAGCGTCACAGCTTTTCCCGCGGCATCGACAACAGCGTGGATTTTTGTAGTCAGTCCGCCACGGGACCATCCGATGGCCTGATCCGCGCCCCTTTTTTACGGGTGCCCGCGCTATGCTGGTGAGCACGGACTATCGTGCTGTCGATCATCATGTATTCGTTGTCATGGTCAGCCGCCAGATGCCGGAAAATGCGCTCGATCACACCGCTTTCGCACCAGCGGCGCAGTCGCCGGTGGACGTTCTTCCAGTCTCCAAAACGGGTCGGCAGATCACGCAGGGAATGCCTGCGCGGTAGCGATACAGAACCGCTTCCACAAACAAACGGTTATCCGCGGCCGTACCGCCGACATGACCTTCACGACCAGGGAGAAGGTCTTTTATCCGAGCCCACTGACCATCGCTCAGACCATACCGTCGCATCCACAGCTCTCCCCCGCTCCAAAAACAGAGAGAAAACATCACAGATCAGGTGGAAGTACAAGCCTCAGGGCACCGCCCCCTAACTGACGACACGCCCTAGGGAACAGGGGGAGCTTATGGTGCAGAGTAATATTTTTGACGCTATCGGTTCAGCATCAGCTTAAAGACGAACCTGAAAAGATTTCTCGTTTTTCGTGCTGTGTGTTACATAGAGAGTATACATTGTCGATAACACAGGATGTTGTGGTAATTTTCCTTATATCTACAATATTGTAGGTAATTTGGGGATATATCCCCTATGGGACGCCATTGATACTCCAAGGAAATTTGGTTTCTCCACAGGCTACGTAGATGTTCATTTGAACATCGATCTCTCCATTCCTTAATCTCACCCAAACGGATCACCCTTCCGACGCGCCCTGATTGTCGTCCATGTCAACCCGAGGACTGACACAATACCGCCGACAGCGCCAAGGAGGATGGAGACAAGATCAAACATCAGGGAACCGGCGGGGGATAAGCCCTGACCAGCGGCCGCGCCTGCCATCACCAGGCGCGGGCATAATCCCTCCACCAGTCACGATCGCGTCTGAGATGGTCGATGTCGCGACGTTCCACTTCAATCAGCCGCCGCTCCGCATCGTGAGCAGGCAGGTAGATGGAATCGAAGTCAGGCCTGTGCCGCGCTTGGTCTGCCCGAAAGCATTGATGACGGTCGTGTAGACCTCCGGTCCGTATTTCTCGGCCAGAGAAACAACGGCGCCGAGAGTGCCAAGGAGTGCGCTGATTTCTGCTGTGTTCATATCAGTTTTCTCCAATTTCCGAACATGCGTCGGGCGTCTGCCCGGCTTCAATCCAGACCAGCAGGCGGTGAAGGATGCCAGGTCAGTCTGTGCCCCTGAAACTGCTGTCTTGGTCAGGGATTTGCCGCTGGTGATGGATGTTTCAAGACTCAAATTTCATTGAACACCGTCTGACTGGCACGTTTGGTCAGCGCCTTCTGATCATCGGTCAGTGTTACGTCAGGCTCCTTTCCCACCAGCACGTCCGGCATGGAGTTTGGGAGGATGTGATACGCGCTGGCAAGATCGTATGTGGCCTACTATAGTACATTAGCGAGTGCCTGGAGAGTGGTGCGCCGGTTATTTCTCCGCTTTCTCGTGGTGAGCGTGGATTATATGTCAGACAATCCGACCATCTATCGGTCAAAAGAAATAACCGTTGGCACAAGTTATATTACGGCTTATACTACGGCACCATAAATCCTGTTCGATATATGATATTTTCTTCCACTTTCTGGTGTAGAAGAGACAGGAACCCGCCGGTATGACGTCGAAAATCCATGCGAACATCGACTCCGCAGGTAAGATGATCGCTCCTATCCCTGACACCGAAGCAGAAAGGGAACATTACTGAAGCTGCCCAGAAGCATCGTAATTCGCTACGACACGCTGAAATCAACTTTTCTCGCAGCCATTCGACCCATCGTCGCAATTCTCTTGCTTAAATTACGGCACATCCTGAAACCAAGATTTTACACAGACTGGATGCCCACTGATAACGACGCACCATCATCATACGAACGCAAAAATTCGACAATGGTGAGACGATAAAGATCCAACCCTTTATAGGAAGCTAATGCCGGATCAAGGTCACGAAGCACACGATGTAAACGCTTCCGCCACTTCGGCACTGTCATGATGTCCTTTATCGGTAGCAGGTAGCAGCGGATCGCGAAGAGAATCGCATTTGAACGCGGCAGACGGTAGAGCGTCTGAAGCTCCACACGCAGATGCACTTTTTCCGCCACGTTTTCAGGTGTGACCGAGGCGCGATCCTCGCCCCAGATCATGTAATTTTCCGGCGAGGTATCAAGGCGGGGATTGATTGTCATAGTCCAGTTCAGACGCCTGACAGGTCGTCCATACTGAAGCATCAATAGAAACCTGAGACCACGGTCGAAAATTCCCATTTCAGAAGCTTTGGGCACTGGCGCATGCCACTGACGAAAGGACATGCCCATATCGAATTTCAGGGACCAGTCCGCCTGCGATGTGACCATACCACCGTCCATCCACAGGTCGTTTTCGCGCTGATCCTGAAGTGTGAAATCTCCCTGCATCTGACGCGCCATATATTCGAAAGGGGGTTGCGGAAGCGTGGTCTCATCGCCGAACACGAAGGACTGGCTAATGTCCAAAAGATGATTTTCCCAGTGCCAGTCATTGCCCTCTTTTTTCAGGGTGAAATGCTCGGGATAGTCTGTTGACAGACTGTCCATGCCGAGTTCGAGAAAATCCCATTCCGCATCACGCATATGCGGCAACACCATGCAACGTTTGGGATCTTCCGCAAGAATACGTGCTTTCTCGGCACACTCGCCAAAATAATGCTCATCGACATCGAATGTGTGACTCATAGAGTCCACCGGACCGCCACGCACATGCGGTTCGATATTCATCGAATAAATGTAAGTATCTTCTGGAAATGGAAAGGGGAAACGGAGAATGGTTTCCTCACTATTTTCGACATGGAAGGGAGGACGGTAACTATCCCGGATATGCGCCTGGCCGCTCATGACTGGTCTCCTTAAAGATCAAGAGTGAGCATGTCCGTTTTCGCACGGGACACACAGGTAAGAATGACTTTGCCCGAGGCACGTTCCGCCTCCGTAAGCACGTGATCACGATGATCCGGCTGTCCGTCGAGCACTGTCACGGCGCAGGCGCCACAGGCACCACCACGGCACATGCAGGGCGCGTCCACATCCGCCTGCTCCAGGGCTTCCAGCAGCGTCTCATCCCCCTTGACCACTATCTTGCGGCCACTACGGGCAAGAACGACCTCAAACGGCCGCCCGCCTTCCGGCACGAAGAAATGTTCGGAATGCACTTTCTCCGGAGCAAAACCACACCGGCACGTGGTTTCCTCCACCCATTTCATGAACCCTTCAGGTCCGCAGAAATAGACATGGGTCGCAATCGCCTCATCCTGCAGCCAGTCGGCAAGACCTACTTCGGAGGGCAATCCGGTATGCACTAGAACCCGTGCCTGATCATGACCGGCCAGCAATGCTTCAAAGGCCGGACGCTCTTCTGCACGGCAGAAATGGTGCAGTGTGTAATCCGCCCCGACTGAGTGCAGTTTCTTTAAATAGGAAAGAAAGGGAGTGATTCCTATCCCGGCGGAAAGAAGCACGTGCCGCCGTGCTGTTTTCACAATTGGAAAGAGGTTCGCTACACTTCCGATCCACACTGGCAGTCCCGGTCGCCCTTTTTCGTGCAGGAACCGAGACCCTCCCCGTGACTGCGGCGCCAGACGGACAATCACTGTCAGTTCCCGACCATCTTCCGAACATTCCACGATGGAATAAGCGTTCTTGTAGACCTTCTCACCATCCCCGAATTCAAGGGCGGCATAACTGCCCGGTGAAACAGGTGGGAATGTCTGTTCCTGCACCCCAAGCACAAACCGTCGCAATGTCGGTGTCAGACTTTCGACGCGTTCAATGGATGCCGCAAACCCCACTCGTTCAGCCATGTGTCATCACCTCCATCGCTTCAACAACCACAGCCGGTTCACCCGCTCCCATATAGGCGCCGAGAGAACGGGAGTAATGATCACGTACAGACAGTTCCGTGGCGCATCCGCGACACATCAGCTTGTCGCCGCTCACCCCATCATGAAGCGTGTCGCAATGCACGCAGAACACCCGTCGTTCAGAGCCACTGGGCACACCAAGAAGGATTTCGCTACTACACAGACCGGCGTCATCGGCGAGTTTTGCCACCTGACCGAGAAAAACCGGCTGCCCCGCAGCATACAGCCTGAGCCCCACTTTTTCGCGAGCCAGACGATATGCAAGTCTTTCCAGAAGATCGGCGATGGACCGCATCCGCACATCGCAGGTGTTGGGATCAATTTTTACCAGACTACTATGCTCGATAGTCCAGATTTCGAACAGGGAAGGCCGTTCCCCCTCTGGCAACGCCAGCACCGCGTTTTCACGGACAAACAAATGGCGTCGTCCATCGGGATCAAAGGTCAGAGGCCGATACGGAAGCTCACTTGTTCCCATAAGACCTTTTTCCTTTCCAACAGGATCATGATGAAATGGGATTTCATCCCTTTGCCGTCCGTTTCTTTTTCTCGGGATCGTCGAACGGCAGAATGTGCGTCACACCCGCCAGTTCCGCATCTCCGGAAATTACCACAATATGTTTTCCCGGAATGGCGTAGGGCACATCCATCCGCGCCAGCGCCATCGATTTTCCCGTCAGTTTCGAAACCATGGCGCAGGTGACAACGCCAACCTTGCGCTCACCATCATAGACAACTGAACCTTCTCCTGCCGCTACATCACCATCCAGCAGCAAACCAAAAATCTTGAAACGTTCTTTTCCCTTGAGCGCGAAGTGCGCCGGGGCACCACGGAAATACGTCTTGCCGGGGCTGACGGTAAAATTCAGGCCCAGTTCCCACAACGTGTCACCAGCCAGTTCCTGCTCAAACGGATACATTTCCGAATTATCATAAGGATAGAAAAGAAGACAGCTTTCGACACGCAGCAGGTCGAGCGCGGTAAAGCATACCGGCACGATTCCGTCGCCCTTTCCGTCTTCCAGAATGCTGTCCCAGATCAGTGGTGCATCCACGCCCTTGCAGAAAATCTCATACCCGCGCTCTCCGGTATAACCCGTGCGGGAGATCATGACCGGCGCACCGAAAAGTGTGGTCTGCATATGGTGAAAATAATTCAACTGACGGATTCCGGGAACATGACGCTCAAGAAAATCCACCGCCACCGGCCCCTGAAGCGACAGATCATGCAAATCGTCATCGAACAGCATCGCGGCGTTACGTCCCACAACCGCCTGTGACAACATTTCATGCAACGATCCGGCCCCATGCACCACCATCCAGCTATTGGGTCCGGTACGATAGAGAACACAATCATCAATGAACTTGCCGGAATCATTGAGGGCAGTCGCGTAAACCGAGCGACCTGGGGTAACCTTCTGAAGATTCCTGCTGGTTGTATAATCAAGAATTGCCGTCGCATGCGGTCCGACAAGATGGATTTTCTTCAGACCTGATACATCCATCAGGCCTGCCTTCGTACGAACGGCGACGTGATGATCCCGCACGTCAGTGGAATAACTCCAGGCCGTCGCCATGCCGTTCCAGTCTTCAAGACCGGAGCCGAGGACACGGTGACGATCGGCAAGGGTGCTTGAACGCCAGCTTGTGGTCATGTTTGCAACTTCTCCCGGCTCACCGAGCCTTCATTTCGAATTGACATCGCAACAAATACCATAGGGAAAATCATGCAGTCCGATTGCATTATCGGATATATAAGTTTTCCTTACACGAGATCTTCATATAAACAGAAACGATCTTTCGAAGATTTTCAGGACACCAGCCAAGATGCAACTGATGTTCTGAATCGTATCAGCCCGCGCTGACCTTGCGCTCGGGTTCGGCCACAGGAGATAGAAAGGCCTCAAGAGAATCATCAAGCGCCTTCATCCATACCGTATGATGCGGGGGCGCCATTGTACTGGTCAGGACGGACGGATAACTGCGGTCTCTGAAGGTCATGATACCGTCAACCTTGTCGTGCTTCCATTCCTTGAAGATTTCCGCCACCTTATCGAGATCAAACGGCGGATAGTCAGTGTATTTCATCAGATCGCGTACGTAATCCGTCTGAAAATCGATCTCCTGATAAGCGTCTTCAAGCGCCTCTTCACGCTTGCGCCACACAAGCGTATCCGCCGTCATGTCTGCCGCCGTGGGCAGTTCAAGACGTCCCATGATCACATCACGGGCAAACCAGGCCTGAGCATCAAACATGTTGAATGTGTAGTACTGATCCTGCATCCCGAGATAAAGCAGCTTCGGGTTATCGATCCAGCAAACACCCTTGTACAGAGACAGTGGATACAGGCGGTTATTTGTTTTCAGACGCAGAGTATCCGGCAGGAAAGGAAAATGGTGCTTGTATCCGGTACACAGAATGATGGCGTCTATCTTGCGGGTTTCTCCATCACTAAAAGAAGCTGTATTTCCTTCGACTTTCTCCAGAAGAGGATGCTCTGAAAAACCTTCCGGCCAGTTGAAACCCAAAGGACGGGAACGATAGGAGAAGATGATCGACTTCGCTCCGTATTTGTAACACTGGGAAGCGATATCCTCCGCAGAATACGAACTGCCGATCAGAAGAATGTCCTTGCCGGCAAATTCATTCGCATCCCGGAAATCATGGGCATGCAGAATACGACCGGGGAACAGATCGAAACCCGGAAAGCTCGGGACATTAGGGGTAGAGAAGTGACCGGAAGCACAGATGACGTAATCAAAACATTCCGAATAAACATGGTCGTTCGCAAGATCCTCGACTGTCACGATGAAGTGTTCCGCATCTGCATCCCACTGCACATCCCTTACCGGTGTGCTGTAACGCATGTCACCCTGCAGATCATCACGCTTCATACGGCCCAGAATGTAATCCAGAAGCACTGCACGAGGCGGATAAGACGGGATTGGACGGCCAAAATGCTCTTCAAAGGAATAATCAGAGAATTCAAGTCCTTCCTTCGGACCATTTGACCATAGAAAGCGATACATGCTGCCATGCACGGGCTCTCCATATTCATCGAGCCCTGTACGCCAGGTATAATTCCAGATACCGCCCGCTGATGACTGCTTCTCGAAACAGACGATGTCAGGAACATCATGTCCTTGCCTGCGCGCCGTGCTGAACGCTCTCAACGCTGCAAGTCCGCTTGGACCTGCTCCAATGACTGCTACCCGCTTTCTTGTCATGTTCGTGGATGCTCCTTAATGGACGATCTGGCTCGCAAACCTGTTTCTGGCTATATTTCAGGATCTGACTCGTGTTTTTTTCGGGTCATAAGCCGGAAAAGATGTAACTTTCACCGGTATCCTCTTTTGAAACCCGTCAAGTTTTCCGATTTCCAGTTCCTTTCCGATTTCCGTCACCGATACATCGACACGTGCTAGCGCAATGTTTTTTCCCAGAACGGGAGAACTACATGAGCTTGTCACGACACCGACCCTGGCTCGACCTGAATAGACAGGATCTCCATGATCAAGCCTGTCATTCATGTGGCTTTCCAATCCGACCAAACACTGCCGCGGATTTTCACGTCTCCGCCCCAAAGCTTCACGACCGACATAATCCTCGGTCTTGGCTGCAGGCACGGCAAAGCCAAGACCTGCTTCAAATGGATCCGTTTCCGGACAGAACTCGTAACTGGCAAAAGCCAGTCCGGCTTCGATACGCAGCCAGTCCAGAGCTTCTAGTCCGAGGGGCATCATCCCTTTCGGTTTTCCGGCTTTCCAGATCGCATCCCATACGGCGAAAGCCTGCCGGGGGTGACACCAGATTTCATAACCAAGCTCTCCCGTGTAACCGGTTCGTGAAACCACAACAGGAATGCCTTCGGGGCCACCGATGCGTCCGATGGTAAAGCGGAACCATTTCAGGGACACGATGTCCGGCTGTGTGGGACAGGTCCAGATCAACGACGCCAGAATCTCCCGACTCTCCGGTCCCTGCACAGAAAGGTTATGCAACTGGTCGGTGGAAGCTCGGATGCGGGCATTCAGTCCTCGATCATCCGCCAGATTGCAAAGCCATTCACCGCAATAATCATCGCCACAAACAAGCCGGAACGCCTGCGGCGCCAGACGGAACACGGTTGCGTCATCCAGCATGCCGCCATGCGGATAACATAGCGCTGTATAAACTACCTGCCCTACAGCCAGTTTACGGATATCGCGTGTCACGGCTATCTGGAGCAGCAGTTCGGCGTCTGGGCCTGTGATTTCGAACTTACGGAGAGCCGACAGATCCATTACGCAGACTTTTGTCCGGCAGGCCCAGTATTCGGAAACCGGACCGTAGCCTTCAAAACAGGATGGCAGCCAGAAGCCTTTATATTCGACAAACTTCGCGCCCAGCGCTTCAAGACGATCGTGAAAACCACTTTGGCGTGTCATGACAGGTGGAGATTCGGGTGTCATGCGATGCGTCACCCCCTTCGGAAAACGGTTGCTCCGGTCGTAAATGCGGATATGAATATCAGTAGGCGTCCAGCCATTTGCGGACGTCACGTCATCAGCGCACGATGAAGAGGCGCAGACGAGATTCCTTTCCGCCCTGAGCAGCACATAGTCTCCGGGTCGGGACCACGGCTCCTCGCCCACGATCGTACCGCATTCAAGAACCTGCGTATTGAAAAAGAAGTTGATGGCCGGCCACCCACTGCGGGGAACAATTCCCTCCACTTCAAGTACCCTGTTGAAGTTTTCAGTGCAGTTGTCATGACCAGGATAACCGCTGTCATCATAATATTTGGCGGTACAGGCCAGAAGGAATGCATCATGACGACCCACCGTATCTTGTACGATCTCGACCATCGGCTGCATGTGTTCATTCAGAAACTTCGCATGCAGTCCCGGTGTCGGCATGGCGCTTCCCTGCACAGTCCGGGTGGCCGTCGCATCCAGCCCGAACGTCCTCCCCTCTTCCAGAGCCAGAGCATCGAACGCGAGAAAATCGGAGCATTGCCGACCATCGACATCGATGATCTGGATGTAGTCGCCCTCCCGGACACGATAACTTACAGCCGAGGCCGCTGGCACGTGGATTTCCTGCAGGACGGGTCCAAGTGGAGCAGGCAGACGTGACGTGGCGGAAGCCGCATAAATCGCTACATCCACACGCCCGGGAGCATCGGAATTTTCAGGCAGCATATCGTCCGCAGGAACTTCGACGACAATGTCTCCATCCCGCAGCACCGTGAAACTGACACTCTCTCCGGGCACTGCTTCTGCGTCCAGTATAACGAAGGAGATTTCTTCTCCATCCAGAAACCGGGACAATGCCTCACTGGAAAAGGCGGGGGCGGTTTCTTCTCCCGAAGAGCATTTCAGCATACCCTGTGGAGCAAACACGACAGCCGTCTGTCCTCCATCAACGCCCAGAACTTCGAAACGCTCACCTGCTGCTACCGGAAACTTCCGGGCGCTGTCCCCACCGTTGATCCGATGGGAAGATCTTTGCGGAGCTTTCACAAGAAACGCGGTCATGATCGTCGCCCTCGATACGTTTCCGATCTGAAATGAAAACAAGCATGCGATGGGGTCCATAACAATAGTGCCATTTGGCACCATTCATCCTGAACGACAGAGGCATCCCCCTCTCATATGAGCACAACGATCACACTCCATCTTTTCATCTCCTAAAAAGAGCTTTTGACAGAACAAACAAAGATTCTATCCGGGCAAACGAGCGAATCCGTTTCTGATAAAAACATGCATCACGGGTTTCGTGTTTTTCAACTTTTCTCTACATCATTGTTTTAAAATAAAAAAACACCACATCACGCCTTGTGAACAGAAGAATTATCTAAACCCGAATATAAATATATCTTATATAAGAAATACCTGTTGCTGATTCTGTCTTGCGTTTACTAGGGTTTGTCCAATATCATTATGGACATGAAATGATGATCAGAAATCTGCTTTGCATCTCACTGCTTGGCGGTCTTTGCCTCATGGGCCGCTCCGCCGTCGCTGCGCCAGAATCCCACGATCCGATCAAGATCACACTCAATGACTGGACGGGTGAACTGATAACTGCTCACATCATGGGCGATATTCTGAAAAAAGCTGGATACAACATCGACTATGTACCAGCCGATTACCTCGCCCAGTTCAGTGGCATGGAAAACGGTGACCTCACTGTCGCACCTGAGGTCTGGGCCACGACAGCGCAGGAAGCTCTTCAGGCTGCGGTCAAAACCGGCAAAGTGGAAGATTTGGGTTCCTCCGGAATGCAGGCTCGTGAAGAGTGGTGGTTTCCGGAATACATGAAGGAAAAATGCCCGGGCCTGCCCAACTGGGAAGCCCTGAAAAAATGTAGCGAGATTTTCAGCACTCCTGAAACTGCCCCCAAAGGACGCTATCTCGGCGGTCCCTCGACCTGGGGCGGTCATGACGAGGAACGTATCGAAGCGCTCGATCTTCCGTTTGAAGTCGTGCATGCGGGCACCGACGCCGCGCTCTTCGCCGAGCTTAAAAGCGCCTACGAACGCAAGGCCCCCATCATTCTGTGGATCTACACACCGCATTGGGTGCCTATCAAATACAAAGGTGAGTTTGTTGAATTCCCTCGTTATGAACCGGGGTGTTACGAAGATCCCAGTTGGGGAATCAACAAGGACGCCAAGTACGACTGTGGCAAGCCTTATGGTCCCATTTGGAAAGCTGTCTGGTCAGGCATGAAAAACAAGTGGCCGGGCGCCTACGCCATTATCAAGAATTACAAGTTCGATAACAAAACCATGGGTGAACTTGATGCCCGCGTGGACCTCAACGGCGAGAAAGTCGAGGACGTGGCTCAGGACTGGGTCAACAAGCACGAAGACGTGTGGAAGACCTGGCTCAGTAAGTAACATCTTTCCTCCGCGCAGTCCCATCGGCACTGCCGGAGGAATCCCTTTTCCGCAGAAGAGAGACCTGATGCAGCATCCTGTACTGGCTTGCCGGAAAGTCAGCCGCCTCTATGGCGCACGTGCATCCGAATTCGTCACAGACGGCCATCTGACCACTGACAACGTGCAGGCGCTTCAGGAAGCCTGTATTACACCTGCAATCTTCAATGTCGATCTCGACATTGAACGGGGCAAGACCTTTGTCATCATGGGCCTCTCCGGCTCAGGAAAATCAACCCTGTTACGCTGCCTGGCCGGCCTCACTCCGCCCTCAGCGGGCCAGATTCTTTTTGAAAGCAAGAATCTTTTCGAATTTTCCGAAGCTGACCTGATCCAGATACACCGTCACCAGATGGGCATGGTCTTCCAGCATTTCGCGCTGCTGCCACATCTTACGGTGCTCGGCAACGTCGCTTTTCCTCTGGAAATTCAGGGACGACCACGCGCGGAATGCGAGGAAATCGCACAGCGGATGATCCGTCTGGTGGGGCTCGAAGGCCGCGAACACCGGTTTCCCGCCCAGCTTTCCGGCGGCCAGCAGCAGCGTGTCGGCATCGCCCGTTCTCTTGCTGGCGATCCTGACGTGTGGTTCCTTGATGAGCCTTTCTCCGCCCTCGACCCGCTGATCCGCCGCGAAATGCAGGCCGAAGTCATGCGCCTTCAGGGCATGCTGAAAAAAACCATCGTCTTCATCACGCATGATTTCGAAGAGGCCGTGCGCGTTGCTGACCGCATCGCCATCATGAAAGACGGGCAGGTCGAGCAGATCGGCACGGCGGAGGAACTGCTCGTCAGTCCCGCAACCGATTATGTGCGCGCCTTCACCCGGGATGCGCCGCGCGCCCATATTCTGACCGCCCGATCCATCATGACAGCCCCTCCTCCTGCCGGTCCTTTTGGTGGTGAGGTCAACGCAACAGACCGGGTCATTTCATTTGTCCGTCAGCTTGATGCCTCTTCCCTGCCTCTCGCCGTCATTGAAAACGATGAAATCGTTGGCGCCATCGACCGGACCATGCTGCTCGACATCCTCATCGGTCCGGATGATCAGGCAGTCGACGCATGAAAAAAGTATCGACCTTCCCGACCAGTATCATTTCCGGCAAGCCGGTCACTCTGCGCCACCTGCTGTGGCTGATCATCATCATTCTGAGCTTCATTCTGGCCGAACTGCCGCGCACCATATTTCCTCGCTGGGTGCAGAAATACCCTACCGAATGGCGTCTGCCACTGGCGGACTGGATTTCCGCTTTCATGCACTGGCTGACAGAGGAGGCTCATCTGGGACCGCTAACTGTTTCCGGTTTCACCCGCGCGCTCTCGTTTCTTCTCGATCTGCCTCTGCAACTGGCCTCCATGGTGCTGGCGACCGGCATCCTGAAAGGCGAAGGGTCGGAAGCCGTGATGCTGTTTCCTCCCGTACCATGGTTCGCCCTGATCATAGCCATCGCGGCCCTGTCATGGACGCTGCGCGGATGGCGTCTTGCCGTCGGCATGACGATCGGCTTTCTCTATCTCGTGGTCTTCGGACAATGGACCAGCGCCATGGTCACGCTCGCCTCCGTGCTGGTGGCGGCCCTGCTCAGCGCTGCGGGTGGTCTCTCGCTCGGACTTCTGTGCGTCCGGTCGGCCATCTTTGGTCGCTTTCTCTCTCCGCTGCTCGACGTCGCGCAGACCATGCCGGTCTTCGCCTATCTCCTGCCGATGTTGATCCTGTTCGGCTTTGGCCCTGTCTCCGCCATGATCGCCACCGTTATCTACGCCATCCCGCCGATGGTCCGCGTCACGATTGTCGCCATTCAGGGCGTGCCTGACGAGTTGCGTTCACTGGGCAGCATGACAGGCTGCACCCGTCGCCAGATGACATGGCGTATCCTTCTGCCAACGGCCCTCCCCGGACTGATGGTGGGGGTCAATCAGGTCATCATGCTTTCGCTCAATGTCGTGATTATTGCGTCGATGATCGGCGCGGGTGGTCTGGGCTGGGACGTACTTGGCGCTCTGCGACGGCTTGATATCGGCGGTGGTCTCGAAGCCGGTCTGGCGATCACGGTTCTGGCGGTGATGCTCGACCGTTTCGCACAGGCGCTTGTGCCTGATACACGACGCGCTGTCCCCAAAAGCTCACACCCGCGCTTTCCTGTCACAGGTGCTCTCGTCTTGGCAGGACTGCTCTGGGTCGCTGCCGCCCTCTGGCCAGCGATCGCCCATTATCCCGACAGCGCACGTCTCTCTACCGGCCCGTTCTGGAATGATCTGGTCTCCTGGATCAATATCCACTTTCACGATCCGCTCGATGTGATCAAGACTTTCATGCTGCTGCACGTCCTCATGCCGGTGAAGCGCTTCATGCTCGCCTTGCCCTGGCCATGGGTCGTGGCGGTCGTAACGCTGGCCGGACTATGGATGGGGGGCATCCGTCTCGCCTTGACCGTGGGTCTCATGTGCGGTTTCATGGCTGTCGTGGGACTGTGGCAACCGGCGATGATCACACTCTATCTCTGCGGTGTATCGGTCATGATCGCCATGCTGCTCGGGGTGCCGCTGGGAGTCCTTGCCATACAGCGCTCCTGGCTGATGAAAAGCGTGGAAGTGTTCATCGACACGCTCCAGACGCTCCCGGCCTTCGTCTATCTCATCCCCATCGTCATGCTGTTTCGTGTCGGCGATTTTACAGCGATGATCGGTATCGTGCTCTACGCCATCGCTCCCGCCATCCGCTACACGGCGCACGGGATCAGTCAGGTGCCGGCTTCCCTTATCGAAGCCGGGATCATGACCGGCTGCACACGCGGGCAGATTCTCCGACGCATCCGCCTGCCCCATGCCCTTCCCGACATGCTTCTGGGCCTCAACCAGACGATCCTTCTGGCGCTTTCAATGCTGGTCATCACCGCGCTTGTCGGCACGCGCGATCTCGGACAGGTCACTTACGCCGCCCTTTCCAAAGCTGATGTCGGGCAGGGCGTGGTCGCGGGTCTATGTGTAGCGGTCATCGGCATGATTTCCGACCGCTTTATCCGACAGTCGATCCGGCAACCCGGCTCGTAGGTCTTTCTGGTGAACAAATTTTGTCTCACTCCAGCTTCCAGTTCTATCGCAATAACACGAAACATCATGAAAAATTTTGAATATATTATAATCGGAAACAATCGTTCGACGGGGTTTTCATTGCAGTATGATAATGATAAGTCTATTGTTGCCGCCACTGATACCGCAGGGGCCAGAGCATGACCTTGGCCGGAGACACAGTCCTTCTCGCAGGCTTCGATTTCGGTTCGACAACTAGTCGGGCGATGGCCGCGCACGCGCGTCTCTCCCTGAATTGCGTCACCGGTCGCATGGAATTTAACCAACCTGAACTCTGCTACCGTTCGGAAGCCTGTTTCACTCCTTTTCGGGACGATCAGCAGCTCGACATCGAAGCAATCGACGCATTGCTCGACAGCTGGCTGGATGCCATCACGCCTGATCGTGACAGCATCTTTTCCGGCGGCGCGATCGTTACAGGACTCGCTGCACGACAGGACAACGCCATCGCCCTGACAGAAGTCGTGGAATCCCGCATTGGCGCAGCCGTTGTCGCCACGACGCGCGACCCCATGCTGGAATCCTGGCTCGCCTTCATGGGGGGATGCGCCGAGCTGTCGTGGCACCAAACCAATACCGGCGTGCTCAATCTCGATATTGGCGGCGGCACAACCAATGCAGCGCTTGGCATGAACGGACAGGTTATGGCGGCGGGCTGTCACTCTATCGGTGCCCGCCACTTCCAGTTCGGCGGCGACGGCACCACACTCATCTCACTCTCGCCCTTTGGCGCCGCCCTGTGCGATCACCTCGGTTTATCGCTTGTGCCGGGCGATAGTGTTTCCGAGCAGGATATCGAGCGTATCACGCACTGGTATGTCCGTGCGCTGGAAGACATCGCCCAAGGATCACGCGCCAGTTTCAGCAGCGCCTGCGGAGCGCTCCACGAAGACTGTCCGTTCACCCCGTCCCTACCCCCTTCCACCCTGCTGACCTTTTCCGGCGGCGTCGGCGAAATGATTTACGCCACCCTGAACGGACAGAATCTGCCGCCACGCGCCCTTTATGGCGATCTCGGGGTCGATCTGGCGCGGGGGATCATGGCGTCTCCCCTTCTTTCCCGCGATCTGCATCGGGCCGTTCCGGCCAATCAGGGACGGGCCACCGTTTACGGTCTGACCATGCACAGCACCGACATCTCAGGCGCGACGGTCTTTCACTCCGATAAGATTGGCCTGCCACTACGGGATCTCCCGATCCTCGGCACATTCGATATGCGGACCTCCGTCAGTCGTCTGAACAACCTTCTCACCATCGCCCGCAGACATCCCGCTGGC
The DNA here is from genome assembly GCF_022483985.1 of Acetobacter sp. Taxonomy (NCBI): domain Bacteria; kingdom Pseudomonadati; phylum Pseudomonadota; class Alphaproteobacteria; order Acetobacterales; family Acetobacteraceae; genus Acetobacter; species Acetobacter sp. The sequence goes on along the minus strand of NZ_JAKVME010000002.1, from coordinate 246,001 downwards.
GTGTGCCTGCGACTGACCAGCGACACGCCTCCGGATCTCGCAACCATTCGCGCAACAGGAGAGCGCATCGCGACCGCACTGGAAGAAGCCCTGCTGCCGTCCGAACTCCCGCTGATCATCCTGACCGACCACAATATCGGTCACACACTGGGCAGTTACATCACCCGCTGGGGCACGCTGCCCGTCAACCTGATGGTCCTTGATGAAATGCCTGTCCGCGACGCCCGTTTCGTCCGTATCGGGCGGCCACACAACATCGTGTTTCCCGTGTCCTTCTACGGCATGAGCTGACCGAACCGATAATGGAGACTGCTCCCATGGCTACGCTGACTTCTCTCGCGGACATTGCAGTACCAGCGCCCCTTCCCGATGAGGACTACACAATCAGTCTCATGGATCGCGCCTTCACCTTTCATGGACTGAAAGCGCTTCTGGGAGCCGCCGACATTTCCAAGGCCGGTGACCGTATGGCCGCTCTGACTGCGGCGGATGAAATGACACGGGAGGCCGCACGCGCCATCCTCTCCGGTCTGACGCTACAGCACATCCATGACCACCCACTCACCACCACCGATGGACGCATAGATTCCATCATGCGGGTGAATTACGACATTGACCGGGAGGCGTTCGAAACCATCGCCACGCTGACAGTCGGCGAACTCAAGGATCTGCTGCTCCGGGCCGCAGCCCCTGAAGTCCGCCGTCTGGGGCGAGGTCTTACCGGCGTGATGGCAGCGGCTCTCGCCAAGCTGATGGATGTACACGAGCTGATTCTCGTGGCGCGCAAAGCCAAGCGTTCGGCGCAGGCCCGCACTCTGGTCGGTGCGCAAGGCACCCTGTCCTCACGGCTTCAGCCCAATCATCCAACCGACGATCTCTCCTGTGTATCCGCGCTTGTCTACACGGGACTTTCCATGGGCTCGGGCGACGCACTGCTGGGTATCAACCCCTCCATCGACACCGTCGAGAACGTGACGGCTCTACTGACCCATCTCGACCGTCTACGTCGTGAGACAGGAGCGCCCACCCAGATCTGCGTTCTGGCGCACATGAAAACCCAGATGGCCAGTCTACAGGATGGCGCGCCTCTGGAAATCCTGTTCCAGAGTCTGGCTGGCACCGAACGCACCCTGACGGACGAGTTCGATGTAACCGTCGATCTTCTCGATGAAGCCTATCATCTGATGGCCACACAGGGGCCGCTTCGTGAAACGACAAGCCAGTTCATGTACTTCGAGACCGGACAGGGCAGCGAACTGACCTACGCCAAGCATGAAGACATGGACATGACCACCTGCGAGGCGCTGTGTTACGGCCTCGCCCGCCGGTATGACCCCTTCATGGTCAACAATGTAACGGGCTTCATCGGCCCCGAGACCCATCTCGACAATATCGAGATGATCCTTTCAAACTTACAGGATCATTTCATGGGCAAACTGATGGGCCTCCCGATGGGCATGGCCCCCTGTTACACCATGCATTCCGACATCTCGATCGAAGGCCATCAGATCGCCACCGAACTGCTGGCGGCGGCTGGTGCGAACTACTTCATGGACGTGTTTCTGACAGTCGATCGCATGCTCGCCTATTTCGACACATCCGGTCACGATGACCAGACACTGCGTGAAATTCACAATGCGCGGCCAGCGGCGGAGTATCTCGCGTGGGCGAAAACGCGTGGCATCTTCACGGAGATGGAAGACGGCACGATCGAGCGCGGACCGAACTGGGGCAATCCCCGCATCTTCTGCGGTTCGGAGTCTGAATTCGACCGCCTTCTGGAGCGTGTCCCCGCCGCTTACGGCTTTGATTCCGCCGGCCCGAGACCCGCCAATCACGTCTCACGCGAAATCCGCGCCAATCTTGCCATCGGACGGCAGGCCATCGCCGCCGAACTTGATGAGGCGCGTCTGCCCGATCTGACATTCCGACGCCTGAAAACCCGCGCATCCGACAAACAGACACATCTCGGCAATCCCGATATTGGCGCTTATCTCGATAAAGAATGCATCGTCGACCTTGCTCCGGAAGGCATGGACGTACAGATCGTCGTTTCCGACGGGCTGAGCGCCGAAGCCATTCATCACAACATTCCCGACCTTCTGCCTATATTGCTGGATGGTCTGCTCGCGCACGGTCTGTCTGTCGGACAACCCATTCTTCTGCCTTTCGGGCGGGTCAAGGTCGCAGAAGCCGTTGGCGAACTGCTCCAGCCGAAGCTCGTCATCAGCCTGATTGGAGAACGACCGGGTGGAGACGCAAGGGCGTCCCGCAGCATGTCGGCCTACTTCGCCTACCGGCTTGCCGATGAAGAGTCGCTTGCAAAAGCACGCGCCTATAGCGGCAACAGTGACATGAGCTACGAATATTCCGTCATCTCGAACATCTATGACGGTGGTCTGCCGCCTCTGGAAGCCGGAAGTATAATTGCAGAAAAAGCGGTGCGTATCCTGAAAACTTGCGCTGCTGGCAATCGTCTGGAAGCAATGAAGACTTCGGCGCCACGTGAGCCTGTGCTGTCTGAAGCGTGATGGATCCTCTACCGGCCGACGAAAGGAGGAAGCGTTATGGCAATACCTTTGGAAAACACCCCAGAATGTGTAACGCTTCCTGAAAGCTGGCTTTCCGCCACCGGTGATGTCGCAGCCCAGATCGGACAACCGGACTTTCATAGACGGATGCTCGGCCTGCTGGCTTCTCTCATCCCCAATCAGGCCGCCTGGATCATCGTCTATGCGCCAGGAGTACTGCCGAACGTCCTGCATACAAATGATGTCGCCTCCAGTGTGACGACCGATTATAATTCCACTTTCCGGTGTTTTGACCCTTTCTGGCACCTGTGGCGCCGCCAGACACAGGCCTCGGCAGTCACTCTTTCCACCCTTGATTCGTCCATAAAGCCTGATGAATACACCAGAATCTTTCAGAAAAAACATGATTTTTCCGATGAACTCGGACTTCTTCTTCCGGTACAGAACAATGCCTGTGTGATGCTTTTTCTCCAGAAAGGGGAAAATCTTTTCACAAGTGATGAGTTACACCTCGCCCATCTTATCCAGCCGCTTTTCAATGGTCTGCACCGTGCTCATGTCACGCAGACTCTTCGCAATTTCAGCACCAGCAACACTCGTGAAGACAGCAGCTCGGCATGTGGCTCATTGGTGCTCGACCGGCACGGCAATCGTCTGTACGGTAATCCCGCCTGGCAAGAAGCCGAGAAACAGCACGGCCCCGTCCTGCTCCACGCCATTTACAAACTTCTGGGTGCGCCCGGCCAGACCTGTCACACGGAACCGGAACAGTTTGTCCTACGCCTTGTGACGCTTCCTGAAGACTGCATGCTTGCACCGGGAGGCCGGCTGCTGGTTTTCAGTCCAACTCGCTCCCGCACAGTATCCGATGATCCGCCGCATAAAGCTCTGCATCTGACCCCGCGCGAGCGTGACCTTCTGCACCTGATTCTGGAGGGTCGTTGCACAGGAGAAATCGCGCAGCATCTGGGAATCAGCAAGGGCACCGTCAAAAATCACCGGCTCCGCCTGTACCGCAAAGCAGGCGTAACTTCCGAGCGAGCTCTTATCAATCTTTCCCGTTCCATAAATGGCTGAAAGAAGAGACTGGATCAAAAAATGCTTTATCCAGAATCATTCTTCATGACTTTATAAGATTATGGAAAATATCCTGCCATTGCAGACAGATACCTTCAAAAATACATACTATTTTCTGACATCAATTCACTCGTTAAATTCTCCACTGCATAACAGTGTCCTTCAGTCGAGCTGATTTCACTCAATAACAACCGCTCCCGTCGCAAACTGTCTTGCCGCCTGAAGCGTGTTTTGCAACAGACAGGCAATGGTCATCGGACCAACACCGCCGGGCACTGGCGTAATTGCCGCCGCACGCGGGCTCACTTCATCGAACGCCACATCTCCCACCAATCGTGATCCCGATACCGTATCCACGCGGTTGATGCCGACATCAATGACAATGGCACCTTCCTTCACCCAGTCTCCCCGCACCAGTCCCGCGTGACCGGCAGCCACGACAATGATGTCCGCCCGACGTGTTTCCGCGGCGACATCACGTGTTTTCAGGTGCGTTACCGTCACCGTACAGCCCGCCTGCTGAAGCAGACGCGCCATGGGGCGACCCACAATGTTCGAACAGCCGATGACCACGGCATGCAGTCCGCTCAGGTTCGGCACAACGGAGCGCAGCAGCATCATGCAGCCCATGGGTGTGCAGGGAATGAACCCGTCCTGTCGGCCAACCGCCAGACGACCCGCGTTGACGATATGAAAGCCGTCTACATCCTTCTCAGGATTTATCGCGTCCAGAATCGCATCTCGATCGATCTGCTCAGGAAGTGGCAACTGAACCAGAATGCCATGCACCGACTCATCGGCGTTCAGCCCTGCGATCAGATCAAGCAGTTCATCCTGCGCCGTGCTTTTCGGCAGATGATGTGACACTGAACGCATCCCGGCCTCTTCCGTCGCCCTGATCTTGTTGCGAACATACACGGCGCTGGCAGGATCTTCTCCCACCATTACCACCGCCAACGTAGGCAAAACGCCATGTCGCGCATGCAATCCCTGTGCCTGATCACGAATGTCGTGACGCAATCTGCGAGCGAAAGCTTTGCCATCAATCAGCTTGACATCTGAGACCATAACAGGACTCTCTCCGTATCCGTCAGGAAGTGAACACGATGGTTTTGTTCCCGTTCAGGATCGTGCGCATCTCGATGTGATACCGCACGGCCCGTGACAGAACCCGGCGCTCGATATCGCGCCCTTTGCGGATCAGATCTTCCGGGCTGTCCGCATGCGAGATGCGCTCGACATCCTGTTCAATGATCGGGCCTTCATCAAGGTCGCTGGTGACATAATGCGCTGTCGCGCCAATCAGTTTTACGCCGCGATTCCACGCCTGATGATAGGGCCGTGCCCCCTTGAATCCCGGCAGGAACGAATGGTGGATGTTGATGCAGCGTCCGGAAAAGGCCGATGCCATCTCATTGGACAGAATCTGCATGTAGCGCGCCAGCACGACGAGTTCCGTCTGGCTTTCCTGCACGAGCGAGAAAATGCGGGCTTCCTGCTCCGTCTTCGTGTCTTTGGTAATCGGCAGATAATGAAACGGAATCCCGTAGAAATCGACATCCCTGTATGTCTCTTCAGGATGATTGGCGATGATACCGACAGGGTCGATCTGAAGCTCGCCGATCCGCCAGCGATACAGAAGATCCACCAGACAGTGATCGAACTTCGACACAAGGATCATGACCTTGGGACGATAGGACTGACAGTTCAGACGGTATTGCATCTGGAACTGGCCCGTCAGCGTCTCGACAATCCCGCGAAGATCAGCCTCCGTGCGTCCACCTTTCACGATATCGAACATGATCCGCATGAAAAAGCTGCCGCTGCCCGTATCATCGAACTGCTGCGCTTCGGTAATGTTCGCGCCAGCCTCGAACAGGGTCTGGCTCAGGGCGGCCACGATGCCCGGGCGGTTCGGACAGCTCAGCGTCAGGATATAGCCTTTGGCGTCAGGAGAGAGCGTTGTCATACACAGGTATCCATTTCTGAAGAAGAAAAACCATTCAGGACGACAGAGAAGTCATGGAACAGGCTTGCGGCCAGACTCCGGAAGACAAGAAAAAGATAAGTCGGCACGTCATCTGTCTGCCACATGATGACCGGAATATGCCCGGCAAGCGTGGACGCGACATGATCCTTGCCGAATGCTCTCGGGTGCAGGTCAATCGGCACAAGCCGTGACGCTGCTTCCCGGCTGTCCGGACCGGACAGTTTCAGGATGGCGCGGCTGTCACTCTGGGATGTCAACGCACAGACATCCTCACAGACTTCACGCAGTCGGGACAGCAGACCTGCACCGTCCTCGGCAATCGCCAGCCACTGGCTGGGTCCGTTCCAGAGAAAGGCGCATCGACCATCCATCGTATGCACTGCACGAGGATGCTCAGGAAGCATGACCCCGAACGCCTCGTGAATTCTATTGACGAGTGCGTCTCGCCCGTCCCCCGAAAAAGCGCCCAGACTGACAGTCTCGGCGAGCGGGGATTGCTCGAATGTCATGCCGCCCACTCGCAGGGAGCCGTATTTCACAGGCAGCACAGGCAATAACTGATCAGCCATGGAGACGTTCTCCTTTGGGATCGACAAACACCGGATCGACGACGCGTGCGGCAATGATTGTTCCAGCCAGCGGATTATGAACCGACACGATCTCGCCTTTGCGGGCAGGACCATTGCTCAGGAAACCCAGACCAATCCACGATCCGACACAGGGTGACCATGCGACCGAAGACAACCATCCCTGATCAGAGGCCGCTGTGGCGGGCGCTCCCTGTGGCAGAAGATGCGAACCGGCGACCAGCATGTCCTCGGGATTGACCGGCTGAATGCCGACCAGTGTGGGACGGGACGGATCTGTCAGCACAGGCCGCTGCGCCATCCGGTTACCGATAAAGTCTTTCTTCGTGGACAGTAGACGCCCCATGCCGAGATCATGCGCCGTGGTCTGACCGTTCAGCTCCGCGCCAGCGGGATGCCCTTTCTCGATACGGAGCACACCCAGCGCTTCCGTGCCATAAGGCGCAATCCCGAAGCGTTCACCCACCTTCATCAGCAGCCGCGCCAGCGCATCGCCATAGCGGGCAGGCACAGCCAGTTCGTAAGCCAGTTCACCGGAGAAGGAGAGGCGAAACAAGCGGGCGGTCACGCCACCGCAGACCGTCAGTTCCACCGCCGCCATGTAGGGAAAGGCTTCGTTGGAAAGATCGAATGGCGGATCGACAATCTCTTCCAGAACGGCACGCGACTTCGGTCCGGCTACGGCAATCTGCGCCCATTCATCCGTCACCGAGATGAACTGCACATCAAGCTCCGGCCACAGCCACTGATGACAGAACTCAAGATGAGCCATCACCCCGCCCGCATTCGCGGTCGTGGTTGTCATCACATAGTGATTTTCGCCCAGACGGGCCGTGGTGCCGTCATCATAGGCGAACCCGTCCTCACGCAGCATCAGCCCGTATCGGACACGTCCGACAGCAAGTTTCAGCCACGCATTGACGTAGACCCGATTGAGAAACTCCGCAGCATCCGGGCCCTGAATGTCGATTTTACCCAGCGTGGTGACGTCGCAGAAGCCGACGGCCTCACGCACCGTGCGCACTTCCCGGCTGACCGTCTCCAGCCAGTCCTTTTCACCGGAACGTGGGAACCACTGTGCACGCAGCCACAGGCCGTTCGCGGTGAACACCGCCCCCTGCTCTTCCGCCCACTGGTGGGTCGGCGGCAGACGGGTGGGTTTGAAATGTGTTCCCCGATGTGGGCCAGCCAACGCCCCAACGGCGACAGGCTGAACCGGTGGCCGGATCAGAGTCGTTCCCGTCTGAGGAATGGTGCGTTCCGTGATTTCGGCAAGCAGCGCCAGAGCATTGATGTTGGAGGTCTTGCCCTGATCCGTCGCCATGCCAAGCGTCGTGTAGCGCTTGAGATGCTCGACCGAGACAAACCCTTCCCGCGCCGCGAGCGCGACATCCTTGGCTGTGACATCGTTCTGAAAATCGACGAACGCCTTGGCTTTTTTCGAAGACGGCACTCCCTTGAGAGCATGAAACAGCGCCCGGATGGCGTACCGTGTCGGCTCGGCTTCCGGCAGCACCGGCAATGTCGCTGCATAGCCGCAGGCGACAGCAGCCCGCTGCCCGGCGACGGCCCCGTCATGAAGCGCTGCCGCCGTGTCGAACACGCCGGCGGCAGCCCCTGCGGCGACCATACCCGGCGGGAAAGTCGAGGACAGAAACGCGCACAGGTCGTCATGCCAGACAGGCCGGTTTCCCTGATGCGTAGCTAACGCCACATTGGGCGACCAGCCTCCCGACATGGCGACGAGATCACACGTGATGGATATGGTCTTTCCGGATGCATCCCGAACAAGGACGGCCTTTACACCGGAATGCCCGTAACAGTCGGCAATGGCGCCGCCGGAGAAAAAGGCCGCGCCACATCGAGCAGCCACCTGAGCGCCATCACCCACTCCGGCAGGGCGGGAATCCACAATGGCAGCGATGGTCACACCGGCCCGCCGGAGATCAAGCGCCGTGCGCAGACCGTCATCGTTGCAGGTGTACAGAACGGCTTTCCGTCCCGCTGCCACACCAAACCGGTTGAGGTAAGTGCGCACGGCACCCGCCAGCATGACGCCGGGCCGGTCATTATTCGGGAAAACAACAGGCCGTTCGATCGCTCCCGTCGCCATCACACATTCACGGGCAACGATCCGCCATAGCCGCTGACGCGCCTGCCCCTCCTTCGGGATCGCCACATGATCCGCCACCCGTTCCAGCGCGCCATAGGTGCCGCCGTCGTAGGCGCCAAAAACGCAGGTGCGCGTCATCACCCGGACGTCCGGCATGTCAGCAAGTTCCTGACGGACCTGTTCCGCCCACTGCCAACCGGCTTTACCATCGAGCGTCGCGCTTTCGTCCCGCAGGCGTCCTCCGAGCAGCGCATCCTGTTCACACAGGATCACCCGTGCGCCGGAACGCCCCGCAGTCAGCGCCGCCGCAAGTCCGGCGGGACCGGAGCCAACCACAAGCACATCGTAAAACGCCGTGGCTTTTTCATAAAGATCGGGATCAGCCTCGTCCGCAGCCCGTCCGAGTCCGGCCGCCCGGCGGATCATGGGTTCATACAGCTTTTCCCAGAAGGACGCGGGCCACATGAAGGTCTTGTAGTAGAACCCGGCTCCGAGCACGGATGAGAAAAGACCGTTCATCCCCAGAGCATCGAAGGAAAGACTGGGCCAGCGATTCTGGCTGGAGGCATTCAGACCGTCGAACAGTTCGACCACGGTGGCACGGCTATTGGGTTCACGCCTTGCCCCGTCACGAAGTTCGACAAGAGCATTCGGTTCTTCCGGTCCCGCCGAAAGCAGACCGCGCGGACGGTGATATTTGAAGGAGCGCCCTAAGAGACGCACACCATGGGCCAGCAGGGCTGAGGCGAGCGTATCACCGGGATGGCCGGTGTAGATTTTCCCGTCAAAAGAGAAATGAAGGGATCGACTGGTATCGACACCGTTGCCGCTTCTGACACGAAAAGTTTGCACAGGAGCAGCGCTCATGAGTTCTCTCCCTTGCCTGCTTCTGTCTGACGTTCAGCCACAGCCACGTCTCGCGCATTGCGGACATCGAAAATCTCATGGGTCCGCGTATCACGTGTCACCACAAGCCAGGAGCGGCAGCCAGCACCGTGATACCATAACTCCTGATGACGCCCGCAGGGATTGTCACGCAAATAGACATAGTCCACCCACGCCTGCTCGCTGGCGTCTGCGGCCGGTCGCCGGACAGAGGCATCGCCCCGGTAGGTAAATTCCTCAAGGCCACGAGAGCCACAGAAAGGACAGGTCAGACGCATAGGAACCTCAATGCAGGTTGGGCTGCGCGCCCATACCTTTTTCGTCGATCACGGCGCCGCGTGCGAAGCGATCCAGCCGGTATGCCGTCGCCACGGGATGCGGTTCGTCCCGGGCCAGAAGGTGAGCGAAGCAGAGCCCAGAGGCAGGAGTGGCCTTGAACCCTCCGTAACACCAGCCGGCATTCAGATAGAGACCATCTACTGGCGTGTGGTCGATGATCGGACTCCCGTCCATCGACATGTCCATCAGCCCGCCCCAGTGACGCAGCAGCCTGACGCGACCGATCCGTGGCATCAGAGCCATGCCGCCTTCACAGACATCCTCAATCACGGGAAGATTACCGCGCTGGGCGTAGGAGTTGTACCCATCAATATCGCCTCCGAAGACAAGACCACCCTTGTCGGACTGGCTGATATAGAAATGTCCAGCTCCAAAAGTGACGACACAGTCTATGAAGGGCTTGAGACCTTCACTGACGAACGCCTGCAACACGTGACTTTCGATCGGCAGTCGCAGTCCCGCCATCGCAGCGACACGTGAGGAATTTCCCGCGCAGGCCAGACCGATTTTTCCAGCCGTGATAAAACCTTTTGTCGTCTCGATACCGACAGCCCTGCCCTGCTCGATCCGGAGACCCGTCATCTCACAGTTTTCAATGATGTCCACGCCAAGACGATCCGCCGCCCGTGCGTAACCCCATGCCACGGCGTCATGACGCACCGTGCCGCCCCGGGGCTGAAGCAGGCCGCCCTTTATGGGAAACCGCGCGTCGTTTAAGTTCAGAAAAGGAACTTTTTTGCGCACGCCTTCCACATCCAGCAGCACGGCGTCCGCGCCATGCAGGATCATGGAGTTGCCGCGACGGATATAGGCCGCCTTCTGCGCGTCGTTATGGAAAAGATTCAACACGCCACGCTGGCTGACCATGGCGTTATAGTTGATGTCCTGCTCAAGACCTTCCCAGAGCTTCATGGAACATTCGTAGAAAGGCTCGTTTCCCGGCAGCAGATAGTTGGAACGCACGATCGTCGTGTTGCGCCCGACATTGCCGCCGCCGATCCAGCCCTTTTCCACAACGGCAATCCGTTTGCCGCCGTAGCGCTTTGCAAGATAATACGCCGTCGCCAGTCCGTGACCGCCGCCGCCCACGATGACGAAGTCATATGGGCCAGACGGTTCGATCTTGCGCCATGCGGGTTTCCAGCCCGTGTTCCCACGGCACGCTTCCCTCAACAGGGAAAACAGGGAGTAACGGTTGGTCTGCATGATCGTCCCACGCTCTGTGCTTCATATCGTTTAGAAAACGATATGGCTTGTGATAGAATAATTTTTTCTTATAATAGGCTATGACTCTCAGAGATCTGCCTTTCGATCTTTCTTCGCTGAACGTCTTCCTTGCGGTCTGTGAAAACGGCAGCATGGCAGCAGCAGCCCGGGCATTGTCCGTGACACAGCCAGCCATTTCACAAACCATTTCCGAACTGGAAACCCGTCTCGGCACCAGACTGTTCGATCGCAATGTGCGTCCGCTCGCTCTGACCGCCACAGGGGCTGTCCTGCGTCAGAATGCGACCGGTCTCCTTGCCGAAATGCGCCATATCGCGGTTGGCATTCAGGAAATGAAGCATGGCCGCGTCCCTCAGTTGCGGCTTGGTGTGGTGGATTCACTCTCACGGGCCATTTTACCTCATCTTTCGGAATTCATGTATGAACGGGTCGGTCGCCTCGTCGTGCATGCAGGGCTGACCGAATCTCACGGCACATCCCTTCTCACGCGCCAGATCGATCTCGTGATCGGTGTCGATGAAATGGAAGATGTCGCCGGGCTGGAGCGCTGGCCGCTGATCGAGGAGCCCTATCTCCTGCTGTGTCCGGACGGTGTTGCCCCGCCAAAAACGACGGAAGACATGCGTGCGCTCCTTCTCAGCCATCCCTTTATCCGTTTTTCACAGCGGTCACGGACCGGTTCGGAAGTGGAGCGCTATCTGCGTCGGCTTCGGATAGACGTGCCCTTCCAGCAGGAATACGATCTTCCTTATGGAGTTTTCTCTGCGTGTCGGGCCGGAGGCGTCGCCATTACCACCCCTCTCTGCCTTTATGAAGCCGGCTTCCGCGCCAGTTCGGGCATGATCTGCCATCCTCTGCCAGTTGGATCTTTCCATCGGCATCTGACGCTTGTCGGACGACGGCGCGAGTTCGGACGGCTTCCGCTTGATCTGATGCTCCATTTGCGGGAGCGTCTGCACACAAGAATGATGACGGATCTTATTGCTCTCTTTCCTGAATTCAGCGATCAGATACGGATTCTATCCTGAGATTGATAGATCCAAGTCGCTGGAGAACTGAGCTTAATGGCAACACCCCGTCGGACCTCTCAACGCAAGACAGCAATTACCCAGACCGATGATCTTGCCACAGGGTCTTCCGCCACTCCGGCGCGCGAACTCACTCTTGAGGAATCACTGGGCGCACAGATCAGGGAAAAACGGCGTAAGGCTGATCTGACAGGCACCGAACTGGCCAATGCGGCGGGCATTTCTCTTGGGATGCTCTCCAAGATCGAGAACGGCCAGATATCGCCTTCTCTCGCGACGCTCCAGTCTGTTTCCCACGCCCTGAACATCTCATTGAGTCAGTTGTTCGCCACGGCGGAGGAACAGCGTGACTGCTCCTTTGTACGTTCGGGTCAGGGCGTGACAATCGAACGACGCGGCACGAAAGCCGGCCATCAGTACAATCTGCTGGGTCATCTGCTCAGCGGTCCTGTCGTGGTGGAGCCTTACCTCATCAGCCTCCATGAAGGCGCCGAACCCTACGTCAGTTTTCGCCACGATGGAATCGAGGTGATCTACATGCTCACCGGCCGTCTGATCTATCGACACGGTGACCAGACCTACGAAATGGGTCCGGGAGATACCCTGATGTTTGACAGTCAGGCTCCCCATGGTCCTGAAAAATTTCTCACAGGATCAATAAGCTATCTTTCCATTATTACTTATTCCCGACATACCGACTGACAGAGACATACTTTCTTTATAAGAAAACTTTATTCTTTTAAGTTGACAGTTTCGTAATCGTTCTGTTTAGGATCGCCATCATCAAACACTCTTCGGAGGTTTTCACGATGTGTGGCATCGTCGGTCTCTTCATTAAAAACCCGGCTCTTCAGCCCGAACTTGGACGTCTTACGTCCCTCATGCTCAAAACCATGACAGAACGCGGGCCGGACAGCGCCGGTTTTGCCGTCTACGGCTCTCCGGCTTCAGGTCAGCGCAAGATGACTGTCCGTGGCATCTCAGCGGACAATATTGGTGACTTTGAAGCCGGTTTTCTCAAAGCTGCCGGTGGAAGTGCCAATGTCGTCAAACATCAGGATCACGTCGTCCTGACCTATGCTTCCGATCTGGAACCCGCCATCCGCGCCTTCGTCAACGGATTTGGGCATGGCGTGCATTTCGCCGCAAGCGGCGAAAGCATCGAACTCTACAAGGGCGTGGGTCTTCCGGAAGAGGTGGCGGCGCGCTTCGATCTTGAAAAAATGCAGGGCACGCACGCAATCGGTCACACCCGTATGGCAACAGAATCCGCAGTCACCATTGCAGGCGCACATCCCTTCTCCACCGGTCCTGACCAGTGCCTTGTGCATAATGGCTCGCTGTCCAACCACAACACGCTGCGTCGTCGTCTCATCAATGAAGGTCTGACCTTCGAGACAGAAAACGACTCTGAAGTCGCCGCAGGTTATCTCTCGTGGCGTCTCTCGCAGGGCGACAAGCTCGATCAGGCTCTTGAATCCTCCCTGAAAGAACTTGATGGTTTCTACACTTTCGTTGTCGGAACCCGTGAAGGTTTTGCGGTCTTGCGTGACCCTGTCGCCTGCAAGCCAGCCGTCATGGCCGAAACGGACGATTACGTGGCTTTCGCATCGGAATATCGCGCCTTCGCTGACCTGCCCGGCATTGAAAACGCCAGGGTTTTCGAACCCGAACCCCAGCGCGTCTATCATTGGGAGCACGCTGCATGAGTTGCGCTCGCAACACCCGGATTTTTGATCTCGGCGCATCAACCCTGCGTGAACTGAACAGCACGCTTCAGCAGGAAGGCGCTGAGGGGGCATGGGAAATTCATAACCCGGCAGGACGCCATTCATTGGCGGTCGGGCTGACACAGCCCGTTTCCGTCACCATTGACGGTCATGCCGGTTACTATGCCGCGGGCATGAATCAACGCGCGAACGTCGTAGTCAACGGCAATGCCGGGCAGGGTGTCGCCGAAAACATGATGAGTGGCAGCGTGCATGTGAAAGGCAACGCTGGTTCAAGCGCTGGCGCCACCGCCCATGGCGGCCTTCTGGTCATTGACGGAGATGCCGGGGCGCGTTGCGGCATCTCGATGAAAGGCGTGGATATCGTCGTACGGGGTTCCGTTGGCCATATGAGCGCCTTCATGGCCCAGAGCGGAAATCTGGTCGTGTGCGGCGACGCTGGCGAAGCGCTTGGCGACTCTCTTTACGAAACGAATATCTTTGTCAGAGGAGCGGTAAAAAGTCTCGGCGCGGACTGTGAGGAAAAGGAAATGACGCCCGAAGACATCCAGAACCTCACGAAGCTGCTTTCAAAAGGTGGCGTCATCGACATCAAGGCCGATGAATTCCGCCGTTATGGTTCGGCTCGCAAGCTGTACCATTTCCGCGTTGACAACGCATCCGCTTACTGAGGCAGCCATGACCGAAAATCATCATGATGTGACGAAGACTTTTCCAAGGTATTCGGCAACATTCGACGAATTCACCATCTCCCAGATCCAGCGTGCAGCCGCGACCGGCATTTATGACATCCGTGGTGGCGGCACCAAACGCAAACTGCCGCATTTTGACGACCTGCTGTTTCTTGGCGCCTCCATGTCGCGTTATCCGCTGGAAGGCTATCGTGAGCGTTGTGGAACGGAAGTTGTTCTTGGCACACGTTTTGCAAAGAAACCCATTCACCTGAAGACACCCGTCACCATCGCCGGAATGTCTTTCGGTGCGCTTTCCGCCCAAGCCAAGGAAGCGCTGGGACGTGGTGCCAGCGCTGTGGGCACGTCCACCACGACGGGTGACGGCGGAATGACACCGGAAGAGCGTGGTCACTCCTCAACACTGGTCTATCAGTATCTACCCTCGCGTTACGGCATGAACCCGGACGATCTCCGCAAGGCGGATGCGATTGAAATCGTCGTGGGCCAGGGCGCCAAACCGGGCGGCGGCGGCATGCTCCTCGGTCAGAAAATCTCGGCGCGTGTTGCGAAGATGCGTGATCTTCCAGAAGGCATTGACCAGCGCTCGGCCTGTCGCCATCCTGACTGGACCGGACCGGATGATCTTGAAATCAAGATTGAAGAAATCCGCGAAATCACCAACTGGGAAAAGCCAATTTATGTCAAGGTCGGTGCCAGCCGCCCCTATTACGACATTTCCCTTGCCGTAAAATCTGGTGCTGACGTCGTCGTGCTCGATGGCATGCAGGGCGGAACAGCCGCCACGCAGGAAGTCTTCATCGAACATGTAGGCCTGCCCATTCTGGCCGCCATCCGTCCGGCCGTGCAGGCGCTTCAGGATCTGGGGATGCACCGTAAAGTGCAACTCATCGTCTCGGGCGGCATCCGCACCGGAGCCGATGTGGCCAAGGCGCTCGCACTGGGTGCCGACGCGGTGGCCATCGGCACGGCTGCTCTGATCGCACTGGGAGACCAGAGTCCTGATCTGGCGGCCGAATATGCAAAACTCGGCGCAAAACCTGGCACCTATGACGACTGGCAGGATGGCCGCGATCCGGCAGGTATCACGACACAGGACCCGGAACTTGCCAAACGGCTTGATCCGATCCTCGGCGGCCGTCGTATCGCGAACTATCTGTCCGTGATGACGATGGAGGCCCAGACGATCGCCCGGGCCTGCGGCAAGAGTCACCTGCACAATCTGGAACCGGAAGACCTCGTCGCCCTCAACATGGAAGCTGCCGCCATGACGCAGTTACCGCTCGCGGGAACCAACTGGTATCCCGGAAAAGCGGGTTTCTGAGGAGTTTCCACATATATGCGCCCCGCAACCGTCAATGCGGGGCCGTCAGAAGAAATGGACTATCCCCATGACCAACAGTCAGCAGAACGCGGATAATCTTGCGGAAATTGCCCGTGAAAAGAACATCCGTTATTTTCTTATTTCTTTTATTGATCTGTTAGGCTCGCAACGCGCCAAGCTCGTTCCAGCCGCAGCCATCACCAGCACACAGAAAAATGGCGCAGGTTTCGCAGGTTTCGCAGCCTCGTTTGATATGTCTCCGGCCGATCCCGATCTTATCGCGATGGCCGATCCCAATTCCCTGATACAGTTGCCATGGAAACCGGAAGTGGCCTGGCTGGCTTCCGATCTGATGATGCATGGAGAGTCCGTTACTCAGGCGCCACGCAATACGCTCAAACGCCTCATCAGCCGGGCGGCAAAACGTGGAATTGAAGTAAAAACAGGCGTCGAATGTGAATTCTTCCTGATTACCCCGGATGGGGAGCAGGTAGCGGACGAGCATGACGCCTCAAACAAACCCTGCTATGACGCTTCTGCTCTCATGCGTCGTTATGACATCATTGCAGAATTATGTGACGCCATGCAGCAACTGGGCTGGGAGCCCTATCAGAACGATCATGAAGACGCCAACGGCCAGTTCGAGATGAACTGGAAGTATGCGGACGCTCTGGTTACTGCGGATCGACATGTCTTCTTCAAATTCATGGCCCGCGCTATCGCCGAAAAGCATGGATTGCGTGCGACCTTCATGCCGAAACCGTTCATGCATCTGACTGGAAATGGCTGCCACGCTCATATTTCCCTGTGGAAAGAGGGAAAAAACATCTGTTACGATCCGCAGGACCCCCTGGAAATTTCCGAGAGCGGATACAATTTCGTTGGCGGATTGATCCACAACGCCGACGCACTGTGTGCGATTCTCAATCCCGTTGTAAATTCCTACAAGCGTATCAATGCCCCGCGTACCGTTTCCGGAAGCACATGGTCTCCCAACACCGTCACCTACTCGGGTGATAACCGCACTCACATGATCCGCGTGCCTGGCGGCGGACGGTTCGAAATGCGTCTTCCCGATGGCGCCGCCAATCCCTACCTGCTTCAGGCGTCTCTTCTTGCCGCCGGACTGGATGGAATTGAAAACAAGCGTGATCCGGGAAAATCACTCGACATCAACATGTATACGGATGGTCACAAGATCAAGGACGCCAAGCGTCTGCCTTTGAACCTTCTTGACGCCATGAGGGCTCTCGACAAATCAACAGCACTGCGCGCCATGCTGGATGATGGTCTTGTTGATCCTTATCTCAAACTGAAAACCGCCGAATGGAATGCTCATTGTGGTCATCTGTCAGAATGGGAACGCACTTCAACTCTCGACTGCTGATTGTCCTCCATTCTTTTAAACTCTACGACGAAACATCTTGCCTGAATCCGCACTTTCTTTTCTGTTCTGTATTTTTATTGTTGCAGATAAGGAATGTTCCGTTCACGAATTGAGACGCCTTTCATGAGTCATGAGGCTTCTCAATTCTCGTGAGCAATAATGCAGTTCCCTCAGATCCTGAGCATTTCATGCATCAGGATGTCACGTCTTATTCCTTCCAGACATAGGACCACAGACGCGCCATGCCCTTACGATCTTTCCTGTTCTTTCTGTCCTGTTCATTCCTCCTCATGCCGGCGGCGTTCGCGGCTGATACGGAACCGGCTTTCAGTGCTGGTGACATGGCCTGGCTTCTCAGCTCGACAATTTTTGTTTTTTTTATGCTCTTCCCGGGTATCTGCCTTTTTTATGGTGGTATGATTCGCAAGAAAAACGTGCTGAGCATGTGCATGCAGGGTATCACCGCTGGCGCAATCATCAGTCTCATCTGGTTTATCTGCGGCTACAGCCTGATCTTTACCGCAGGCACCCCCTTCATTGGTGGTTTTGGTAAAGCGTTCATGCAGGGTGTGACGCTCACATCCTTCCTGCCCAGCGTTCCCAATCTGCCGGAAGTCGTGTTCGCCATGTTCGAACTGACCTTCATCACCATCACGCCCGTCATCGTGCTTGGCGCTACGGTTGAACGCTTCAAATTCTCCACCTCCATGGTTTTCATGGCTCTCTGGGCTCTCCTGATCTACTGTCCAGTCGGCCACATGGCGTGGGGACCAGACGGTTTCCTCGCATCCACTGGCGCCCTGGATTTTGCCGGTGGCCTTGTCGTACATGTTACAAGCGGTTCCTCGGCCTTGATCGCCGCCATCATGCTGGGACGCCGTAAATCCGATGGCATCAACAGTATGGCGCCAAGCAACATGATCCTTACCGTGCTGGGAGGCTGTCTTCTCTGGGGCGGCTGGTTTGGCTTCAATGGCGGCTCCGCTCTGGGCGCCAATTCAACGGCCGGCATGGCGCTTCTCAACAGCCAGATCGCGGCCTCCGCCGCGCTTGTGGCGTGGGTTCTGGCCGAATGGAAACTGCACGGCAAACCAAGCCTTCTTGGAGCCATTTCGGGAGCCATTGCAGGGCTCGTGATCATCACACCCGGATGTGGCTTTGTCACACCTACGGGCGCCATGATCATGGGCGCAATCGGAGGCGTGGTCTGCCTGTGGGCCGTGAACGGACTAAAGCATCGCTTCGGATATGACGATGCGCTGGATGTCTGGGGCATTCATGGTGTAGGCGGTGGTCTTGGCGCCATCCTGACCGGTATCTTCGCTTCCTCGGCGATTGGTGGAGAAGGCAAGAACGGCCTGCTTTACGGAAACTGGAAACAGGTCATCGTCCAGAGTCAGGATACCCTGCTTGTGGCTGTGTACACCATGGCGGTTACAGGCGCTCTGCTCTTCATTCTCGACAAGACCATGGGGTTGCGTGTTGAACCCGATGTCGAACTTGAAGGTCTTGACCTCGCGGAACATGGGGAAACCCTTCACGTCTGATATGACATGGGGCCACATCCTGTGATGTGGCCCTTTCCGCTTCAGTTTCACAAAATAAATTTCAGATTATCACTGTTTTATCCGATTATTTTTCCAATGCATCTTTCGACCGATACCACTGTTCGACAAATGGAACGGCCATCGGCGCAAATGCCTGAAAGAAATGTGAAGGAAATCGCAATCCGGTAAATTCTGAAAACCCTTCAGGTTTCCCCATGAGTTGCAGAGCGATCTTTCGGCCGAACCAAGTGGAGCGTGACACCCCTGTTCCGCAATACCCCATCGCATAATGAATGCCATCTGGCGTACGGCCAAGATGAGGAAATTCGTCAAATGTATAACCGATGCGCCCTGACCAGGCGTGGGCGACACCTACATCCGCAATCTGTGGAAATACCTTGAGCATATCTCTTGCAAGATGCGCATAAGCCCGGGGCTCCATTTCCCCCGCGTTCCTTCCCACACGACCGCCCCAGATGATGCGCGGTTCATCGGGCGCCTTACGAAAATAAGAAAAAACACGGGCGGAATTACCGTAAACACGTCCGGCCGGAAAAAGCGCCTCCAGCCGCTCTCTGTTCATTGGCGTTGTAGCAATCAGAGAAGATGTCACCGGAACAATCCGCTTGCGACAGAACGTATTGAAATCTTGACGATATCCGTTGGTCGCAATAATGACATTGCGTGCCCGCACTATTCCCCGATCCGTATGAACACTGAACCCATTCGTTTCGGGTTGTACGGCCCTTACAGGTGTCTCACCGATAAGTTGTACGCCTGCCTTTGCCGCTGCCTCCGATAACCCTGCGTGATAGAGACCGGGATGCAATGAAGCATCCTGCGGCAGCACCGAGCCACCAAAGAAATAATCGGTATCGATTTCCCTGTGCTGTTCAGACCTGGGGACCATAAAGGACTCGACCCGCGCATGCCGTCGCAAATCTTCCATATCCCGAGCCATAGCTTCGTAATGCTCGGGCCTTACAGCGCCACGAAACCGTCCGCAGCGTACAAAGAAACACTCAATCTTCAATTCGTGAACAAGCGCATCGATATGATCAAGCATCGCGACGCCCTCACGCAGCATGGCCTCCGCTTTTTGGATACCCATCATTTCAATGAGCGTCGCCACTCTGAATTTCTGGTTGCCTGATCCGACCTGCCCGCCATTGCGTGTGGAAGCCCCAAAGCCCAGGCGTCCTGCCTCGAGAACAGTCACGGAACGACCTTCGCACGCAAGCGTCAACGCTGCCGACAGCCCAGTGAAACCTGATCCGACAATGGCTACATCAGTTTTTTTCGGAAGCTGTTCCAGCCCCGCAGTCTCCGGTGGCATCAATCGCCACCAGTAAGGCTGCATGGCAAGGTCGGTAACATGCCCTTGTGCCAAGTCCGCCAGCGTAGTCACATTTTTCCGCACATTACTGATTCCCGCGACAGCAGCGTTTCTTTTTAAGGAAAATATTTTTCCTTAAAAGAAAATATATGCATCCCTGAGTATCATATCAATAGGGCATGTCGTCAGTTAGTACCGATGATGGCGTAGACAAGATGCACTGCTGGGAGAAAAGCGTTTATCGTGATGCCTTCTCCGTCTCTATCTGCACCGCGTGATGACACTGGATTCTTCAGGTCACATGCGAACTGGGACGATGACACAGGCTGTGCGTCAGAAAGGCCATCATTGATCGTTTCACTAGACGACAAGACAAACCATGTCCGCATTGCGGGTAAAAACCCAACGAACCGCCTAACAAAAACCTGCCAAAGCAGCGTCAGGCGTAAATCCCGATTTGAGGCAACAGCAATTGGTAATTCCATATTACATCTGGAATAAACACATCAGCCCGCATCAAGCGATGTTGCAGACACAATAACTCGGAACTCAGCTATAATTTCCGGATAGCGCGCCTCAAGATAGCTGATGATCTTCGTGTTCTCTATCAACCGCTCAAGATAACGGCCAGCGAGGACAAGCTGGAGAACATCATCGCCGAATGTCGCCTCAATGGCGCGGTAGTCCTTCGTGAGCTTCTCCATCTCGCGTTCCATTCTGGCCATCTGATCCGGCGTTATGCCAGCCGTGATTTTTGGCCGGTCAGGTTTCGCGAGATCAGTTTGCCTTGTCGCCGCCAAGATCGCCTTTGCATAGGCGGCGGTGAGATTGTTCATCGCTACCATCAATTCAGCCGTCTCGGTCTGCTTGTATGGCTTCATCTTACGGAGGATATCGAACACTTGCATGTTAACCGGTCGATCCTTGAGAATCTCCACCGCGCCGGGGGCGATACCGTCAAGCAGGCTGCGCCGACGCATCACCATTTTCTCCTCGATGCCGAGGGCGGTGGCGATCATGGCTGGTGGCACCCCCCGATCGATTGCACGAGAGATCATGTAATGTTCCTGAACTGTCGCCAGACGATTGACCCGCTTGTTGTAAGTGAAGGCTTCATCGTCATCCGAGATGATGCAGGGCGCGCTATCCGCTTGCTGTTCCTGCAACGCATGCAACCGCAGATGCCCATCGAGAAGCATATGCCGTCCTTCCCGATCGGCCTTGGCGACAGCAAGCGGCTCGATGACGCCGACCACGCCGACGGTCGTCGCAATGCGTTCATAACGTTTTGAAACGATAATCCGTTTCGTCATCGGTCTGAGCGGAAGGATCGCGCCGAGAGGCAGTTGATACACTTTTCGTTCGAAAGAAATGCGGATCGGCTTGCTCATGACCGAGCCTCTTCAATGCCAAGACGCGCGGCAATAGGCTGCGGCAGATGCGCGAGCCCTTCGGCCCGAAGCAGTTGGATGAAGTGATCCTCTGCGAGCAGCTTACCCATCGCACCAACGATGAATGTGAGTCGGCCTTGTGTGAGATGCGCCTTCTTCACCAGCATCTTCTGTCGCTCGACCTCCTTTTGATAGGCTCGAACGAGTGCAGCCGCAGTCGTCGGTTGAGCCCTTTTACCGCCTTCACGGATTGACCTCATCCCTTTGATCCCTTTGCCCAGAGCATTCCGATCATCCACGATCCGACGGATGGCCAGAATCTGGTCGCCGGGAAGTTCACCGGCTTCATAAGCCTCGGTCAGCGCCTTCTGGACCTCGGCGTCCGTTGCGCGGGCGATCTCTGCTGCAATCGTATGAGGGATGATCCCGCGCTCAACGGCATCAAGCAATCTCTCCTCGCCCTTTTCCAGAAGAGTGTTGATAGAATAGACATATTCGGTGCTGAAACCGATCTTCTTGGCGATTTCGGCATTGCTGTATCCCCGCTCGCGAAGGGAGCCGACCTCACGGATCAGTTCGAGTGACGTGAGGTTCCGCCGTGCCAGATTCTCTACGAGACTCATCACGAAACATTCGTCACGTGTGGCTTCGATGACCATGGCCGGTATCTCTGTCTGATCGAGCTTCAGCAGGGCTTCCATCCTGCCCTGTCCGCAGATCAGTTCGTAACGCGTCCCGTCCGCTGAGCGCCGGACGGTAATCGGCCGCTTGAGACCTACCCTGCGGATACTCTCCACTAACTCGTCGAAGATCTTCCGGTTTCGGGAGCGCGGATTCAGAACCTCGATCGCAGCAATAGGAATCATAACGATTTCGGACATCAAAGCGGTTCTTCCAACGTATGGCGACGCAGCATGTGAAAAAGAGGGGAGAGATCGTCAGTCCGATAGGAATCCAGATCGATCCCGTTCTCCTCGGCCATTCCAAGCCGTGGTCTGTCGCCGACATCCAGCCACGGTAGAAGGTAATAGTCTTTCACGGTTTTGTTGTCCGGGTTGAGCCGGACCACGATCGTCACATCAGGACGAAGGCTTGCATCCAGACGGACCTTCCAGCGAAGAGATCCTGCGGCGGTCGTCTGGCACCGGACAATGACCAGCCCGAGCGTAACCTCCTGATTGACCAAAAGCAGATCGTTGCGCGGGTCGGCGATGACGCTTCCGCCGATAGCCTCAATGCCCGCTATGGTGCTGGCGACCACCTCAGGATGCATCAACCGAAGCTGACGGTTCGTCTCGATATACCGATAGTCGCGGGCCGGTTGATAGCCGATCAGTTCATAGGCGCGCAGAAGACTGCCGAAGCGGCGCCGATAGGCGGCCGTGGAGGGCATATCCTCGACTTCGTCGATGATCATGCCCGAGAGTGTTCCCCGCAAGGACAGGAGATCGGACAGCATCCGGAGCAATTCATCATTAGAGAAACGGCGCGACCGTTCGGCGAAAATTGTCTGCGCTGCCTCGAATAGCGCGGGATCGACGACCGCTTCGAAGACACCGTCGCCACGAACCCACATATCGGCGTCGTTTACCACGCGCTTCTGCTTGAGCTTGAAGGAAACACGATTGTAGACATTGTTTCCAATATACTTTTCGTTCGTCAAAATCTGACGGACAATTGCATGCGTCCAAGGTTTTTCAAGATCGGTCACTCGTCCTTCACTGTTCAGGATGGTGGCGATCTCCCGCTCCGATCGGCGTTCCAGAACAAACAGCCGATAAATCCGGAGCACCGTCCCGACTTCCTCGTCTGGACCGGGGACGAGGATGACACGGTCGGTCTGAAGGCTTTTATGCTCTCCACGCGCAAGAGCGGCCTTTCGCTCATTGTTCTCATTCACGAGAAAACGGCGCAATCCATAACCGGCTGGGCCGCCCTGACGATAGCCGAGCGTAATCAGGCGGCATTGCCCCGTGAAGACCTTGCTTGACAATTCACGGCTATATTCGCCGGCCATCACGCGCTTGATGCTTTTCATGACGTTCGACGGGAGGCTTCCATCATTGTCGAATTGCTCCGCACAATAATGGACGTTAATTCCGCGCTCGCGGCAGATGAACTCGTAATAGGCGCTCTCATCGGCGTCCTGAAAGCGTCCCCAGCGACTGATGTCGTACACGAGAACAGCCTCGAAATCGGCGTTTCCGCTTTGCACATCCCCGATCAGACGTTGGAGCGCGTCGCGCCCGGCGATATTGAGACCGCTCCGCCCTTCGTCAGCGTAATTCCGTACGATCTGAAAATTTCGGCGCGCGGCATACGCGGCGATGATCTCCGCCTGATTCTCCGTTGAGTATTTCTGATGATCTGTTGACATCCGCACATATTGGGCAGCGCGTACCGTGATTGTCCCTCCAGATGCTTCCACTGTCATCCCCGGCTCTACGCTTCGGACGGAATTCCGTCCGCTCAAATTTTGATCCACGATCCAGTCACGTTCGGCCTGCATCCGTCCTGCCCCGACACTCTCCTTCCTACTTCAAGGAAGAGTGGAATGTCGTTTTCAAACAAAGACCGAAAAATTCACGCGAAGGACGGAAATAATTTTCCTGTCGACCCGTCTGCCGATACCGAAGCTACGTTCGCGGTCATTATTGCGGATGCGCTCAGGCGCGACTTCGGGAGCACACCGGCGCATGTGAAACACATTGCCCGGCTAACGGGCGCCAACATGCGAACGGTCGGGAACTGGTTGAGCGCGAAGAACGGACCCAACGGATCAAGTCTTGTCGTTCTGATGCGGCATTCCGATGAAGTCACGATGGCTGTATTGAAACTATCTGAACGTGAGGATCTTCAGCGTGCCGTATCGGAAAGGAAAATCCTAAAAGAACTGCGGTGCGTTCTGATAGCCGCTCTGAAATATCTTCCGTTGGACTGAAGATTTCGACGATGCTGTAACTGGAGCTGTCAACCGTCCTTCGGTAATTCCGAATGACGCGTTGTCGCTCCTCCTGTTTGCTGGGTCACGCCGCTCCCTTTACAGGGTGCATCGTCTGTGGAGCAGGTCCAGCCTGATCAGTGTTGGCGCATACTCTGCCATAAAAGCGAAATGACCTGCCTGTTCCACCATCTCCTTCTTCCGTCAGATATTTATTGTGACGCCATCAGCAAAAATAACCTTTGTTATACAGTTGGTATGGTCAACCAGACCATCGGATGATGGGGACTGATAATTGGACGTATTGTCGTCATTACACAGGCAAGACATCTGTTCACTCAGTGCTTGCGCCATAAGCTGATGATCAAAGAGGTCACGGTGATGCAGGGACAGGCTCATCAGGACCTTCAAGTGTGCCGGGATGGTCTGCCGCGCGACCACACTTATCGAAGACCGAGACAGTAATAATCCGCCAGATGGCTGACAGGTTGAGTAGCTATCCCGATTGATGTCATACCGCCATTCTGACAGCAGAGTTGTTGGTCTCTGGTCCGGAGTTACCTCCAGACCAGAACGTTTGACGCAGTATGACATTCCTCATCAGATGAGCGCCCACCCAGAACCGTATGAGGACACCACTCCTTTTTAACGGAGCAATCGGGCTTTTTCGAAGCCTGTCTCAGTGGGAAGAGCGAGTGCGTGGCTCAGAGCCTTCTCGACGGTGGCAATGTCCTGATTTTCGTAAATTATATATTTAGACAATTCATGATAAATAATAGAATTATCATGAATTTCTACGATTTTTTTCGCCAGTTCGTCGGCTGTTTTAGCGACAAGACCAGTCAGGTTTGCGGCCAGATCCAGACCTTCAGCTGCGATCGGCGTCATGATGCAAGGAACGCCGCGAGCGTGGCTTTCCAGCACCTTCCCCTTGATGCCGGCACCGAAACGCAGAGGAGCGATGCTGAGACGGGCCGAGGCGAAGAGAGCGTCGAGATCCGGGGCGTGCCCGATGATCTCAACTCCCTCCCCAGCCAGAGCCTTAATGCTTTCAGGCATGGCAGCGCCCGCAAGACGAAAGTGGATCGAAGCGTCGAGCTGACGCACGCGAGGAGCGATCTCTTCGATCAACCAGCGGGCGGCATCCACATTGGGAGCGTGAGCGTAGTTTCCGAGAAAAACAACGCCGTTCCGTTCACTGAACGACCGCACGGCCGGAGCCGCCGCAATGTCCCACGGAACGACATGCACGTTGACCTGAGGGAGGTCACGACGCAGCAGGTCAGCCTCAACGCCTGAATGGACCAGTACAGTGTCGGCGTTGATGGCGGCTGTATATTCCGCCTGTTTCATCAGTCGGGCGCGGGCCGCCAGTTCGGGACGCTGCTGCACTACAGCCTGCCGGGCCATGCGGAGAAAGTGGAGGTCGGCCATGCTGTAGACGACACGGGCATTGCGCTGGAAACGCCGGGTCAGAGCCTGATAGCGGGTCGCCATCTCTTCGCGGTGAAGATAAACGATTGCGAAGGCGTCTTCATGCTTGCGGAGAGCGTCTTCAACCCCGGTGTAGAAAGGTGCTGTAAGGACGGTGATGTCCGGAGCGGCTTCGAGAGCTTCCTGGCGTCCGATGTCGTCCGCGGCGATGAAGAACACGTCGTGGCCAAGGGCGGTCAGAGCCCGCATGTGTGACAGAAGAGCACAGGAACCAGCATCCCGCTGAGCGTCCGGACGCAGTCCGTCGATGACCAGAGCGCGAGGGCGTCGGGCAGTCTCAGCCACCGGCAGACCACGGCGACGGCGGATGCCGGTGAGCGCCGCGGCTGTGTCACCACCAAGACGGTCGGCGCGCTGTCGTGTCAGACGGTCAAGCTGACCCATCAGGAAGGACAGGACATGATCCTGATCTTCGGCTTCAGAGGCGGCCTCGATGACGCGGCTGATGGCGGTTTCTGCTTCCGGATCGAGAGCCGCAATGGCTTCGATGACGACCGGGGCTCCGAGGAGAACGCCGTCATGTTCGCGGCGGACCTCGATCACGTGACGGTTGAAGGGGGACAGACCCTCCGGCAGCAGCACATCGAAGCCGCAGCGCAGGCCGCGCCCTGTTGTGGCGACATCCGGACGGTGACCGTTGGCGACGGTGGTGGCGATCAGCGTGCCGTTATCGACGATTTGCAGGGCGACCGGCTGGTCAGGAGTCTGCGGCTCCCAGGCCCAGCCGCCAATCCGGTCACGTGTGGCGATATCGACATAACCTTCGAGCGTGTCATTGCCTTCCGCCATGCCTGTGGAGGGCAGGATGCGCGTGATGGTGGCTGGAGCGACGGAAGCTGTCTGGTCGAGCACCCACGGGCTGTTGCCGAGGCTGGCGTGGTCTGTCGTGCGACGGACTTCGATGACGTGACGTTCGAAGGGTGAGAGCCCACCGGGAATGGTGAAGGAGAAGCCGACCGTTCCGCCTGCGTCCGGACGGAGCTGGCGGGCCGTCACTTCACCCAGCACCACACCGCGATCGAGCACCTGCAGACGCACGGCGTCGTCCGTGTTTGGGGTGCGCGCCCAGCCGGAGATTTCCGTACGGGTGACTGTGTCGATGTAGCCTTCGAGGGGCTGCTCCTCGCTGACTGGCAGGGTCAGACCGGCGATGACCGCAAGACGGGTGCGGATGGCTTCAAGTTCCAGTCCCTGTTCGCAGCGCGGAGCACAGTAAATGGCCGGGCCGTTTTTTGCGTCCGGATAAAGCGCGGTGTAGGTCGCGGCATTATGGAACATGCCGCGTGAGTTGTCGTCGATGAAGGTTTCGGACTGGACGCCGTTGGCGATGACGACGTCGTGGCTGTCCAGTTCGATGTGGAAATAGGACACCTCGTCCATGCGCTCGGCCTGAAGGATGGACGTGCCATTGACGAGAGTGACGGCCGGGATAAGGAGGCCGTCAAGCAGCATCGCGTGCAGTGGCGAGACCGAGAGGTCCGTGTGCGGCAGATTCTGTCCGAGCGCGCCCTTGCGGAAGATCACGGGCAGAATGTCACGGTTTCCGTGCGCGAACTGGCCGGAATAGGCACGACGACCGATCCAGCGGATGGCGCGGAGACCATTCTCCGCCGTCAGCACGGTGTCGCCGATGGAAAGGTGTTCGACGGGGATTTCGCCACGTTCGGTCAGGATAAGCGTGCCGCGACCATAGCAGGGAGTGCCGTCCTGCACGACCGTAAGCAGGGTGTCGCCCTGACCGTCATCGGACAGAGAGAACTGCGAAAGATCGTAGGTTCCATCGAGGGTGATGTCGATATGGCTGTTAGCGCCGGTGATGCTCAGGTCGTGGCCGCTGGTGAGCGACAGGCTGACATCGGAGCCGAAGACAAGACCGGAAAGGTCGATCATGCCGCCCGAGAGCAGCGTCACGTCATCGGCGGAAGCGCCATTTGCGAGGGAGAGGAGGCCACCGGATGTGATGGTGGCTTCCTGCACATAGCCGCCGGAAGCGATGCTGACGGTACCGGCGATGGTTTCATTGACCGCGCCACCGCGCGAACCGATGGTCTGGGTGCCGCCCTGATCGATGGTGACGCCGGAGGTTGCGCCGCCGACGATCTGGGTGCCGCCGGACTGGATTTCCACATCGGCCGCATAGCCCGCGTCACCCGAACCACCGCCGCCTGTTGCGGTGAGGCCTGCATTGGCGGCGTTGATGGTCACGCTGACGGAACCTGCGGCGATGGTCTGTTCGCTGCCCGAACCGATGATGGTTCCGCTGGCGGTGCCATAGACGGCCTGATTACCACCTTCGAGGACGGTGCTGGTGGCTGATCCGTAGACCGACTGGTTGCCGCCTTCGAGGATGTGGGCGCTCGTGACCTTCCCACCGGCGATGACGTTCTGGAAGGCGTCTTCGCCGATGGTGGCGAAGGCGTCCACGGCGCCGGACGCGATGGTTTCGGTGCCGCCGTCGGTCAGGGTGGTGAGGCTCGCGCCTGCACCAGTTTCAAGGGTGAGCGTGCCGGAGACGGTGGTGCCTGCCGCGATGCCGCCGCTGGCGACGTCCAGCGTATTGCCGGAGCCAATCGTGGCTGAGAGCGTGCCACCACCGGAGAGGATGAGGAGCGAGGAACTGCCGTCATCGAGCGTGAAGCCGCTGACGGGGCTGGCGACAGCGGCGAGCGGCCTGCCAGCGCTGTCGAAAAGGACTTCGCCCGAGGAAATGACGGCGCCACCGGAATCGACGGTGTCGGTCACTGTCGCTCCGGCCATGACGATGAGCGTGCCGCCCTCTTCCACGGTTTCACCAGTGGCCGTGCCGCCGGCGCTGACGAGTTCGATGGCTCCGGAAGAGATGGTATCCGCGCTGGCGATGCCGCCAGACAGGACGGTGACGACGCCACCGGATTTTTCGTGGGCGCTGGTGAGTGTGCCTGAGTCGATGATCTGGCCACCGGCGAGGACAGCGGTCTCGATGGCGGTGCCGCCCTGCGAGATGATCTGCTGACCTGTCAGGCTGACGACTGTGCGGCTGGCGACGCCCTCGACGGTCTGTTCACCAGCGAGGACGAGGGTGAGGTCCGTGGTGCCGCCCGCCTGAACGTCTTCCAGGCCGGTCACGGCGTCGGACACGGCGACAGCGCCGGACGCGATTGTCAGAATACCGTCAGAGGTGACAACGGTGCCGGCGGCCTGTCCGCCGGACTGAAGAGTCGCCGAGGTATGGGCGCTGTCAAGCAGAACGCCGGAGGCGATGCCCGAGACGGCGGAGACGATGGTGGTTCCGGACCAGATCACCATGCCGGAAGTGACGACGGTGCCTCCGGCCTCGATGATGTCGGTGGCGGAACCGCCGTCGAGCACCACGAGGGTTGCGCCGGAGTTGACGGTCTCGCCGGAAGCCAGAGCGCCGGAAGAGACGATTTCGATAGCGCCGGAATTGAGCGTGTCGCCGATGGCGGTGCCACCGATCTGCACGTTGAGAATACCACCGTCTTCGACCGTGGCGCCGGTGATGACACCCAGAATTTCGGCCTGACCGCCGCTTTCGATCTCGGTACCACTGGCGACGCCGTAGACGATCTGGTCGCCACCGGCTGAAACGGTTGTCTCGATTGCGGCACCGCCTGCGGAGACGATCTGGTAACCGTCACTCATGACCTGCGTGCCGGAAGCGCCTCCGCCGCTCTGGATGACTTCGATGGCGCTGTAACCGCTGACGACGGTCCCTGCGGCGACACCGCCAGAGAGAACCTCGACATCGCCTGCGTCCTGTGTCGCGACGGCGATGGCTCCTGACGAGATGGTAAGAACCGTTCCTTGCCCGATCGTGGAATTTTCGATCGCACCGCCGGAAAGAACCTGAGCATTTTCACCGTAATCCTCGATATCGAGGCCGGATGCGAGGGTGGAGATACCGGAGATGACGCGGCCTGCGGAGAGGACGAGCACACCGGCGCTGATGATCTGGCCTCCGCTGGCGAGGGTGATATCCGCGACCGAGGCGCCGTTCTGGAGGATGAGAGTGCCGCCATCCTCTATGGTTTCGTTCGAGACAGTAGCGCCGGAGTCAACGATTTCGAAGGCGCCGGAAGCGATGGTGTCATTTACGCCGCTGCCACCGGAAAGGAATTCGGTGATGCCTCCGGAGGATGTCACAAGACCGGTGACAGAGCCCGCAACCTTTTCCGTGCCGCCTGAGAGCACGGTGCTGGCGGAGCCGATTGCGCCGCTCTCGATGATTTCTGTGCCGCCGCTGCCGATCTGCGTGCCGATGGCGGTGCCTGAAACATCCTGTGTAGCGTAAGCGCCTTTGACAATGGTGCCGCTGGCCGTAGCGCCTGCATCGACACTGACGACGCTACCGTCCTGCGTGCCGACTGCTGTGCCGCCGGACAGAACGTCGAGCGTGCCGCCGGACGTGAGAACAGCGGCGTCAAGTTCACCACCAGCCATGACGACGGCGCTTTCCGCGACGCTGTCGAGAATGATGCCGGAGACGATTCCCGCTGTGGCCGAGACGACAGCGCCGCTGGAAGTGAGAAACACGCCAGCCGACACGACGCTGCCACCATCATCAACCGTACCGCTGACATTGGCGCCGGGGAGAACCAGCAGGGTCCCGCCTGAGGAAAGAATTTCACCGATGGCGGTCGCGCCGGAGGAGATGACCTCGATACCGCCGCTTTCAATCACGTCATATTCGGCTGTCGCACCGGCAGAGACGATGTTCAGACCACCGCTTTCCACGATGCCGCTGATGGTTGTTCCGTTGATTTTCTGAACACCGCCGGAGCCGACCGTGATGGCGGAAGTTGTGGCGTTTTTGGCGACGTTGAGGGTCCCGCCATCGGTGAGCGTGGCGCTTTCGATCAGGGCGCCTCCACTCATATTGGCGTAGGCCGAGCCGGAGAAGGTGCCGCCGTTCAGGATGCCGCCGGAGGAGACGATGACGTAGCCGCCGCTATCGAGTTCGTAGTTCGAACCGACGCCCGAGATGCGTCCCGAGCCGCCGTGGATTGCGACGTCAGTGGCAGTCGCACCGGCGCTGACGCCGAGATAGCCATTGTCTTCAAGCACGATGTGGGAGAGTACGCCCCCGGAGTGTTCCCATATGTTGCCGCCGTCCTCGACGGTCAGATCTTCACCGGTGCCGCCTGTCCAGATACGAAGGACGCCGGAGCTGCCGATGGTGACGCCGATGGCGTCGCCGCCAGAAGAGATGTGGCTGGAGCCGGTCATTTCCGAGCCGCCCGAAAGCTGGCCGCCGGACAGGACGGTGAGGGTTCCGCCCTGAATGTTCGTGGCCTTGCCGCCGGACAGGATCGTGGCGCTGGCATTGTCGTCGAGATTGATGTTCTGCGCGTTGCCGCCGTCATAGACGGTCAGTTCGCCTCCGCTGCCGACCGCGATGCGGGAGAGAACGTTTTCGGCGGCGTCAACGATCCCACCGTTGGAAGTCACAACCACGGTTGCGGAGATGATCCGCGCGCCGGAGGCAAGAGCCATGTCCGAAACGGAAGCGCCGGACATGACGACAAGGGTAGCGCCAGCCTCAAGGGTTTCGTTGCTGGCCGAACCTCCAGACCAGATGATTTCGACAGCGCCAGAAGTGAACGTGTCATTCTCGGCCACTCCACCGGCGCTGACGTTGAGGGAAGCGCCGGACTGGATGGTCAGGCCGCTGACCTGACCAGTGACGATTTCGATTCCCCCGGTCTGCACCGTTGCGCTGACGGACTGGCCGCCCGAGCCGACATTCTCAATCGCGCCAGACTGTACGGTAGTGCCCGATGCGGTGCCGCTGACATCCAGTTCGGCACCGGAGGTGAGGACGGCGCTGGTGATGTCCGCGCCGCTTTCGACGATGACGCTGCCTGCGTCCTTAACACCAGAGAGAGTCATGCCGGAGAAGACGTCGAGGGTTGTGCCACTGGCGACAGTGAGGCTGCTCAAATCGCTGTCGAGCGCGATCGCGCTGACGAACTGACCGCCGGATTCAAGGATGGCCCCTGCCGAGACGATGGTGCCGCCAGCATTGGTGAGGTCCGTGCCCTGAGCGCCAGCCACGATGACGAGTTCGCCACCGGACGAGACGGTTTCTCCCGAAACACTGGCACCTGCGCTGACGATTTCCAGACCACCATCAGTGATGATGTCACCGCTGCCCGTCGCGCCACTGGTGAGGATGTCGAGCCCCCCGGAGGCGATGGTGGCGCTGACCGTCGTGCCAGCGACCTGCTGCTGGCCGCCTGCACTGACGGTAACATTGCTGGTGGTGGCGCCTGCGGAAACATAAAGGACCGCACTGTTGAGGACGGTGGCGTCATTGATGGTGGCGCCGTTACTCATCATGGCGTAGGCGCCGTTGTCGAATGTGGCGTCGGTGAGCAGCCCGCCGGAGGAAATCCAGAGGTAGGCGCTGTTGGTGAGCGTATAATCCTCGCCGGTGCCGGAGATGCGTCCGGATCCGCCGTTGATCGTGACGTCCGAAGCGG
This sequence comes from Acetobacter sp., assembly GCF_022483985.1. NCBI lineage: Bacteria > Pseudomonadati > Pseudomonadota > Alphaproteobacteria > Acetobacterales > Acetobacteraceae > Acetobacter > Acetobacter sp. Next base: position 213,900 of record NZ_JAKVME010000002.1, on the reverse strand, counting down.
TGCCCCCGGCGCTGATGCCGACGTAACCGCCACTTTCTATGACATCGACGCCGCTGACATAGCCGCCCGAAGAGACCCAGAGATAGGCACCGCTTTTCACCGTTGTATCGAGGGCTTCGCCGCCGGAAGAGACGCGCACGATGCCTGAGACGCCCTGAATTGTGGTGTCTGACGCGATCGCGCCCTTGTAGACGTAGATGGTGGTGCCGGAGGTTGTCGAAGCGGAGACGGAGAGACCGCCAGAGCTGATTATGAGGGCGCCGAGACTGTCGCTGCTGACGCCGCCGTTATAGACGTAAAGCTTGCCGCCATCGGTGAGCTGGGCGTCCTCGATGACGCCACCGGACAGGACGCTTCCGACTGCACCTGATGCAATCACGATATTTTCCGCGCTACCGCTGGCGGAGATGACAAGTTTCCCTCCCCCCGCAACCGTACCGCCGAGGATGGAACCACCGGACTGGAGCGTCAGCGTGTCTCCAGACTGGATGGAGACGGAACTTTCCGTTGAAGAAAGCGTCGAGGAAGTCATGAACAGTCTACTCCGCGCACCCGGCCGCATGGTGTTCGACAGGATTGGCCGCATGGCAAGAACTGGCTGTCCGTGTGCGACGGAAACCACTTCGACCCAGAACGGACAATCCGGCTTTCAATCCATCGACAAACATCGTTTTTGATCGGCTGTGTTTTTGACGCGATGTTTAACGATTCAGACACATCACGCCACACAGAAACTTTTTGTTAACTACTTTCGACAGCGCCCCATCAGCAAGTGACGTTTCAATGACGGATTTATGTCATTGTTTTTTGTCTCTTTACTTTTGGTCGCTGTCGGTTTCTCGGTTCCCCAGGTTCCTTTGTTGCCGGAAGACATCGTGAAGTCTGATACCCCCTTCGGGGATACTGGCGGATCGACGCTCTCTGGGGTCTTGGGTGGTTTTCGGAACGCATGCAGGACATTGTCTTGCAGCATAAACAGGTTTGCAGACGGACAGCATGACAGATTCAAATGATGTGATTTCGGACACTCCCGCTTCCCCTGTCAGCGGCGAAATCTCTGAGACACCCTCCACAGAACCTTCCGCATCCACCGCCGCGAAAGATGAGAAGAAGGCGTTCGTGAACCCAGCCACGCTTCCAACACAGGAGGGGCCGGGCGGCATCCGGTATGATTTCAATCTTGGCTGTCGGGTTCAGCTTCCTGAAGGAGAGTGGACAATCCGCCTGACTGATCTGGACACGGGCAACATTCTGTTCGAGACCAAGGCGGGCAAAGCGACGGTAAACAGCGCCAAGCGGTTTTATGTCCGCTTCGGGATCGAGGTGAAGGACGCGGCAGGCACTGTTTTCACGCACGAGTTCGACTGCCGGGGCCGTGAGGTGCTGGTGCAGCTTCCTGTTGGCACACTGGGCGACACTCTGGGCTGGTTTCCCTATGTTGCGCGTCTGGGCGAGGTTCGCGGCTGCCGTCTGACCTGCGTGATGGCGGCACCGATCATTCCGCTCTTTCGTGCGACCTATCCGCAGATCGTCTTCATCACGCCTGAAGAACTGGAAGGCAGCGATCGTCTGAAGACGTTTTACGCCACCTATACGCTCGGGCTGTTTTTCGAGGATTCAGCGCATGTGTGGCAGCCGAGCGATTTCCGGCTTGTCGGTCTGCATCGCACGGCGGGTTATATTCTGGGTGTCGATCCGACAGAAGAGCCGCCCGAGATTGCTCCGGACGAGGACCCGTCACGACCGATCGAGGAGCCCTATGTCTGCATTGCGGCGCAGAGCAGTTCACAGTGCAAATACTGGAACAATCCCGATGGCTGGCGGCAGCTCGTGGCGTTTCTGCGAGAAAGCGGCTACCGCGTGATCTGCATTGACCAGAAACCGGTGCATGGCACTGGAATTGTCTGGAATCATATTCCCTACGGAGCAGAAGACCAGACGGGCAACCGGTCTCTGGCCGAACGGGTGCGATGGCTGCGTCATGCAGCGTTTTTCGTGGGGCTGTCCAGTGGTCTGTCTTGGCTGGCCTGGGCAGCACGCTGCAAGGTGGTCATGATTTCGGGTTTCACCCATCCAACGAACGAGTTTCATACCCCATGGCGCATCATCAACTGGCATGCCTGTAATTCCTGCTGGCATGATCCCGCCTGTCGTTTCGATCACAAGGATTTTCTGTGGTGTCCGCGTCATGCAGGCACAGGGCGACAGTTTGAATGCACGCGCCTCATCACTGTGGAACATGTCAAACGGGTGATCGAAACGATTCCGGATTTCTCATCGATGAACGTCACTACGGCATAGATCGATAATTCGAAAACCTCTTGTTCATGAAAATTTGTCTGCAATTCCATCCTTCTTGTCCTGCATGAGGAGGATGGAATGAGGCGTCTAATCTCTTCGATGTCGAATATTCTCTGGTCCATCTGAATGGACAGTGTGACCAGAGGAGATACGGACGAGACTGTATGATTTACTGGCAGGTTTTATAAAAGCAGTCTGGTTTTCCGCGTGAAGATATCAGTGAGATTTCCATGACATTGGTGAGCTGCTCACCAAGCGAGATGCGGGTCCACGCGCTTGTGGCTGAGGACATGAACGCTGTCTATTTTTTCTTTTTCCGACAATACTGGCGCCACCTGTGGCGCTATATATTTTGAAAAGGCCGGTGCGACTTTTTTGATTTCGCCGAATCTGTCGAGAATGACGGCGGCGGCGGTGATGGCCGTGACGGACCATCCATCCACTTCATCCCCGACCCTGACGACGCGGCTTTTCACGTCCTCTTTCTCAGGTTTGAAAATCGCACGCCAATCCTGATTTTTTCCTACTATTCCAGAGATGTGAAAACCGCTTTCCTCTGAATGAGGCCCCTCTTTCGGATGGCGATCAGGTTCGAATAGCGGACGGGCAAGAATGTTGTGAACCAAGCCGCTCTGTTCACCGGTTTCCATTGAGGGAGAAACAGTCTGCGCCCGGGCGCTGGCAGCAGCCATGACAAGAGGCAACACGACCATCAGGATCGGTAGCAGTCCGGACCGCACGCCGATCTTCATGATGAAGGCTTTCGTTCCGGCAGGCCTGTTTCGTCAAACCGCAGCAGGCGTCCAGCATTTGCCAGTCCGGCCAGAGTGGACGCATTGTGCAGCACGGCGGCCATGACGGCGCCCTGTGCGCCGAGCAGATTGAACGCCGCACAGATGATGAGGATACCGGTCCAGCCGACGCCCATGGCGACATTGGTCTGGATGGTACGGCGGCAGCGACGGCTGAGCCGGATTGCGGTGCCGAGACGGCGGAGGTCGGGCTGCATCAGCACAATATCGGCGGAACTGAGCGCGACATCGGTGCTTTCGGCCCCCATGGCGATTCCGATGGCCCCGGCGCGCAGCGCGAGCGCGTCGTTGATGCCATCGCCCACGACAAGCGGGAGATGACCCTGTTCTATATCATTCAGAACACAGCTCATTTTTCCAGCAGGCAGAACTTCAGCCTCGATTGCGATGATCCCGACTTTTTCGCCGACACGCTGCGCGACGGACAGACGGTCGCCGGTCAGAAGAATCTGACGGGACAGACCGAGATCGCGCAACGTCCGCATGGCTTCCGGAGCTTCCGGACGGACAGTGTCTGACAGCAGCAACCAGCCCATCAGACCTCCGTTCCTGCTGAGGCAGACGACCGGCCCGTCATGATCCGGCGTAGGGCCGGGATCGATTCCCTCCCCTGTCAGCAGGGCCGGACGACCCATGAGAAAGAGACTACCGTCCTGTGCTACGGCGCGGAGCCCGAGGCCATGCTCTTCCTGCACGTCGCTGAAAGTGGATTTCGACAGCGGGACGGCGCTTCTGGCGAGCGCACGGCTGACGGGATGGGCGCTGAGGCTGCCGAGCGTGGCGCCTAGGGACAGGAGGTCCGCCTCCGCAACACCGGGTGCGGTGATGACGCGTTCCAGAGAGAGGCGGCCTGTAGTGAGTGTGCCGGTTTTGTCGATGACGAGGGAGGTGACATCGGCAAGATGTTCGAGAAACGCCGTGCCGCGTATGAGGATTCCGTGCCGGGCGGCGACGGCGATCGCGGCGATGGATGCGGCGGGGGCGGCGAGCACGACGGCGCAGGGACAGGAGGCGACGAGCACGGCAAGCATCGCGGAAGTGGAGCCGGAGGCGAACCACACGGCGGCGGAGATGGTCATGATGAGCGCCATGTACCGACCCGCATAGCGTTCGAGCAGGCGGGTCAACGGCGGTCTGGCCTCTTCGGCGACTTCCATCAGGGCGATGATCTGCCCGAGCGCCGTCTCACCGCCAACGCGCGTTATCTCCACGGTCAGCACACCCGAAAGACTGATCGTTCCAGCCAGAACACGCTCACCCGGCACGACTTCGACAGGCACGGACTCGCCGGTCAGAGACGCCATGTCGAGCGATGAGTGACCGGCGAGAATCAGGCCGTCAGCCGGCACACGGTCGCCGGGACGGAGTTCGACACAGTCTCCGGGGACAAGCTGCGAGGCGGTGACGTCTTCTGTCGTGCCGTCCGGGTTCAGACGGAGTGAAGTGGTGTCGACAAGACGCTCCAACGCCCGGATGGCCTCCTGCGAGCCGAGCAGGGAGCGCTCCTCGAAGACGTGTCCGATGATCATCACTATGGGCAGCAGGGCGGCAGTGAGCAGATCCCCGGACGCCCATGAGGCCAGCATGGCCACGGCGACGATCTGGTCGGTCAGTCCGTGCAGCGAGGGATGGCGCAGGCTGGTCAGAGCGGCGCTCAGGACCGGAGGCGCGACGAGCAGGGCCGCGCCAGTAGCGGCGAGGTCGGGTACGGCGCTACCGGCGGAGATCAGATATTTCCAGACCAGCGCAATCATGAGCAGCCAGCAGGCCACCATCGCCAGCACAAGCTGCGTCCCGAGCGTCCAGCGTTCGGTGAGGCTCATCAGAGCACCGGGGTTCCCGGACGGCGCTGCATTCTGTGCATGCTGGCTGAGACCGCGCCCGACGCTGGGGGCGGAGGAAAAAGCGGTGGTTGCACTCATTGGCTGGCTTCTCCGTCCTGTGGAGCAGAAGGCGGAGTCAGGGCCGGGCCGGGCAGGATGATCTGTCCGGTATCCGGAGCGATACCAGTGATCTGACCGGCCTTTGCGAAGACCTCGGTGACTTTCCCGCGCCATGCCTGAATCGCGACCGCGTTGCGGGCGTTCGCCGGGGCATTACGTGCGGCGCTTTCCACGGCAGTAATCCCTGCGGTCTGTCCGGCGGCCTGACGGACCATTTCAACGGCGGTGGCGGTCGCATCCGCTGTAATGCGGTCCCGTTCGCGTCCGGCTTCCTGTAAAATCCGTTCCGCGTCCGTGCGGGCGGAGGCGATATTCTGCGCGGCCGCCTGCTCGGCGGTCAGCACCTGATCGAACGCCTGTTTGGCGCGGGGCGGCAGGACGACCATCAGGTCGATGCGGGCGATCTCGATACCGGGATCGGCATAGCGGCCGCGTAGCGCGGCAAGACGTGCGTTAACCGCCGAAAGAAGCTGCTCCCGCAGGGCGGTGCGTCGGATCGACAGGGCTTCGTCGGCGTCGGTTGCGTTGAGCGGCGTATGCACGACGAGAAAATCTTCCACGGGATGGGAAGCGGCGACATCCGTTGCGGCGGCGTAAAAGAGGCGTCTCAACGCAGCCGGGACATGGCTGCGGGCCTGCACATAGGATACCGGACGGACGATGCGGTAGAACAGCGTTGCGTCGAGACGGACGACATTGCCGTCACCGGTCAGCAGATAGCTGGAATTCGCCGCGTCCCGACTTTTTTCCATGTGGTAGAAATCATCGGATTCCTGAAGTTCAAGATCCGTTTCGTCGCTGTTGTAATCGGTGTTGTCGCGGGTGACATGCAGGGAAAGCTGTTTGTCCCGCGCTGGCAGGAAATAGACATTTTCAAAGGGCTTTGGCAGCGCCGCGACAAGACCGGACTGACGGACGGAGACGATCTTTCCGTAGCGCACGACAATCGCATTGCTGTCAGCCGGGACAGAGCGGATATTGCCCGTCAGCCAGATCAGGCCAAGCAGGATCGTAATACCGCTCAGCACTGTGAAAGCGAGGCGGACGGACTGTTCCAGCGCGCCGTCCGCTGGGGGATTCACATCGGAGAGAACTGGGCTGTCCGGTGTCATGGATGTGGACCAGCGGCGGGAGCGGACAATGATGCCGGAATGCTCTGAGCCGCGTTTTGCAGACCGGTCAGGGCATTGAATGGCGGGGCGTCGGTGCGCATCACAAGGCGCGTGTTCCGTCCGACAAGGCTGTTCAGCGTGTCGAGTGTGCGCAGGCTGGTGTACAGATCCGGATTTCTGGCGTAACTTTCAGCATAAATCCGGGCTGCGTCCGCACGGGCGCGGGCCTCCGTGGCCGCAGCTTCGGCTTTTGCCTGCGCAACGATGATGCGGGCGTCACGCTCCGCGTCTGATTTCACAGCCGCCGCCTGACGTAACCCTTCGGCGGTACGCGCGGCGGCGACGGTTTCACGTTCCGCCCGCATGCGGGCCACTGTCGCGCTCAAGGTTTCAGCGGGCAGACTCAGCCGTTCGATCCCGATCTGGTCGATATGAATGCCGTAAATCGCTTCGGCCTGAGTCTGAAGCGCGTTCAGGAGTTTTGTCTCGAATTCGGCGATCCTGACTTCATGCGGATCGGTGTTGACGAGATTCCGCAGGGGAAAATCGCTGGCGACGATCTGGAGCATCGAACCAAGCAGGGATCTGAGCTGGCGTGCTGCCTCATCCGGTTCGTTGCCGGTTGCTCTCAGAAAATGTCTGATATGTTCAGGATCACTGGAGACGGACCATGCCAGATAGGCCTGAATCAGCACACGCAGGCCGTCACGGGTGCCAACATCCTGCAAGCCGCCAGAAGTGGTGCGTGTCTGAAGGTCGACAACCTGCCCTGACTCAAGCGGGGCTGGAAGTTTCCAGAGAAGACCCGGCTCCGTGCGAACCCGGACCGGCGCACCGAACCGTGTGACGACAACGGCTTTTCCAGTCTCGACCGTGAAGGATGTGGCCGTGGACAGGGCGGCGCAGAAGACCAGTCCAGCGATGCCGAAGCGGGTGATCAGGCCGGAAAGAGTCTTTTTCTTCGCAGGCTCCGTTCCGGCTGCGGGAAGATGAGAGAAAGGAGCCTCGTCCGCTCCGGGGCGAAGACCTGTTAATGGTGCGTTCATTTCGGAGCCATTCTGTCATCAGGAGGAAGCTGGCCGGATTGCGTTTCACGCAGATCCAGAAGGCTGCGGGGAATATGGCTGTCGACCACGGTGATGGCTGCGTCACGGAGGTTGGTTTTCAGGGCCGCGAGATAATATTCGAACAAAAAAGCGCGCCCCCCTGCCTGCCAGGCTTTGTCGTCACCTGTCATTCTGGCCGCATCGGCGCGGGCGGTGTTCCGGATTGTCTCTGCTTCCGCCAGAGAGAATGACTGCGCGGTGTAGGCGTCACGTCGCGCCAGTGCTGCTGTTCCTGCCGCTCGGGTCCGTTCTTCAGCGATGCTCATCCGCGCCCTGACCTCCGCTGCCTGTACGGCCCGCCAGGATTTCGCGGCAGCAGCGGGGGGCTGCACGGAGTCGATCAGGACGGCGACGACTTCTATTCCGGAGTGACGGCTGTCGAGAGCCTGTTGCAGTTTCATCGAGATAATTTCGGCAATTTTATCACGACGCGTCGCCATGACCCCATCCAGAGTCTCCGACGCGAAAAAGGTGACGAGATCATGTCGGGCGAGCGAGCGGAGCAGATCGTCGGGCGAAGAGACGTTATACAACGCGTCCATGACACCCTGATCAGAAAGGCGGACACGGTAGAGAATACGCAGGTTGACTGTAAGAATCTCGAACCCGGCGCGACCGTCATTGCTGCGCGCGACAAGATAGGATGCGTCGTCAGGCGAGTTTTCCCACAGGTGGTTTGCGCTGTCGGGCGCCTCGCCTTCCGCTGTGGAGCTGTCGGTAACGGTTTTCGCGGCGTCAGACGTATCCGCTATGATGATGGAACGGATGGTGCCGAACTCAGTCAGTCTGACATAACCGAATGGGCGAGGCGCAATAAGATGGAGCCCCGGGCTCAGGACCGCGCGAGGCGCTCCGAAAAATTCGTAAACACCTCTTTGATTCTGACCTATTTTCACAACACCACTGAACGACCAGACGAGCAGGACCATCGTGACGGTCACAGGCAGGAAAGCCTGACGAACGAAACTGAGCGCCCAGCTTCGTTCGAAATCCACCCCGAACTGTGTTTTCAGAAGCAGAGCAATGTGAGCGGGATGCAGGACGCGGGGGTCATCAAAGAGCAGATTGCCGACTGCGGTTGGGGCCTGACCGGTGGGCAAGAACCAGCGGATGACATATCTGGCAAGAAGTTCGCAGGCGGCGCAGACCACCAGCCAGCAGGGAATTTTCCATAACCATGCAGGAAGCATCATGCCCCCTGCGGCACAGCCGGTGAGAAATCCGGCGAAAGCCAGAGTGCTGACAACGCTCCGCAGAAGAGCCACCAGACCGCGCACTTCCGGAATACTGTCGCGTAGCGTGGTGGCAAGGGCCCGTTCCTGAAACAGGACGATAAAAGCCAGAAGCAGACTGAGTCCTGAGGCAACACTGAGCGCATTGTGACTGAACCGGGCCATATCGACCACAGTTCCTGTCGCACGACCAGCAAGCACGAGAGCGGAGAGAGAGAGTGGCGCCATCAACAGGCCCGGGAGCCAGTTGGAAGCAGCGATTGCATCAGGCGTCACATTCTGTCGGTGATGGAGGCAGAGCAGCGTACTGATGGCTCCTGCAATGACCAGACAAAGATCGGCGGTCAGGACGCCGGACAGGGGTGTTTGTGCAAGCAGTGCTGCGAAGCTGGTCTGGCTGGCTGCATGCCTGCGGGCAACCAGAACGATGCCTGAAACAAGCGACAGAACGATGAACGCTATCGTGCCGGTGAGGAGCAAACCCCGCCGCGCTGCGTTGATCTGGGAGACGGACTCCGGCTTTCGGCTTTCATATCCCGCCACGATTACCGTACGTCTCCACTCTGCCCAGAAATCTTTCTGCGTTATACGGATGGGAGCCGAGTTGTTTATTAAGATATTATGAAAGCCACAGTCAGATCTCACACCATGTACGCAACAGGTTGTGATAGCTGTTGGTGAGCGTCAGGATCGCCGGATCTCCCTCTTCCGTGCGGGAACGCAGGTCAATGATTGCGCGGTCGAGATCGAAGAGGATGGCGCGACATGACGCCTCCGGAACGAGGGACTGAATCCAGAAAAACGACGCCAGACGCACGCCGCGTGTAACGGTCGCCACGGAGTGGATCATAGTGGTGGGATAGACGATCAGGTCTCCCGCCGGAAGACGGATCTGCTCGACGCCCGCATTCATTTCAAGCTCAAGATCACCGCCGTCGTACTCGTCCGGCTCACTGAGAAACAGGGTGGCGGACAGATCAGCACGCATCATCTGACCGTTACTTCCCGGGATGATCTGCACTGAATTATCGACATGCGCACCATAGGTCATGCCAGTTTCATAGCGGTTGAACATCGGCGGGCAGATCATACGCGGCAAGGCGAGGCTTCGCAGCAGAAGATTGCGCCCGAGTGCTGCGACGACAATCTGCCGGGCTTTTGCTGCTTTTTCACATTCCGCATCGAGTTGCCGGTTCTTTTTCACATGGATGGCCTGCACACCGGCTGTTTCGCGCCCGTCGATCCAGCGCCCTTCCTCCAGAAGTTTCCGGCATTCCGAAATTTCATCAGGATTCAGGATTTTTTCGATATGGACGGGCATCGGGGCTTCCTGTGACTGCAAGGGCTGAAAACACAAAATGCCGCCGCCTTTCAAAGAGAAAGACGACGGCGGTTATGGTGGCTGTATCATCCGGACACGCGGGTCCGGATGATACTTCCTGCTCGTTTATCCAAAGAGGAGCGACGAGATTGAGGACCAGATGTTCTGAAGCGCAGTTTCAATCTGCTTCAGGAGCTGCTGGACCAGACCGGTTTCCGACGTGGAGCCGGAGCCTGATGAACCCGATGACGAGGAACCCGAACCGGAAGAACCGGAGGAGGAGTTGCCACCAGTGGTGGAACTGTCGTTACCGGTTGTGTCGGAGGCGGATGAGAAATCGAACATATCCATCAGGTCGCCGATGGCCGGGCTATTGGTCGGCGCATACGGGTTGCTGCCGGATGTGACCGGGTTGGGCAGATTGTCACGACCCGTGGGGGAGACGACCTGAAGACCCCAGTTTTTCTCGACGAATTTCAGGAAGGATACATGGTCTCCGTAAGTGTGGTTGATATGACCGCCTTTGGAGTAAGGAGAAACCATGATCGCTGGAATACGGGTGCCGTCGCCGAAGAAATCCAGCGGCTGGATATAGCCCGAATCCCAGGAACCACCACCTTCGTCAAAGGTGATCAGAATAGCGGTCTTTTTCCAGATTTCCGGCTTGGCTTTGATCTTCTCGATCACGCGCTTGGTAAATGCTTCGAAGAGTGAAGGCTTGGAGGAAGCTGGGTGACCATCCAGCAAGGTGTCCGGTTTGACAATGGAAACTGCCGGCAGGTTGCCCAAGGACAGGTCGGCTTCAAGATCAGTGATGTCCTTGATGTGTTCCTGACGCTGACGGGCATCCGCCATGATCTTCGTTTCATACTGGAACGGATTGCAGATATCGCAATAGACGCCGCCAAGCTGGCTGGTCGGGTCCTTGACGTAGTTGTTCCAGCCTGCGCCATAGTAGCGCCATGTGACTTTCTTGTCGTTCAGACGGTCGGCAATTGTCGGGACATTTGACGGCGGGATAACGAACGTTCCCGTATTCACGGTGCCATCACCGAAATAGCCGGGGCTATAGTTGTTGACAATGTAATAGGCGCCGGACTTACAGCGCGACGGGTGCTTACCCGGAAGTGCTTTCAGGTAGCTGGTGATTGTCTTGACGCCGGGCTGCGAGTCATCGGCGCACTTGACATAGGAACCACCTGAATAGCCGTCCTGGGTGAACCAGTTGGTTGTGCCACTCTGACGGTTCGGGTTTTCGATCTGGCTTTCCGGCGGTGTGGCGATATTGCCGTTGCCGTCCGTGTAGTAAATGCCAAGCCCAGTGCCGAGCGCGATATGGTTCGCGCCTGTCCCGCCCATCACGGACTGATGGAAGTTATCACTGGTCGTGTATTTGTCGGACAGGGATTTGAAATATGGCGCGTCACCCGTCGCCATATTGTAGAAGCCCATCGCGATCGAGCCTTCGCCCGTGCTCAGATCATTGAAGTTTGCCGCCTGAGCTCCGCCGTTTCCACCCGTGCCGCTCTGGATTTCCACCCACGGAAACAGGTCGTTCAGGCATCCGGACGGATTCTTCGTCGTTGCATGCGCGGTCGAACAGTCGACCTGCTGCCACATCTGGAAAAAGCGATGAACCGGACTTCCGACATAGGAGTCATATGGCAGCGAGGCCCCCGTAAGCTGGAAGGGACCGTTGGGCAGGTTGTTCGCGTTTGTGATGCGCGTGTCGACACCGGATGAACCGAGTCCGCTGGCGCCGGTGGTCAGCTTCGCCCAGTCTGTGCGATTGATTCCGTTATTTCCAACGAGTTTTTCGAAAGCCTCGACAGCCGCAAGGGTGGCGAAAGGCGCCGGATCAGTGTCGGACGCTTTGGCCGGTGTGCCGGACAGGGCTGGAGCAGGAAGCTTGCTGTATCCCTTTGGATTCGGCGGTGCGATTGAGTATGTATCGGAACCGGCCGACTGACGCTGTGCAGCCTTCGAGAAATTCGTACCCGGCGTTCCGTCTACATTGACGATCTTCTTCGAGAGAATGTTATCGATCGTCTCCCCTTTTTTCGGGATGTACGTTCCGTACAGATTATCAAAGGAGTGGTTTTCACCAATGATAAGGACGATATGTTCGATCGGTGTCGCCGTTTTAACGGTTGACACCTTGGCGAAAGCCGGGGCCGTGACCATAACAGGCGACACGGCCATTGACGCCGCGGTGAGATGAGCGACTGAACGCGTCAGCGGCTTTCTCAGGCGCTTCCACACGGGAGCAGACATTGTGATACCTTCCATGTTATCATGGTTTTCGGAGATACAATCTGGAAAGTCAGAAAAGCGGATATTGAAGCAAATCGAAAATTCGCCTTATGTGTCACAAAGTCACCAAGCGCCTTCTCTCTTTGTCACGACACACTTAGTTAAATTCCAGCCACATTAAAAATGAACAACTGATTAATGTTTCGTTACAACGGGTGGGCGGAAGGGCGAAGAATCTCTCGGTTTCAAGCGCCTCTCTGCGATTCCATTTTTCCTCCCTCGATTGGAGAAATGGCGTGCAACAGCGCGGTTTCTTTGATGGTGAGGAGTAGCTTGCTCGTCCAAACGGGCTGGACAGCCAACGCGAAACTTCCCCCCGGACATGGATTTTGAACCGTTCCGTCCTGACCTGAACCGCCCAAGAAGTGGCGGAGCCGAGTGACGTAAGCTGCGCGGCGATAGGGATACAGCCCAGAGCGGCGTAAAACGGCTATCCGGTCTCGGCTGGCGCGATGTTACCGGTTGGTTCAGGAATACGGCGGCTGTTGAGCCGGTTCACCCATTCGACGTGCCGTATTCTACAGTTTCTCACGATGACGACCCGACCGATTGAGCCGCAGCAGCGTGCCTTGCCGCACGATCGCAAACCGGTTCCATAAAATCTTTTTTCGTATTAAAAATATTTCTGAATCCGATAAAAAATCTCACGCCAATTAATTATTATTCACTCAAATTATAAATTTTCTGCAACAGAAACGACATATTTCCGTAGCCAGCAATGAGCTGGCTGATCTTCCAGACGCTTGTGCCACGTCATGACGGAATGCAGGGATGGCGATTTGAAAGGAAGTTCGGCAAGCTCGATCGGATAATTATTCTGGAACTCCTGAGCAATCTGGCGACCAAGAACGGCTACCATCTGTGACTGAACCAGAAGCGTCCCCGCTGAGAGAAAAGGTGCTTCCGCAGCGACGTGACGAACATAGCCCCGGTTCTCCATCTCGATATCCACGAAGCGCATATCCTCTCCACTCGACGAAATGACCAGATGAGGCAAACTGGCGAAGGTCCGCATATCAAGCTTCTTCGGACTAACCGGATGGCCTCGCCGCATCGCGACCACGTAATGATCCTCCAACAATGTCTGGTGCGAAAAACGATCACCGATAATGGGCCGATCCGAAACAACCAGATCCAGATCTCCACGATCCAGCAACCCCGGCAGGTCAAGCGTGCCGCTCGGCAGCAGGGACAATGTCACGCCGGGCGCTGACGCCGCACACTCCAGAACAACGGGACCGGCCAGAACCACCGCGGCGTAATTATTCATCGCAACACGGAAATTATGCTGGCTTGTGGCCGGTTCGAATACATCCGGCTGAAGAAGCCCCTGAAGGGCGATCAACGTCTGGTGGAGATGCCGGGCCAGTTCTTCCGCTCGGGGGGTGGGCGTCATTCCACTGGGCGTGCGGATGAGCAGCTTATCCTTCATCAGTTGCCGAAGACGGTTCAGAGCATGACTTGTCGCCGGCTGGCTGAGACCCAGTTGCTCCGCCCCCTTTGTGACACTGCGCTCACGCAGCACCGCATCGAAAACAACCAGAAGATTGAGATCAAAACTGGAGAGCTTCAAGAAATTACCCCATTTTTTGTGTATTCATATTGTGCATATAATACCACAAAACATGCATTTGCTTTATGGCATTGTCTGGTCGATCTTTCAGGCGAGAAGGAGATCACCATCCCATGAAGACACATAGCCAGACCATAAGGTGGCGCAACGACGCCGTCATCAAGCTGGGATCATCGTAGCGTCGGCAGTCACCCTCTCCCATCGAAAATGGCGCGTATCCGGTCCACCCAGCACAGCGCTGACGACAATCGGTTCAGTCTGACCGGAATCCAGCATCAAGGAGAAATCGACGCCCGACCCGAAGGAAGCGACGGGGGCGAGATATCCGCGGCGCGCTCTTTCATCCCTCCGGGCACTGTGGAGTAACCATGATCGGAATCGTACGAATAGCGCTGCGGCAGCCCTATACTTTCGTCGTCATGGCGCTGCTGATCCTGATCATTGGCGTGGCGTCGGCACTCAGGACACCCACGGATATCTTTCCCAACATCAGAATTCCCGTGATCTGCGTCGTCTTCAGCTATACCGGACTGCCGCCCGACGACATGGCGGGGCGCGTTGTCTCATTCTACGAGCGGGCCGTCACGAACAGCGTCAATAATATCGAGCATATCGAATCACAGTCGATTCCAAACTATGGAGTCATCAAGCTCTTCTTCCAGCCCTCCGTGAACATTCAGTCAGCGGAAGCGGAAGTCGCGAGCATGTCACAGACAGTGCTCAAGCAGTTTCCTCCCGGAATGATGCCGCCGACCATTCTGGTCTTCGACGCCTCCAGCGTGCCGATCCTGCAACTGGCCCTGTCGAGCGACACACTGTCCGACACGGCGTTGTTCGACAACGCAACCAGCTTCATCCGCCCCCAGCTCGCCTCCGTGGCCGGCGCCTCCATCCCCCTGCCCTATGGCGGCAAGGTTCGTCAGGTTCAGGCGGACCTCGACCAGCAGGCGCTTCACACGTACGGCCTCTCGGCCAACGACGTGATCACGGCCCTGTCCCAGCAGAACATGATCACACCGGTTGGGACACAGAAAATCGGAACCTACGAATACACGGTCCAGCTTAACGATTCTCCTGCCACAATCGCGGCTTTCAACGACCTGCCGGTCAAGACCGTCAATGGCGCGGTGATCGCCATGCGGGATGTCGCCTTCGTGCATGACGGCCACCCGCCTCAACTCAATATCGTACGCGTCGATGGCAAGAACGCGGTGCTGCTCTCTATCGTCAAATCCGGTTCTGCCTCGACGCTCACCATCATCAACCAGATCAAGGCGCTGCTCCCCCGGGTCGCACAGACGATGCCGCCGGGCCTGCGTCTGAGCGCAGTGGGGGACCAGTCACCCTATGTCACCTCAGCGATCACGGGCGTACTGCGGGAAGCCCTGATCGCGGGCCTGCTGACCGCCGCCATGATCCTGATCTTCATAGGAAGCTGGCGATCGACCCTGATCATTGTCGTCTCGATCCCGCTTGCGATCCTCTCATCGATCACCGTCCTATCGGCGCTGGGTGAGACGATCAACGTCATGACCCTTGGCGGGCTGGCGCTGGCGGTCGGCATTCTTGTGGACGATGCGACCGTCACCATCGAAAACATCAACCGACATCTGGATCTCGGCGAAGATGTGGAAACGTCCATTCTGCATGGCGCGCACGAGATCATGCTACCGGCAACGGTATCGCTTCTGTGCATAACCACGGCTTTCATGCCGATGTTCGCACTCGGAGGTATCGCCGGATACCTGTTCCGTCCGCAGGCCGAGGCATTCATCTTCGCTCTGGCCGCATCCTATCTGCTGACCTACACGCTGGTACCGACCATGGCCAATTACCTGCTGGTGCGTCCGTCAGGGCATGACACCAGCGGCGGCAACCGGTTTTCGCGATTCCAGCAGACGTTCGAACTCGGGTTCGAGCGGGTGCGGACAGTTTACGCTGAACTCCTGCAACTGAGCCTGCGGCGAAGCATACGCCTTGTCTGCGGCTTCCTCGGCTTCTCGCTGCTCTCTTTCGGGTTAATGCCCTTTCTTGGTCAGAATTTCTTCCCGACCGTCGATTCCGGCCAGATCAAGCTTCACGTACGCGCCCCGGTCGGCACCCGGATCGAGGAAACCACGAAGCTCTGTGACAGGGTGAATGCTGTCGTGCGGACCGTTATCCCGGCAACCGAGCTTGCGGGCATCGTCGATAACATCGGCAGCAGCATCAGCCCGATCAATACCGCCTACAATAACTCCGGCAGCATCGGCGTCGAGGATGCCGATATTCTGATCACGCTCAAACCATCGCATGGAGCAACAGCGGACTACATCAAACGCCTGCGCGAGCAGTTGCCCCGACAATTGCCGGGAGCGACCTTCTCCTTCCTCCCGGCTGATATGGTGAGCCAGATCCTGAATTTCGGCACGCCCGCCACGATCGACCTACAGATCGCCGGCAACAGGCTGGCGGAGAACCGGGTCTATGCCAACGCGCTGCTCGCCCGCATCCGCCACGTGCCCGGCATCGCCGATGCCCGGATTCAGCAGGCCTTCAGCCAGCCGACGCTGCACGTAGAAACGGACCGCACTCTGGCGGGACTGGTGGGCCTCAGCGAGCGCGATGCCGCAACCGCGATGCTCACCACTCTGGCGGGAAGCACGCAGACCTATCCCACCTACTGGCTGAATCCCGCAAACGGCGGCTCTTACCCCGTCGCAATACAGACCCCGCAATACGACCTCGACAGTATGAGCGGCCTCCTGAATATCCCCCTCACCGCAGGCGCTCTCACCCAGAGCTCTCAGAGTGCGGCATCTCAGTTGCTCGGCGGGCTGGCCACGATCACGCGCGTACCTGCTTCCGCCGTGGCGTCACACTATAACGTACGTCCGGTCATCGACATCTATGCGACGACGCAGGACCGCGACCTCGGCGGCGTGGCTTCGGACATCCGTGCGCTCATGGCCATGACGGCCAGAGACCTGCCGCGCGGATCGGAGATAGACCTGCGCGGACAGGTCTCCACCATGAACAGCGCCTACCAGCAGCTCTTCACCGGCCTCGGTTTCGCGATCATTCTGATCTACCTGCTGCTGGTCGTGAACTTCCAGTCCTGGCGTGACCCGTTCATTATCGTCGCGGCTCTGCCCACGGCTCTGGCAGGTATTGTCTGGATGCTGTTTTCGACCGGCACCACGATCTCGGTACCAGCCTTGACGGGCGCGATCATGTGCATGGGTGTGGCCACCGCCAATTCCAATCTGGTGATCGCCTTCGCCCGCGAGCGCATGGCCGAAGGTGATGACGCCGTCACCGCCGCCATGAAAGCCGGCGCCACACGCTTCCGACCGGTCCTGATGACCGCGCTCGCGATGATCATCGGCATGGTGCCGATGGCGCTCGAACCGGGTCAGAACACACCGCTCGGCCGGGCCGTGATCGGCGGCCTGCTTTTCGCGACCTGCGCCACGCTGTTTCTCGTGCCGATTCTGTTCAGCCTGATCCACGCCAAGGACACGCCCCCCCGCATCAGGTGCGACAGCACCTTCCCATTCCTGACATGACTGAGTCCGACATGCGCGCCAACCTTTCGCCGACGACCCGCCGCAGACGCCTGCGCCTGCTGGGCATAGCCGCTGCGAGCGGCGCAGTCCTGATCGTCGCGGCGGGCCTCGCCGAACGGCGCAATGCCGCCGTTTCGCGCAGGCAATGGACCGAGGCGCAGGCCGTGCCGATCGTGTCGCTGGCCAGAATAACACCAGCCGCCGATACCGTGCCGCTCGTCCTGCCGGGCACGATCCAGCCGATCAGGCAGGCGGCGATCTACGCCCGCGTTCCCGGTTATCTCAAGAACTGGAACGTGGATATTGGCACGCACGTGGATGCGGGTCAGGTGCTGGCCACGATCGATACGCCGGACCTCGACAGACAGGCTGCTCAGGCGCAAGCGGATCTGGCGGCGGCGCAGGCCAATTTCCATCTGGCGGAACTGACCGCCAGACGCTGGCGCAGTCTGGTCGGCTCGGACGCGGCGGCGCAACAGACGATCGACGAAAAACAGGGCGACGCGGCGGCCAAAAAGGCCGCCCTCGCGTCGGCTCAGGCCAATTTCGGGCGTCTGCAAACCTTGCAGGTATTCAGAAACGTCGTCGCTCCGTTCGGCGGCACCGTCACAGCGCGCAAGATCGATATCGGAGCCCTGATCAACGGCGGCAGCAGCGCGGGACAGGAACTGTTCGAGGTTTCCGACCTGCGCCGGGTGCGTCTCTATATTCAGGTTCCTCAGCTTTTTTCGGCGGATGTGAAGCCGGGGCGCAAAGCGACATTCTATCTGCCGCAATATCCTGACCGTCAGTTCGACGCACGGGTGACCGCCAGCACGAACGCCATGGATGCGGCGTCACGCAGCATGACGGTCGAGCTTCAGGCCGACAATACCGACGGTGCGCTGTCCGCCGGTTCCTATTGTCAGGTGCATCTGCAACTCCCCGGCCATCCCGGCAGTATGGAACTACCGGCGACGGCGCTGATGCCATCGGATCACGGCATTGAGGTTGCGTTGCTTGGCGCCGACAGGAAGGTCACGTTGCGGACGATCAAACTTGGCCGAGATTTCGGCGATCATGTCGAAGTCGTGTCCGGCCTCGCGGCTACGGATATGGTGATCGACAACCCGCCGGAGACGATCCAGAACGGCGATACCGTCCAGCTTGCCAGTATGATGGTCGGGAAGAACTGAAACGTGCCCTCCCCATATCCCCGTATTGTCGTTGCTGTCCTGCTGTGTGGCAGCCTTCCGGCGTGCAATTTCTCGCCTGATGATCGGCCACCGAAAATCGACATTCCGGCCAGCTACAAGGAAGCCGACACGAGACAACCGGCGCAACCAACGCAAGCGGCGGTGGATTCCGCACGTGGGCCATGGTGGGAGCACTTTGGCGACAGGGTCCTGAGCAGTCTGGAAACGCGGATTGAGAACGCCAACCCGGATCTGGCGGCAGCCGTGGCGCGTTACGATCAGGCACGCGCTCTCGCTGCCGAGGCTGCCGCTGGGCTGATGCCGCAAATCGTTGCGGAGGGAAGCCTGAGCGACAACAAGCAGTCGCTGAACAGGCCCTTACGCATCCTTCCCAGCAAACAGCCAACATATTATGGCGCTAACCAGCTTGGAGCATCTGTCGGCTATGAAGTTGATTTCTGGGGGCGCATCCGCAATCAGGCCGCCGCGGGCACAGCTTCCGCTCAGGCAAGCGCCGCCGATCTGGCGACCATGCGCCTCAGCCTACAGGCGGAGCTGGCAACCATATATTTCCAGCTTCGTGGTCTCGACGATCAGATGGCCGTGCTGGATGACAGCATCGCAGCCTACCAGAAAGCCCGGGACCTGACGCAGCGCCTGTTCGACGCCAGGCTGATCCCCCGCATGGATGTCTTTCGCGCCCGGACGCAGCTTGAAGACGCCCGCGCCCAGAGCGCCGCTATCGCTGCCAGACGTGCCATGACAGAACATGCCATTGCCGTCCTGACCGGCACGGCGGCAAGCAGCTTTTCACTCCCCCCGGCAACGCAGATTTCCGCTCCACCCGCCGTGCCTGCCGGCCTGCCCTCGACCCTACTGCAACGGCGGCCGGACATTGCGGCGGCGGCACACAGGATCACCGCAGCCGCCAAGGTAGTCGGGACAGCCAAGGCTGCTTTTTTCCCCAGCCTGACTTTGGGGGTGGTGGGCGGTTTCCAGAGCGCCCAGATCGACATGCTTTCCGTGCATAATACCCTCTGGTCCCTCGGTCCGAAGGTGACGCTCCCGCTCTTCGAAGGTGGGCGGCTCAACGCCCAGAAATCGGCCGCTTACGCGCAGCTGCATGAAGCCGAAGCCAATTACCGCTCCATTGTGCTGGCGGCAGTTCGCGATGTCGAAGATGCTCTGGCCGAACTACGATGGCTTGAGCAGGAGGCGGCTGCCCGAAACGCATCTGCTGAAGACGCCCGTCGTACGTTTGATGCTGCGATGACACTTTACCGGCAAGGTGCCGACAGCTACCTCAACGTCGTGACGGCACAGGCTTCTCTCCTTCAGGAGCAGCAAAGCCAGCGTGATATCCGGATGCGCCAGTTACTTGCCAATGTCAGTCTGATAAAGGCGCTCGGCGGTGGATGGGAGGCGAAAGCGAACTGTTCCTCGCACGTCATGACAATCTCCCTCGTACGACACGCAATACCGTGCCCCTTGTAATCAAGGCGGTTTTACCATAGAAAGTTGATATTCATTTTTTGAAATTTCTTGGAATTCGCACGGTCTCTCGCTTGGCACTCAGCTTCCGAATGGAATATCCCCTACTGACGGGCGCTCAATGAGCGATGCCTGAAAAGCTGTATAAATAACGTCGCCTGATTGACAGCTTCTTCTACAAAACAAGAGATTTAGAGCGGCATCCGTTCAGGCTGGATCATGGATACCGCTCTAAATCATTGTTTATCGAGTAACTTCTGACCGGACATCAGAAGAAAATTCATCACAGGACCGCTCACCAAGATGCGTTTCAGACCGTTTCCTATCCCTGCCTTCCTTTTTGACATTTCAGGAAAACAGTCACTCCGCAAAACAGCATGACAGGCACTGACCATGCGGCAAGAGCAGCAGGCAACAGACCATTCTCGCCAAAAAGAATGCATGCGCGTCCGATTGAATGGACGGCATAGCCGACCAGTAGAATTTTTGTCACATTGGTCAACATGCCTGAACCGGTCAGCAGAACAGTCGAAAATACGCTAGCCGCCACAGCCATCATCACCACAAACATCGCATCCGCAAAAACTGCCTGTTCACGTGTCCGATAAACGGCAGGGTCATAACCGCGCGAAGGTCGATCGGCCAATGTCCTGACAATACGGAACGGCACATATTGCGGCTCCATTCCGATCACGCTGAGCCATATCGTATCGACAGATAGTTGAAGATCATGCTTCAGAAATCCTGTCGATGGACCGCCGAAAAGAATGCTTTCAGTCATCCTGGGATCATCCACGCCACCTCCCCAGAGCATACCGTCGCTCACACGCCAGAAAGAACTCTCCTCAATCTGCCTTGCTTCTTTTGCATGAACGAGTTCGACGAGTTTTTCCGGACCTTTAAAATGAAAAAATGAAAGATCTTTCAGATGGACAATACCGTCTGCCTGAAAAACCCTTGTACGCAGCAGGCCCTCAGGCAATGCGATCCACTGAAAGTCGCTTGCGCGTGAGCGATCGAGACGCTGACCGTCGCGCCCCAGCCTGTCCCGCGCCTGAATCGCCATCGAAACCGGCCCGACCCAGGCATCCAGAACCGTATCGACCGATCCAAGAAGAAGCCCGAGAAGAAGCGCCGGCATGAGGCAGCCCATCGGTGAACGACCGCTGTTCCAGATGAGAATCCTTACGCCGGAACGGGTCTGAAGATATTCGGCAGTCAGAACACCCAGAAAGGTCGCAAACGGGATGAGAGGCACAAGAAGCCACGGCGTCCGCAAAACGCAGAACCATAGAATAACGCGCACGGGATGAGCCGGTGCACCATCCAGCAGAAGACCGATCTGGGGCAGAATATCAATCGTCAGCGCCACAAGCCAGAGAATGGCGAGGATCGAGCCGACCTGCCAGAGATAGGTTCGCAACAGATAGCGTGTGTAAGACCCGAAAGGTGCCAGAAACATTTTTTCAGGCCCTGCCAAACTGTGGGCGAAACAGCGTGTTCTGCAAACGCCATGTCAGAAAAATCAGGGAAACACATCCCCCGATGGTCATGAGAACGAGTTCTGCAATCACCCTTTTTTCATGGAGAAACGCCCCGGCATGCACGATCCATTCAAAGCCAAGATCAAGCGACATCAGGCCGCCACAGGCAACCGGCAACACCACATACTGCATCCGCCGCGACGTGAGACAGACTGCGGCGCAGGCCAGTGCTGGCGCCATGAAACACAGTAATATCCGCCCGATCCGTTCCGCCTGTATCTGATACAGTTTGCCTGCGTCAGGCAAACCGGGCTCCGACGGCATCCCCAGCAGTTCCGGAGATGTCAGTTCGCTGCCATCAAAGCCGCGAGGCTGAAAGGACAGAAGCTCGGACAACCGTACCCGCCTGTCACCCGAAGTGAAGGACTCTGCCTCGACCGGACAGGGACTGGCTGCTGCCGAACTCAGCCTCATATCGAAAATACGCCACGATACGTTGTCAAAAAACAGAGACAGCACGCCCCTGATTTCAGGAGTTTCCGATCTGGCGCTGCCTGCGAGAATAATTTTTACGCAACTGTCTCCATTCGGTTCATAAATAAAAAGATTCCTTTTTTGTCCGGGAAGTTCCGCCCTCTCACGTGTCGCAGGCGCAAAAACGACATTTTTTTCCAAAACATAAAACTGTCCTGTGGCGCTTCCTCCTGAAAGCGCCAGACTCTGCGCGTTGAACAGAACCACGCGCTGCGCATAAAGCGACAGAGGGTTGATGACACCCGCCACGAAAAAAGATGTCATCGCCGCCGCACATGCGAGCCCAAAACATGGAGCCAGCAGCCCCCGCGGCCCCATGCCTGCTGCGCCCATGACAAGAAGCTCTCTCCCCTCCCGCATATCGATCACGGCCCTGTAAGTCGCGACGAGAAAAGCGATTGGAAGAGCGAGGTCAAAAATCTGTGGTATATTGAGGACAAAGATGAAAAATGCTTCATAGAATCCGGCGTGATGCCGCAGAACGTCGCGAAATATCATCGGAAACCGTTCAGACAGAAACATCGCTTCAATCAGCAGCATGACGAGGCCCGTAATGCGTGCCACATCACCCACAAAAAGCCATATTCGCGCGGAAAATAACCTCCGCAGCCAACTGAAGTCACGAATCATAAATGAAACATCTCACCCAGGTAGATCAGGCGAACAGTGGGATTCCTGACGAGTTCTGCTGGGGTCCCCTGCGCCAGTACACATCCGTCGTGAATGATATAAGCACGGTCCACAAGACGGAGGAGTTCAACCGCACTGTGATCCGTAATCAGAACCCCTGTTCCTGAATCTACGATTCTGCGAATTATTCTTATCATTTCGGAGAGATTTACAGGATCAACTCCAGCAAACGGCTCATCAAGCAATGTAAATGACGGCCTGCATGCCATTGTAACGGCAATTTCACATCGACGTTTCTGCCCACCTGATAAGGTAGAAATCCGGCTGTCGGCCAATGAGGCAAGCCCGAACTGCTTCAGGATACGGACGATTTCGTCATGACACCCTCGCCTGCTTCCTTTGCGTGTTTCCATCACAATCATCAAAGCCTGTTGAACGCTCAGATTACCCGGCAAAAAACTGTTTTGTGGCAAAAGAAGAATACCACGACGAACACGTTCATAAACGGTTAGTAAAGTTATATCGAATCCGTCGAGTTCTATGCGTCCCAGATCTGGAGACAACAATCCTGTCAGCATTCCGAACGTCGTGGATTTTCCAGCCCCATTGGGGCCAAGAAGACCAACAATCTCCCCACGCCCCACTTCCAGACTGATGTCCCTTACCACCGTCCGGTCAGCAATATTCTTTGAAAGACTGAAAGCCGACAGCATGCAACCCGATATTCTGATCAAGCATAAACCCCGAAATCGGGATATATCATGATACTCTAAAAACCAGATGAAAGACCCGGACTTCTCATTAAATATTCACAACATGAATGTCTTTTTCCGTGAGTCCCGTATCCGCCACCTACCAATCTTCTGGTACGTCCGCTATCGTCTTTCACATGACTGGCCTTCCTTCGCAAAAAACGCGTATTCTGGTCGTTGAAGATGACCTGCACACGGCAGCGGCGATTTGCAGCAGTCTTGAAGACAGTAATATTGCCACAACATCTGTATCTGATGGTGTTCAGGCACTGAATGCTTTCAAGGAAAACTTCTGGGACCTTATCATTCTGGACCGCATGCTGCCGGGGTTCGACGGGCTTTCCCTCCTGTGCGAATTACGGAGGATCGGACGAAAAGACCCAGTGCTCCTTCTGACTGCCATAGACAGTATTCTTGAAAAAGTCCGCGGTCTCAACCTCGGAGCTGATGGATATCTCGCCAAACCCTTCGACCTGCGTGAACTGACGGCCCGCGCGCACATCCTGCTCCAGTCAACAGAACGCAGATTGCCTGACTGCACGAAATTGACATTTGAAGACTTGGAGCTGGATGTCGTGAGCAGAAAATTGAGCAAGAACGGACACCGCATCCACCTCCAACCACAGGAATTCAAGATTCTTGAATTTTTTATGAAGCATCCAAGGAGGATTCTTACACGTGATATGATCTTCTCATCCGTGTGGGGTATCGAATTTCCCGTACGCAGCAATCTCCTCGAAAGTCATATTTCCAGATTGAGGCAGAAAACAGAGCAGCCGAGCGGTCCGGTGATCCACACGATCAAGGGCGAAGGGTATGTGCTCGGCAGCTACCGTCCAGATAAAGTATTCGGAACCTGAAACCGCTACGGTTGTCATGAAAATCAACAAGCTGTCAGCCGTAAGGCTGGCTTACATCTTCACGCTGCTTTTTCTGCTGCTCGGTACCTGCGTGACACTCTCGCTCGGATACGAGATGCGCTCCGTTTTCATGCGACAGATCAATGAGAACCTCACCAGTGAAGTGACTGAAGCGTACGGCAACAACGTGGGATTGCACGACGTCGCCCATCTTGCGCCAAATGTTAAGATTTTTACTTTGACAGACCGGGAGTATCACTATCTTCTTCAGGACAGTCAGGGACATGCCATCGCTGGCAATCTCTCACCGCTGCCCCCGGTTGCAGGATTTCGCTGGATTGAAGACCCCGGGGCAGACTCTGGGCACAGCCAGCGCCTTTACGGTCTGGGAATAAAGCTTGTTGACGGCGGTTATTATTTTGTTGCTCATGACACTACATCAATCGACACACTCAGAAACAGTATTCTGGAAACCGCCCTCATAGGCTCCGCAGCCTTTCTTCTTTGTGGCCTTGGCGGTGGCGTATTCATGGGTGCGCTTGTCCGCCGACGTCTGATCGTAATCGGACAGACATTACAGGACATAAAGAAAGGTGATCTTACAGCACGCCTGCCTGTTGCTTCAGGACGGGATGAACTGGACGATCTCTGCGAAATGTTCAACGATGTTCTTAAGCAGAACGAGCTCCTCATAGAAAAAATACGACAGGTCAGCAACAACATAGCGCACGATATGCGCACCCCCCTCACCCGGCTCAGGCATCGACTGCAACGGGTTGTTTCAGGTCCGCAGGATGACGTGCAATCTGAAACGCAACTGGCGATCGGAGATCTGGACGTATCTCTTGAAATATTTTCATCATTACTACAGCTTGCAGAAATTGAAGCCATCTGTGACCCGAGAACATTTTCCTACGTCGATCTATCCGATGAGGTGGAGGGTTCGAAAAACCTTTGATTGACTTCTCTTGTGCCTGATTTCAGGTTTTTAGCGTGTTGACTGCTGCTTCCCTGGTCTAACTTTTACTCTGGGTTTTGAGCAGAGCGATGGTTTCCTGCTCTGGATTGCTACGCGGCGGCGTTAATCCGCTCCAAGAGGAGAAAGCGGCGCATATTATAGACGATATTGGCCAGCCCGACCCTCATGGTGGCCCGCGTTATGCCTACGGTTCGGACGAACAGCCCCGTCTGTGATTTCTGATCGGCAAAGACATGCTCGACACGCGACCGGATAACGGACTTTCCTGCGTTGGATCTCTGGATATGGCGTGGCATAGGCTTGAGATGCGGCTTTTTCCTGTGAACCTTCGAGACAAAGCCCTGCTTTTCCATGAAGTCCTCATTGGCTTTTGAGCGGTAGGCTGTGTCTGCCCAGACCGTTGAAGCTGTATTGCTTTTATCAAGCAGGCCCTCCCTCAATCGCGCGCCATCACTGGCGGCGGCATCTGTCGTCTTCCATTTGCGGATCAGCCGAAATTTCCGGTCGATGGAGATGTGCGATTTATAGCCAAAGAACGGGATGGCCAGATCTGTTGCAGGGATACTCCCGTCCTCCTGTCGCTTCGCTTTCGTGAACTTCAGGGTCCAGCGCGCATGCCTGTCCTTGTGGGACAGCTTTGACGGCTTGTCCTGCCAGTCCTGAGGGATCCGTCCTTCACGCAGATCCGCCTTCTCCGCATTGGTATTGCGCTGCTTCGGAGCCGCTACCAGCGTGGCATCCAGGATCTGGCCTGACATCGGCAGATAACCAGCGTTACGCAGGGTTGCGTCAAAGCGATTGAACAGACCACCAATCGCACCAGCCTGGGTCAGACGCTCTCGAAACAGCCATACCGTTCTGGCATCAGGTACACGGTCCGACAGCCCCAGACCTAAAAAGCGCATGAAGGAGAGACGGTCGTTGATCAGGTATTCCGTCCGTTCATCGGACAGATTGTTGAGTGTCTGGATCACCAGGATCTTGAACATCAGCACCGGATCAAACGGTGGACGCCCGCCTTTGCTCCCGTCTGAATAGGCCAGTGCCTTGTCCAGTTCCGGGCGGAACACCTCAAAATCCACAGTCCGGGAAAACGCTTCAAGCTGGTCGCCAAGACCGCTTAACCGAGCAAGCCGCTCTTCAACGTCAAAAAATCCCGCCTGTTTCATAGCGCCATTCCTCCAACCAGAACCAGAAAAATGGAATCACAGCGTAGGCCTCAATACCAAGAGGTTTTTAGAACCCTCCAGGTCCAGAAATGTCTCGAAATTTTCGAATCCATCGCTGAAGACAGTCACCACAAAATTCAGGCATCTTTTGCTCCTCACATCCTGATCCGTGCTGATGCTGTCCTATTACAACAACTCGTATGTAATATTCTGGACAATGGCCTTATCCATACCCCGCCTGATACAGTAATTTCCATTTCTGTTACTAGGACAACCAACCAGGCAGAACTCTGTATAGCTGATAACGGTCCGGGAGTTCCTGTGAATCTGCTACCAAAGCTGGCTGAACGCTTTTTTCGGCTTGACCGTAGCCGTTCCACGCCGGGAACAGGTCTCGGTATCAGTCTGGCCAATGCTATCACTGAGCATCTGGGAGGCGTATTCATTCTGGAAGACAATATGCCGGGTCTTCGTGTTTTGATTACCTTCCCTCTGTTTGACCAGCCCGCTGTCAACTGAAGCCATCGCAACCGTGCCAGATCCTGCTCTCCGCTCCTGTTTTCCTGAAAAAGACAGACCTTTGAACGTCCTGTTCATCAATGATACATCCCGGAATGGCGGTCCGGGACAGACACTGCTCAATATTCTGAAATATCTCGATTCAGATAAGATAAAACGTAGCGTGATGCTTCCGCAGGAAGAACTTGTCAGCCGTCGGATCAGAGAAAACGGAGCTGCCGAGATCATCATCATCGAGCCTGCGATGCTCGAAAATCTTTTCCAGCCTCTTTCCCGCGTCATGACACGTCATGATTTCGAAGCGCCCTTCATCCTGCGCTGGACAAGAGCGGCCGGGAATATCGGACGCGCCATTTTGGGTATGGTACGGCTCGCCTGTCGTGTCAGACGAGAAGGCTACAATGTCATTTTCTGCAATGGAACGACAGCATGTTTTATCGGTGGGCTGCTTGCCGTGCTACCCAAATCCCCCCCTGTTGTCTGGCACGTTTTTTATCCGGGAGTCCCACCTTGCCTCCGCTCAGTGCATCGATGGCTCGCCTCCCGAAGCGGCGTCAAAGCGATCATCTGTGTTTCTCGGGCTGTAACACCCCAGTTTCGCATTTCGGACAGAAAGCTTCAGGTTCTGCATGACGCCATAGATCTTGGCGTTTCAGGCATGTCAGCCGAGACGGACCTAGCCACAACAGGATCATTACGTGCAGAACTTGGAATTGACGACAACGTCGTGCTGTTCGGCGCACATGGTCGCATTCTTCCGCATAAGGGATTTTATGAACTGATCGAAGTAGCTCGGCTCTTATTCACGACATTAGGCTCTGATGCAGCCTCACGATGTCAGTTTGTCGTGCTGGGCGATACACCACAGGATTCGCCTCTCGATCACCTCACTCTCTGTCGGGAAAAAGTCAAAGCGCTGGGAATGGAAGGCTTCATGCATTTCATCGGATTTCGTGCGGATGTGCGACCTTATGTGGCTGACTTCGACATCGCTATGGTGCCAAGTGTTTATCCCGACCCACTTCCCCTGTCTGTCATGGAGGCAATGGCAATGGGCAAGCCCATTATCGGTTTTGATATGGGCGGTATTGGAGAAATGGTCCGAAACGGACAGGATGGTGTACTGCTTCAGGGTAAACCCGCCGATATTTCAGGCATGGTACGAGCATGTCACGACGCTCTGGTCGAGCCGGAAAAGTGGCGCCTTCGTGGTCTGGCCGCACGACAGCGGATCAAGCGGGATTTTGATGCCCAGCCTCACGCTACGACCATACAGAACCTTCTGTTAAGTCTTGCCGCGAAGGAAAAGACATGACTCTTCAACGCAAAGTCGTTCACGTCGTGGTTGCAGGTTCCATTGGCGGGGCCGAGCGACTGTTGGTCGATCTGGCAACCCGGCCAACAGAGAGTAATGCACAGCATTCAGTCGCTCTTATGACATCCAATCCTGCTTTACGGACAATGTTAACCGACCATGGCATAAGGGTCAGGGATAGAGGCATCGTACACGACGATCCCTTATCCTATCTGTGGCGCGCTTTTGGGCCACGTGATGTCCGTTGGTTAACAGGCATCCTGCAGGAAGAAAACGCAGACATTGTCCATGTACATACCTACGCTTCCCATATTATTGGGGTCAGGGCGGCACGACGACTTCACCTTCCTGTTTTAAGAACCGAGCACGGTATCCAGCATTATACCGATATCAGTTGCTCACTTTTCAGAAACTGGGCGTTACGCCACACAAACAGTATTGTTGCGGTCAGTGATTACGTGCGCAATTTTGTCGCTCTGCGTGCGCCTTTCGTCCGAAAGCATCTTTATACCATCCGAAACGGCGTGGACTCAGAGTATTTCTCTGAACACCTCCCGCCATCTGACAAAACACCCCTGACTCTCGCCCTGATCTGCCGCCTGGAACCATGGAAAGGGGCGCATCTTCTGATTAAGGCTGTTGCCCGTGTACCCGGGGTTTATTTGAAAATTGCTGGCGATGGGAGTCAACGGCAGACACTCGAAAAACTCGCCATCTCCCTCGGTGTGCACGATCGAATCACCTTTATGGGGTACCAGCCTGATCCACGTCCCGTTCTCGCTTCATGTCATCTGGCCGTTAACACATCATATGATGAACCGTTGGGCTTGTCCGTCATGGAAGCCCTTTCAATGGGGCGTCCCGTCATCGCGTTCAGAGGTGGAGGCATTCCGGAAATCGTGCAGAACGGCAGTACCGGCTGGCTTCTCGATCATCGGACAACACAGGCGCTCGTCATACAGATATCCCATCTCGTCGATAAACAGGATTTGATTGCCCGCATGGGAAAAACAGCCAGAGCATTTATTGAAGATCAGGGTCGGATCGAAACAATGTCTCAGGGCTACGCCCAGGCTTATTCTGCCCTCGACTCCTCCATGCTCCCCTGACCCGTGACGTCATAACCAACAGAAAGTCCAGAATCTGCGGAAAAACTGTCATAATGATAAGAACCGCTGCAACGTGCGGGCGGGATAAATCCAACGCTCCAGACAACTCCAAGCCAGCCCCGAGAAAAATCAGTTCTTTACCGGGGATGAAAGGCAGACGGGACAGAACGAAACGCAGAGCAACAAAATCAAAACACAATATCAGCCCATTCAGGGCTCCCGACAACCACCACGCCAGAACCTCCAGAAAGAAATTGATGATACTTCGCGACAGATGCATACAAAATGTCCATGCCATTTCGCGATGCGTCAGATATGTAAGGTGTTTGCGTCCGAAAACGATGACAAGACAGGGAACAAGTGGCAGCAGGGCTACAGCAAGGATTGAGCCGTACCAATTCCTCAAAATTTCCTGAACATTATTGTGACCAAGAAAAATAAAAAATAGAAAGACTACACATAACAAAGCCAGACCAGCCACTCCTGAAAGCAGTGTGGAGTCCCGGACAACCTGCATCAGTTTTTTTGTCTCTATTCCAAGAGTATTTTTCGCCCATAGGAAGAAATATGCCTCACCGGAATATTCTACTACCATCGCATTGAGATAGCGCTTCTGAAAAAATACTGCCGGCGTCAGTCGAGAATCGCTTGTCAAAAGCCGTCTATAAATGATCCACTCTGAAATCGGCAAAAGAACATAGGCAAGAATCTGAAGAAGATAAAAAAACGGATTTTCAGGCCGGGCATACCAGACCTCTAGCCAGCCAATCTTCGACAGGTTCCTGACAAGCAAAATCAGAAAAATTACGGGAATAATCCACCGAACTGTGAGCTGAATGCGATGGATTATTGATTGTATAAACGAAAACACTTTTTTCCGAATTTCTCTCTATATATACAGGGCATACACACAAAGTTCTTATTAAAGACATGCCAACGTAATTGAATTTCGTCAACTCTATTGTTATAATTTAATGAAATTGTGGCAATTTAACTTCAAAACATCCATTTTCGTACGATATAGCGTTGCGACACAACCTCTCTGGTGATTGAAACGCATGAACACTGTCATGACTTCCCATCGTCGCATGGCAATCCGGGAACCAGACACAATATTACCAGAATGTGGTCTATTTTCTTCCGAAGTAAAATCGTCGCCACTTCGGGTAGCAATTGTGGCCAGTTCATATAACTACATACGAGACGGTGTCGCGCTGACGATGAATCGATTGGTCGATTATCTGGAAAGTCAGGGCGTGGAAGTCCGCATATATACACCTGTTTCAAAACAACCTGCATTCGATTATAAAGGAACCGTCGTTCCTGTTCCTTCGGTCGCCCTTCCGGGACGAAACGAATACCGGCTCGCCTTTGGTCTGCCTCGGGGAGAAATCGAAAAATTCAAGCCTGATTTAATGCATGTCGCGCTGGCTCCTGATCCGCTCGGATATTCGGCACTCAGGATTGCACGAAAACTGAAAATTCCTCTCGTTGCTTCCTATCATACGCGCTACGAGACTTATCTCAAATATTATCCCGGCCTTTCAATTTTCAAATCACCCCTCAAACGATATCTTTCAAAATATTATTCAAATTGTCAGGAAATTTACGTTCCAACACAGTCTATGATCGACACACTTATTACCGACAATCAGAAAGGCAATCTCATTCTATGGTCTCGCGGTGTTGACCCGCAAATGTTCAATCCGGTCCACCGTTCAAAAGACTGGAGAGCAATGCATGGAATTTCCCCTGATGAAATAATCGTTCTGTTTGTTTCTCGTCTTGTGCGTGAGAAACAGCTTGGCATTTTCGCCGCCACCATCAAGGCTCTCAGAGCACGCAATATTCCCGTTCGACCCGTTGTTGCAGGAGATGGCCCAGCGCGCGCAGAACTGGAACGGGAAATTCCTGACGCAATATTCCTTGGCTTTCAGCAGGGCCAGGATCTCGCAACCACATATGCCTCATCAGACATATTTCTCTTTCCGAGTGAAACAGAGACTTTTGGAAATGTGACTCTGGAGGCCATGGCGTCCGGACTGCCCTGCATCTGTGCGAACGCCACAGGGAGCCAGTCTCTCGTGCAAGATGGCCTTACGGGTTTCCTTGCCAGACCTCACGACGTGGAGGATTTTACCGCTCATGTGGCTGATCTTGCCCTTGACCCGATTAAACGCGGTCGCATGAGTGCTGCCGCACGTGCCCGGGCGCTGACCTTCTCATGGGATGAAACCATGAAAAACCTTCTAGCCAGATATAAAACCATTGTACGGATATTCCATTGAAAATAGTTGATATTTCAGAGTTCTATTCACCAACGAGTGGCGGTGTCCGTACATATGTTGAAGAGAAGTTCAAGGCCGCAGAAAGAAATGGCCACAGCCTAGCTGTTATCGCCCCCGGACCGGAAGACAGCATCGAACGCCGGGGAGAGGGCCAATTGATATGGGTTAAAAGCCCTCAACTTCCCTTTGATACCAATTATCATATGTTCATAAAAAAAGCGCCTGTCTGGCGTATTCTTGATAAATTGAAACCGGACTTTCTGGAAGGCTCATCCCCCTGGCGTGGAGGATGGATTGCCGGAACGTGGCCAGGATCTGCCCCACGTGCGCTTTTCATGCATGCTGATCCTGTAGCCGTCTATCCACAGATGATGCTTGAGAGTTACTTTGCACCCGACACGATTGATACGATGTTCAGCTTTTTCTGGCGTTATCTCCGCCGTCTGAACGATCATTACAATGGTTGTATCGTTGCGGGTCAATGGCTAGCTTCACGGTTTTCAAAATATGGCTTAAAAAACCTGCACACTGTACCATTTGGTATCGACAGTGAACGTTTTTCTCCGGCTTACCGGAACGAGTCTTTACGCCAACAGATGCTGACTCAATGCGGTCTTGGACCAGAAGCTCTTCTCGTCATCATTATAGGTCGACATCATCCGGAAAAACGGGTGGAAATGCTGATAGACGCTGTGACACTGGCACAGCGAACCAGACAGATTGGACTTTTCATTATTGGAGATGGTTTATTTCACAAGCGCATTTGTCGAAAAGCATCACAGACAAAACACGTCCATATCGCGGGACGTGTAGATGATCGTGAATTGCTTGCTGGCATGACAGCAAGTGCCGATGCGCTTCTCCATGGTTCGACTTCAGAAACCTTTGGATTTGTTGTTGCTGAATCTCTTGTTTCTGGAACTCCTGTGATTACACCTCGTGCAGGAGGTGCTGGTGAACTCTCCTCTCCACAATGGGCAGAGATCTACAAACCGGGCTCTGCCTCCGATGCCGCAAATGCCCTGCTCCGACTTGCTGCCAGAGAGCGCACATCGCTGTCGGAACAGGCTTACCAAGCGGGCCTGCGTCTTGGCAGCATGGAGCATCATTTCGAACGTCTCTTCGAGCTTTATGCCTCGATGAGAAAAATTTGACCGTTCTTTGCCACTATTATTGTATTTTTCTCTGAACTGTAGAGGCGCTGTCGGTCCGCCTGCGCGACGCGCATGGCGTTCAGGCCGGCACGGTGATGCTGTTGCGCTTTTTTCAATCCGAAGGGATCAGCTTCAAAAAAAGCGTGCTGTTCTGCGAGCAGGATCGGCCTAGCGTGCGTTGCCATAGTAGTCAATGCTGCCTCGTCTCCCATGCTCAGCAAGCATGAAAGCATGATCTATGGATTGCTCTATAATTTCAGGTCATGGCAACCGGAGCAATACCAGAGACGTATCAGTTGCCCTTGAAAATCAGCACAGGAGAAAGTCTATTTACACCATTATACTTCAATAAGAATCGGCAAGCACTCTTCGCAGAAGCATTCCCGTTATCATGGCAGTAACAAACAGGCAGGCAGGGCCTGGTTCGATCGCCAGCATGACAATAGCCGGGCCGGGGCAGATTCCCGCCAGCCCCCAGCCAATGCCGAATAGCGCAGCACCACCCAGCAGGCGGCTGTCTATCGCAGTTCCGGTCGGCAGATTAAATCGTTCGGCGCAAACAGGTTTGCTCATCCGCCGAGACAGACGGTACCCCACAAAAGAAACGGATACCGCGCCACACAGCACGAAGATCAGCGTGGGATCCCACTTGCCAGCCAGATCGAGAAAGCCGAGCACTCTGACCGGATCGACCATTCCTGAAAAGACAAGACCCAGTCCGAACAGGACGCCACACCCCAGAGCAACCAGAATATTCATCGGTCTTATCCTCCGAGGTGATGAACAATAAAAACCGTTATGAAGGCCGTGAGCATGAACGTGGCGACGGCCGCAGCCGAGCGGGGCGACAGCCGTGCCAGACCACACACACCATGACCGCTGGTGCAGCCCGAACCCATGCGCGTGCCGAAACCGACCAGCAGCCCCGCGAGCACAAGCATCGGCCAGGGCGTCACGACATGGACCGATGGCCAGATGCCGGTCACAACACAGCAGAGCGGAACCGCCACCAGAAGCCCTGCAACAAATGCAATATTCGCCTGCGTCGTCCGGTCAAGAGGACCTAACAGACCATCGAGTATACCACTGATGCCGACAATACGCCCGTCAAGCAGAAGAAAGATCGCGGCGGAAAGACCGATCATCATTCCGCCGCCCGTTGCCTGAAGGATGTGCATCCAGCTCATACGCCCGCTTCCTTCAGTTCTCAGGGAAACAGCCGTCGTACGTAGATGACCGCTGCAATGTAAAACGTCAGATAGAGCGCGGGAATGAAGAAAATAATTCGTTCCAGATCACCCATCATGATCAGATTTCCTTTTCCGAAGTGCTTTCATCCTGAGCATCCAGCAAAATAGCGCCAGCGCCGGAGATGAGAATGATCATCACCGTCCCGACGACCCATGCGAAATACCACGGCCCCTGATCGCCGACGAAAACGGCGAACAGAAGCGCCACGACCAGAACCGCAGCCAGACCAGCCAGACGTATGATATTCATGACATTCCTTTCAGTAACTATGACTATCGTGAATTATGTCAGCAGTCCGGACCTTGCCGCGCATGACGTAATAACACCAGGATGTGTAGCAAAGGATCAGCGGCACAAAGATTGAGGCGACCACCAGCATACAGGTCAGACCATAGGCGCTGGCTGTGCTGTTCCAGATCGTCAGACTTTGATCAGGCGCCGTGGACGAGGGCATAAGAAACGGAAACATCGCGACGCCAACAGTACCAATCGTGCCGATCCATGAACCGACACCCGTCCACCAGGCGACAACAGGACGATCGGCCTTCACCATTGCCGTACCGAACAGCATGCAGAACACGCCAAGCAGCGGTAAAAGCCACAGGATCGGATGGAGTTGGAAATTATCCAGCCAGCCGCCGACACTGACGGTCACATGCTGACCCTGCACCGGATTGGCGGGCATGCCGGGATTGGCGTCATTCAGATGGAAACCGTTCAGACGCCTTATGAAGACACCACCGATTAGAAACAGGGCGGCAGCAACCACGCCGCCGCGCATCGCATAACGACGGGCTCGGCCATGAATCGGCTCTTCGGAACGCAGCATCAGCATCACACCGCCCTGATAGACGCTGAGAGCCACCGACATCAGTCCGCACAGAACCGCAAACGGATTGATCAGATAGGAAAAAAACGATTCATCCTGATAATACTGACCGGTCCAGCCAAAATGATAACCCACTCCTTCAAGCACATTACCGAAGGCCGCGCCGTAGATGAACATCGGCAGAGCACCCGAGATCAGGAAAACACCGTCCCAGCTTGCACGCCAGCGTTTGCAATCAACCTTGGAGCGATATTCAAAAGCCACCGGCCGTAGAATCATGCTGAACAGCAGCAGAATCATGACAACGTAAAAGACTGAGAACGAGGTGGCGTACAGTGTCGGGAAAGCAGCGAAAATCGCGCCACCGCCGAGAATGAACCAGACTTGATTGCCGTCCCAGTGTGGGCCAATGATGTTGAGCGCGGTCCGACGCTCACCGTCATTACGACCGACAAAGCGTAGCAATGTGCCCACACCCATATCCATGCCGACCATCACGCCCAGCCCGATAAACAGGACACCCAGAATACCGGCCCAGACAAGTTTTAGAATCGCGTAAGTATCCATTTCAGATAACCCCTTACGAAGACAGGGAGGATGCAGCGGAAAAAGCATCCTTTCTGTCCGCGATGACACTCAGATGTCCGTCGTGCGTAGCGTGTGAGTCATGATCGGGACCAAGCCGGGCGTATTTGAACATCAGAAACAGTTCGGCCGCGATAAAGATGGAATAGAGCAGCGCGAAACCGGCCAGTGAAAAGATCATATAGCCAACACCGTGGCTGGACGCGGACAGGAAGGTCGGCAGACGGTTGAACACGGTCCAGGGCTGACGGCCTGCCTCTGCCGTAATCCACCCGAATTCTGTTGCCAGAATGGGAAGCGGAATCGACCACATGCACAGTTTCAGCAAAAGCCGGTTCTTTTCCAGTTCGTTCTTCAGACTGACATAGGCGGAAAGCGCGAAGACAGCGAAGAACCACAGGGACAGAAACACCATGATCCGGAAAGCCCAGAAGGTGACAAAAACATTCGGAAGAATATCTGGCTTGGTCTGCTGCACGATAGTATTGAGCTGGTCATCCGGGATGTTCGTGACATCCTGATTCGGGGCATGACGCATGGCCAGAAAACCAAAGCCCATATCGGCTTCATGCGCCCTGAACCGTTCCAGATCCACAGCATCATGGGTTCTGCCATACTGATGCAGTGCTGAAACAGCCTGAATACCTGACACAATATGTGGTCCGGCCTGCTCTTCCAGTTCAATCATGCCGGTGATCGGCGTTTCGAAAGAGTGTGACACCAGTGGCGTCAATACAAAAGGAA
This sequence comes from Acetobacter sp., assembly GCF_022483985.1. Taxonomy (NCBI): domain Bacteria; kingdom Pseudomonadati; phylum Pseudomonadota; class Alphaproteobacteria; order Acetobacterales; family Acetobacteraceae; genus Acetobacter; species Acetobacter sp. The sequence continues at coordinate 177,771 of NZ_JAKVME010000002.1, read as the reverse complement.
CACCGATTTCAAAATGGTTTTCCTGTTTTGCGTCATCAGGCAAGGCAAACGCCAGCCAGGGCTCGAATGGGGGCTTGCTGGTGTGCCAGAGTCCCTCGATCGCGGCGATCTTGGTGGGCTGGTGTTCGTAATCAAGACGTCCGAGCACATCGCCCAGCGTGATCACGGCAACAGTCGAAATGATACCGAACAGCGCCGCCATGCGGAACGAACGTGCGGCAAACGCCTTGTGTTTCCCACGCAGGATATAGAAGGCGCTAATTCCCATCACGAACATGGCCGCTGAAACGTAACCCGCGACCGATGTATGCACGAACTTCGCCTGTGCATCCGGATTGAAGATCACCTTTACCACGCTGTCGAACTGCATGCGCATGGTGTCCGGATCGAAATGCCCGCCTTCGGGCATGTTCATGCTGGCATTGGCCACCAGAATCCACAGCGCAGACAGGTTTGATCCCAGAGCCACCAGATAGGTGATCGCCAGATGCCCCTGCTTACTCAGACGATCCCATCCGAAAAACATCAGACCAACAAAGGTTGATTCCATGAAGAAGGCCATCAGCCCCTCAATGGCCAGTGGCGTGCCGAACATATCTCCGAAAAAACGGGAATACATCGACCAGTTGGTGCCAAACTCGAACTCCATGGTGATGCCGGTGGCGACGCCGATGGCGAAATTGATACCGAACAGCTTGCCCCAGAACTGGGCCATGTCCTTGTAGATCTGCCGTCCGGTGACGACGTACACCGTCTCCATCGCCGCCAGCATGAAAGTCAGCCCCAGTGTCAGCGGGACAAACATGAAGTGATATAACGCCGTCAGCGCGAACTGAAATCGCGACAGATCGACGACGTCCGGATTGATAAGGTCCACGATCATTTCTCCTGATCTCTGTAATCTGACCCGCACGTTTCCTGTGCGGAATCATGGTCGTGCCGTTCGGCACGCAGCCGTCGTCATTTCATCGCGGCCTCCCGCGATCTGTCGTGTTTTCACGGAACTGGCGGTTCACAATTTCCACCGTCCGATCCAGAAAAGGCAGGACGGGCTCACGATGCGTGATGCACAGGAGCGTCGTATCCGGAGGCAGGGCATCCGTCAGAGCGGTCATCAGCGCCTGTTCCGTTGCCGCATCCAGCCCCTCTGTCGGTTCGTCGAGAATCAACCAGCACGGACGGCGCAGCAGCACGCAGGCCAGAGCCAGCCGTCGCCTCTGTCCGCCTGACAGGCGGAGACCGGCTTCTCCCACCAAAGTATCCAGCCCCTCCGGCGTCTGACGCACGAAGGACGCCAGTTGCGCGGTCTCCAGAGCCGTCCACATCGCGGCTTCGTCCGCCTCAGGGCAGGCCATTGCCAGATTGCGACGGATGCTTCCCTGAAACAGATGAGCATCCTGCGACAGCACACCAACCGTCCGGGACAGGGCATCCGCGTTCAGCCGGCTGACATCAACGCCCCCGAAACGCATCACCCCTTCCTGATACTCATTGAACTGGAAAAGGAGATTGATGAGCGTGCTTTTTCCGGAACCGGATGGCCCCACCAGCGCCACGCGCTCGCCCTGTCTGATCGTCAGGTCGGCGTGACGCAACACCCAGCCTTCACCGGGCCCGTAGCACATGCCGAGATCAGACAGTTCAAGATCGAAAGGCGCCTGTGGTAACGCCTGTCTTTCGTCTGTCACGGCATCCGGCACCGGCGCGCACAGTGTCATGATACGCTGCTCCGCCAGATGAGCCTGTCGCGCCATTTGCCGGGCCGCAGACAGTGGAGCCATGTTTTCAAACGCGGCCAGAGCACCGAGCGCCAACATCGGCAGACAGGCGGCGGACAGAAAGCCGCCCTCTCTGGCCGTCGCGGCGCAGGCCAGAACACCAACGGCGGTCAGCATAGCCAGCACGCCCACCAGCGCCCGGGCAGCCCCCTCGATCATCGCAAGCTGCATCCGGGCCTGCCGGACGGCTGCCTGCCGAATGTCCAGACGCTGCAACAGGACATCGCCCGCGCCAAGAAAGGTGATTTCATCCAGACTTTGCAGAACCTCGACCAGATCACCGTGCATCGCGTCCTGATGCGCGGCGATGCGGGCAGTGGCCCGGTCCGACAGCCATCCCGTGACCATCGGCAATATCAGACCGGAGAGCAGCAGCCCGAGAGCCAGCACAATTCCCGCCTGCGGCACGAAGAATGTCGTGAGCGCGACACAGGTGACACCACACACCGCCGCCGTGACACGCGGCACCCGAACATCCAGCCAGGCATTTCCAGCCCGTTCCGTGTCGGTGACAAAATGGAAAAGCTGCTCACCACTGCGCTGACGGGCCAGCAGGCGCGGAGGAAGCGCAACCAGACGTCCGAAACTCCATGTGCGAACCTGTCCGATACGCCGCAGGCTCACATCATGTGTGACCACACGCTCGCCATAACGGGCCAGAATGCGAAGGGTCGCCAGAAAACGGACTCCAGCAGCAGGGAGAAACATGTTGAAGGCGTCCCGCGCCGCCAGACCCGCCAAACCCGCGACAGCCGCGCTGGCCAGAAGCCAGCCGGACAGAAACAGCAGACCGAAATTCGCAAGTGCTGCGACAGAGGCGAGAACAAGCCCCAGCAGCATCTGCCGTTCGGTCGAACGGGGCGGCAGGGAAAAAGCCTGTTTCATGCCGCAACTCTTTCTTCGCAGGACACAGCCCGTATCGTGCCGCCTTCGACCGCAAGGAGACGGTCCGCGCCTTTCATCAGAACCTGCCGGTGCGTTGAGACGATGACGATCCGCCCTTCCACGCAACGTCGGATCGCATCCATCACACGCTGCTCACTGTCCGGGTCGAGACCCGCCGTGGGTTCATCGAGGAGCAGGATGTCGGGCTCACGGATCAACGCCCGCGCCAGAGCCAGCCGCCGGACCTGACCGCCGGACAGACGCGCGCCTCGTTCACCGATAACGGTATCGAAACCGCATGGCAGCGCCTCGATGAATGAGAGAGCGTCCGCTTCCGCCGCCACCGCACGGAGACAGTCCATGTCGGCATCCGGTGCGCCAAGACGCAGGATTTCAGCAATGGTGCCGTAAGGCAGGCAGGGTCGCTGCGGCACCCATCCCATCCGGGGCCAGACGCTTTCAACCTCTTGTCCCTGATCATCAAGTGCGACAACACGCCCTGCCGCCGGGACGTGCAATCCAAGCAGTGTCCGCATCAGGGTCGTCTTGCCGGCTCCGCTTTCGCCAACCACAACCGTCAGTTCATCGCGCGCAAACCGGCAGGACACATGCGTCAGGACCGCCGTGCCCGCGTCGTCATACCCTGCGGAAAGATCATCACAGACGAGGCAACTGATCGACCGGACCTCATCCTCCGGCGTCCTCACTTTTTTCGGCAATTCGGGGAGCGCCATGAGAGAGGTGATCCGCTCCATCGCCACCGTGGCATTCTGCCGTGCGTGATAGCTGGCGGAAAATGCCCGAAGCGGCATGAAATATTCCGGAGCCAGCAGCAGCACGAGAAAAGCCGTGCGGAAATCCGCGTGACCGGCAAGCAGTCGGGAGCCGAACACAACCGCAATCAGGGCAATCGACAGGCTTGCGAAAAATTCGAGCGTGGCTGAGGTCAGAAAGGCGACACGCATGACCGACAGGGTGGAGCGCCGATAATCATCCGCCATGGTTGCGACCACATCCACGGCCTGACGCGCGTGACCGAAAAGCCGCAGGGTTGTCAGTCCCTGAACAAAATCAAGAAAACCGGACCCGAGCAGGAGAAGCCGCGTCCATTGCCGGTCCATGATGGCCTGCGCGCGGTAACCGACCAGCGCCATGAACAGGGGAATCAGGGGGCCGGTGCAGGCCAGAATCAGGAGACTCCAGCCATCAAGCCCTGCGATGCAGGCCAGAATCATCAGGGGCAGGATGGCCATCATCGCGGCTCGCGGCAGATACTGGGCGATGTAGGGCTCCAGCGCGTCGATGCCAGTCACCATGGTCGTCACGGTTTCTCCGGCGCCCCGATGGGCAAGACGGACGGAATCGGTTCGCAGGAGATGGGACAGCACGTCCGACCGGAGAGCCGTCGTGACTTTCATCCCTGCCGTCGCCGACGCCATGTCAGCCAGCCAGACTAGAACCGCCCGCCCTGTCAGCAGCAGCGCCAGCCACCCGAGATGTCCGGCTTCGTCATGAAGACCCCGCCCTCTGAAGGTCAGGTCATCGACGATTCCACCGAAAGCAAGCAGTTGCAGCACCAGAAACGCCGCTGATGCGGCGTTCAGACTCACCGCCACGCCCAGCCACAGCCCGGCGCGCGATGCCAGCCCTTTCAGCGTTCCGTGTCCTGCCTGTCCTTGTTCCGTCTGCATCGACTGTGCGTCTCCACCTGCCGCATGACAGGGATTTAATTACTTTCAATATAAATGAAAGTATAACTTAAAATAATTATGAAATTATTAAGCGTCAAGAGTAGCCATCTGCAAGCGACGCAGCGCAGAGTTCGCGCAACCGCAGCGCCTTCCATGAAGGCGACATAAAAAAAGAGGGCCTGAAGCCCTCCCATCAACACAGTTTTTTCTGGAAACAATCCGGCTTAACGCGCCTCAAAGCGGGGAAAAGCGCTATTCCCGCCCTCCGGCAGGACCAACCCAGGCAAACACCGCCCCGGCTTCCTCCACTCCCCCACGATGATTCGAGGACGTCTTCACACTGGACGTTATTTCTTCATGGGGTTGCGTATTCCACATGCCCAGCAGGGAGCGCAGCCAGTTCTCTCCCTGCACATCCGCAAAACGATAAACAATCGTGCGCGACTCACGCTCGGTACGCAGAATACCAGCGCGACGCAGGATTCCGAGCTGCTGACTGAGTGTCGGCTGGCCGATTCCCGTGCTGCTTTCCAGCAGCCCGACAGCGCAGGGGCCGTTCAGCAGTTGCGCCAGAATCATGAGCCTCTGCGGCTGGGCAAAAAGCTTCAGATGCTCGGTCAGCCGCCGCGCCTCTTCCGGCGTCATGCCGCCACTCACGAACCAGCCTCCTGCCAGACCCGCATGAACCAGGCCGGACCCGCCGCCGCCGCATCTTCCTGAGTCTGCACGGCCGGCAGAACGGTGTCATCTCCGGGCTGCCACCCCTCAGGCGTCAGCACATCATCCTGCGCAACCTTCTGCAGCGCCGCCACCAGACGCAGCATCTCCGTCACGGAGCGACCGACGGACATCGGATACCAAGTGATGGCGCGGATAATCCCTTCCGGGTCGATCACATGCACCGTGCGGACCGTGGCGCTGCTTTGCGCCGTAAGGTCGAGCATCCCATAAGCGCGGGCCACCGCCATGGACGGATCCTCGATGATCGGGAAAGGGATCGTCACCCCGAACTGGGAACGGATGGCCTCGATCCACGCCAGATGCGCGGGCAAGCTATCCACGGAGAGCCCCAGCAGAGCGCAGTCCAGCGCCCTGAAACGACCAAACGCCCCTGAGAAGGCGAGGAACTCGCTGGTGCAAACGGGCGTAAAATCCGCGGGGTGAGAGAACAGCATGACCCAGTGGCCACGCAGCGAACTCAACTGTAGGCGGCCATGCGTCGTGCGCGCCACGAAATCCGGCGCCCTGTCACCAATGCGCGGAAAGACTTCAGAGGCCTCATCGCGGGCCATCGAAACGGAGCTGCTCATTGCCAGCCTTATAAATCCAACTCCCGCCTTGACGCAACAAGGTTTCATTATTAAATAAACAGACAGACAATACTTAATATATTTACTTAAATATAGGGGCTGCAATGTCTGATCCCGTCTCCTCCTCCGATCCCGCCCTGGCCGCTGTAACCGCCCAGATCCGTCAAGTCGAGCTGGGACAGGCGCGCGCTCCGGTCGTCCATACCGTCTTCGACGAAGCGACGTTCACCGCCAGCCACATTGTTCATGATCCGGTTACACGGAACGCCGCCATCATTGACAGCGTGCTGGATTACGAGGCGGCCTCCGGGCGCACCAGCCACAGTTCGGCGCAGAAGCTCGTGGACTACGTGCGCACGGAAGGTCTGACGGTGCAGTGGCAACTTGAGACACACGCCCATGCGGACCACCTGTCCGCCGCACCCTGGTTGCAGCAGCAACTGGACGGCAAGCTGGCCATCGGAGCCGAAATCACCCGCGTCCAGAACGTCTTCGGCAAGATTTTCAACGCGGGAACGGAATTCGCCCGCGACGGCTCCCAGTTCGATCACCTGTTTCAGGATGGCGATCGTTTCTCAGTCGGCGGCATCGAAGCCATCGCCCTGCATGTGCCCGGCCATACGCCCGCCGACATGGCGTTCATCATCGGAGACGCCGCCTTTATCGGTGACACCCTGTTCATGCCAGATTACGGCACGGCCCGGGCGGATTTTCCGGGCGGCGACGCCCGTCAGCTTTTCCGCTCGATCCGCCGCCTCATGGCGCTTCCCGATGCGACCCGCGTGTTCCTGTGCCATGACTACAAGGCGCCCGGTCGTGACCGATTCGCATGGGAGACCACAATCGGCGCGGAGCGACAGGGAAATATTCACGTCCATGATGGCGTCAGCGAAGATGAGTTCGTCACCATGCGCACCGCACGGGACGCCACTCTGTCCCTGCCCAACCTGATCATGCCTTCGGTGCAGGTCAACATCCGTGGCGGACACATGCCCGAACCGGAATCCAACGGAACACGCTATATCAAGATCCCGATCGACACGCTCTGATATCCGTCTCTCCCCCATTCAAAGACCGGGAACTCTACCTCATGTCCTTCCGTTGTCTGACCCCTGAGTTTTCCATTTCCCCTCAGATTTCCGTCGCCGATGTGAATGCCGCGGCGTCACAGGGCTTCAGGACCATCCTCTGCGCCCGTCCCGACGGCGAAGGTGCGGGGCAGACACCCTCCTCGGAGATCGAGCAGGCGGCCCGCTGTCGGGGGCTGGAATTTGTGGCGATCCCCGTCCGCTCCGGCGCTCTGCCGGATGAAGACGCCGTGGCGGCCATGCGTGCGGCGCTGCAACAGATGCCGGGCCCGGTGCTGGGCTATTGCCAGAGCGGGAACCGGGCCGCCCGGCTCTGGGCGCTCGCTCAGGCAGGCAGCCTCTCGAAAGACGCCATTCTGACGGCGGGAAAGGCCGCAGGCATGGATCTGTCCGTGCTGGGGGACCGCCTGACCGTGGCCTCGCATCCTTCCCTCCCTTCGATGGGAAAAGCCTCATCCCGACGCTTCAACGTCATCATTGCAGGAGGCGGCGCGGCTGGCCTGTCCACAGCCGCCAGCATCCTCAAACGCCGACCGGGCGTTTCGGTGGCGATCGTGGAACCTTCAGCCACTCACTATTACCAGCCCGGCTGGACTCTGGTGGGCGGTGGCGTTTTCAAACCCGAACAGACATGTCGATCGGAAGAGAAGCTGATTCCGGCGGGCGCGACCTGGGTTCGCCAGTCGGTCGCGGCGTTCCATCCTGACAAGCGGGAGGTTCTGCTGGATGATGATGCAGTCCTGTCCTACGATATCCTGATCGTGGCGACCGGCCTGTCGCTGGACTGGACAGGCATAGCCGGTCTGCCGGAGACCCTCGGCAGGAACGGTGTTACGTCCAACTACCTTTATGACCTCGCTCCATATACATGGAAGCTGGTGCAGGATCTGTCGCATGGCACGGCCCTATTCACCCAGCCTCCGATGCCCATAAAGTGCGCTGGCGCGCCCCAGAAAGCGATGTATCTGTCCTGTGACGCATGGCGGCGACGCGGTGTGCTCAAGGATATCTCCGTCGAATTCGACACCACGACGCCAGCCCTGTTCGGCGTGGCGGCCTTTGTGCCCGCACTCATGACCTATATCGAGCGTTACGGCATTGACCTGCATCTGCGCTCGAAACTGGTCGCCGTGGATGGGCCGCAGCGTGTAGCGACTTTCGAGCGCGTCACGGAGAACGGCACGACGCAGGTCCAGCGTTCCTTCGACATGCTGCACGTCGTCCCGCCACAGGTCGCGCCGGAAGTGGTCAGAACCAGCCCGCTTGCCGGAGCCGACGGGTTCGTGACCGTGGACCCCGCGACCCTGCGTCACACCGCATTCACCGATGTCTTTGCATTGGGCGATGTCGCTGGCACCTCGAACGCCAAGACGGCAGCCGCCATACGCAAGCAGGCGCCCGTCGTGGCGGTCAATGCGCTGGCGGCTCTGGACGGCAAGGCTCCCACCGCTATTTATGACGGTTACGGCGCCTGTCCGCTGACGGTCGAACGCGGACGGATCGTGCTGGCCGAATTCGCTTATGGCGGCAGACTGGAACCCACTCTTCCGCTGTGGCTCCTGCGCGGCACGGAACCGACACGTCTTGCCTGGTTCCTTAAGGAAAGAGTCATGCCGCCACTCTACTGGAACGGCATGCTACGTGGTCACGAACTGCTGGTTGCTCCTCGGAAAGCGCCGGGAGCCTGAGCAGCATGGCCATTGATCTTCCCCATCTGTTGCTGGAGCTTTTCTCCGGCTCCCTCATCGGCTTCACGCTGGGGCTGATCGGCGGGGGAGGATCAATTCTGGCAGTGCCGCTGATGGTCTATGTCGTCGGCGTGAAGAACCCGCATGTCGCCATCGGCACCAGTGCGCTGGCTGTCGCGGTCAATGCGCTGGCGGGACTGGCGCAACATGCGCGTCTCGGCACGATCAAATGGCGCTGCGCCGGCCTCTTTACACCCTGCGGCGTGCTGGGCGCATTTGTCGGCGCCACTCTGGGCAAGGCGATGGACGGCGGACGCCTGCTGCTGTGTTTCGCATTACTGATGATCGTGGTGGGAGTCCTGATGCTGAAAGGACGAAACAATCAGGGATGCGTGGGGGCGGCCTGCAATCGTCAGAATGCGCCGCGCGTCATGATGTACGGTCTGGGAACAGGCGCGCTGTCGGGTTTTTTTGGTATCGGCGGCGGATTTCTGATTGTGCCGGCTCTGGTCGCTTCCACCGGGATGCCGATTCTGAACGCCATCGGGACATCACTGGTCGCGGTCGCCGCTTTCGGCGCCAGCACCGCCGTCAGCTACATGCTCTCCGGACTGATCGACTGGAATCTGGCTCTGCTGTTCATTCTTGGTGGTATCATCGGCAGTTTTGGGGGCATGCGGACCGCCAAGGCGCTCTCCGGCACGACCGGTGCGCTGACCGTATTTTTCTCGGGCGTTATCTTCTGTGTCGCGAGCTACATGATCTGGCGCAGTCTCTGACTGGCTCGTAGCGGCAAAGAAAAAGGCATTACCGCATTTATCTCGACAGAACTCTCAGATGGGATTTTCCCAATTTCGGGAGTTTTTCTACTGCTCACAATTTGTAAAACTCATGAAATTTCAGATCATCCTTGCTGATAGCGCGTTACTGATGGGTCCCTGATATCGAGCAACTCTCCGTACCGGACCAGATCCGCAAAAGATCGTGCTCCCATTTTCTTCATAACGTGAGCCCTGTGAACTTTTACAGATATGATACTCAATGATAGGCGGCTTGCTATCTGTTTGTTCATGAGGCCAGAAATCGCCAAAATCATGACCTCCTGCTCCCGGACAGAAAGAGCTGAGTATTTATTTTTCACAATGGACAAAAGCTGCACTGATTCTTTTTCATTTTTCCAGAACATCAAAGCATCTGTTACAGCCTGTAGCAGATCATCATCAGAAAAAGGTTTGGCCAGGAAATCTATCGCGCCAGCCTTCATGCCTCTGACAGCCATTGGCATGTTTCCATGACCCGTCATCATGATCACAGGGAGGCAACCGTCTCTCATGCGCACTTCATCCTGAATATCCAACCCGTTGACATTCCCGAGTTTCACATCAAGGAGAAGACAGCTTGGTTCCTGCGGGATTTCCGATGCCAGAAATTCAAATGGATCAGCAAAAGTCCTGACCGAGAATCCTTCGGCCCTGAGCAGACTGTCCAACGCTGCCCTAATACCAGCATCGTCATCAACGATGATGACATGACCAAGCCCACTGAGGAACGACGTCATGACGATGCTCTTATGGCCGGAAGACGGACGGTAACCAGAGCGCCATAGGGTTCCACATTTTCTGCTTTAATCATGCCATGATGCGCTTCGACGATTGTCTGACAAATGGAAAGCCCCATCCCCATTCCGCTCTCTTTCGTCGTGTAGAAGGGCTCAAAATACTGTTCCGTTTCGAATTGCGGAAACCCGTTTCCGTTGTCTTTCACCGAGAAATCAACGTATTTTCTACTATTTTCTGCACTACAGATAGATATCATGATAATTTTAGGTCGATTTTTTGTGACCAGCGTTGCATCTATCGCATTCAGCAACAGATTCACTATGACCTGCTGTATCTCTATTTTGTTGCCATATATTAAGGGTATTCCCCCCCCATAGCTCTTTGGATCTCGACTTTACCTGAATATTCACCAAAGTTTACAATGGCGATAGCCTCTTGCGTCAGCTTCTTAAGATCGAGAGATGTACGACGCTCAACCTGCTCGATTCGGGTCAGTTCACGAAAATTGCGGATAATGTCTCCAGCACGTCTCGCATTTTCGTCAATCTGCCTCAGGCAGGACAAGGCCTCTTCGATGTCCGGATTTGGGCGTCGTAACCATCGACTGCCCGATTGGGCAAAAGTCGCAATAGCCGAGAGAGGCTGGTTTATCTCATGCGCTATGGCAATGCCAATCTGACCAAGAGTTTTGATTCGATCAGCATGAGCCAAAATCTGCGATTGTTTTTCCAATGTTTCCCGCGCGCTTCTGCTCCGTTCTATAATGAAAGTAACAATAATAATGGCAATAACGCTTAATGACAGACGGGAGATGCCGTCTCCATAGGGAGTGCTCCAATGCACGATAAGGAAAGCACTGCAATCGAGCATCAGACAAACAGCCGCAACGATACGCAGCGTTCTCGCGGTGCAACGTTCATTGATAAAAACAATAACGATAACATACAGAACTCCAAACGCATTATGCGAAGGAATAAGCGTTGTAAGAAACACAAGAGCTATTATTGTTATGATAGAGACCGTTGAAAGGTAATTCATATTCCGACTTCCAACCAACAATATCCCGCAAAGAAATAACACACTACCGCACTAACTACATTATTTTTTACATGAAAATTTTATCATAACATTTCTATCGTATATTTTGAATATATACCTAAGTATACCATGCCGGATCCCATATATGCAATTGTGAGTAATTCGCATTTATGCTCTCTGTGGCCGATATTTCTTGTCACAAGGCTAATGAGATGACAGTCAGACACATTCATCACAGGGTTCGATCAACTCCCCTTATGGCAGGGTTTGCCTTGCTTTGCTCAGGCCTGCATCCCAACTGCGCTGATGCTGCGAGCGACAAAACACCCAAGCCTCGTCCGCAGCCAGCCAAGGCACGCAAAACGGAAGACAAACTATCGGAAAGGCTGGCAACCACGGATAAGACCAAAAACCAGACCGCTGCCCAACCCATCAATGGGCCATCAGCCCGCAATGCGCATCTGGCGGTGAATTCGGCGGAGGAGCATATCACTGTCCTTGGTAGCCGCATGAATATCCTGCATGAGGATATCGGACTGAGTCGCATGCCACAGGATGTCATGCATACACCACAGACAGTAAATGTTGTCCCACGCGCTCTGATGGAACAGCAGAATGTGAAATCTCTGGATGAAGCCCTACGCAACGTCCCAGGCATCACTGCCTCGGTTGGTGAGGGAGAGGGAGGCATGTCGGGCGATCAGTTTCTGATACGTGGTTTTCAGGCACAGAATGATATCTATGAGAATGGACTTCGAGATTTCGGTGTCTATGCTCGTGACAGCTTTTACTATGACCACGTTTCTGTCATCAAAGGACCATCCTCCGAAGTCTTCGGTAACGGCACGACTGGCGGCGCCATCAATGTCGTCAGCAAGACACCGCATAAAGGAGATTCATACCAGGGTAGTTTTTCCGGAGGATCAGGCTCCTATTATCGCGGAACGCTTGATATCAACAAACAGATCAGCGACAGCATTGCCGTTCGTCTTTCCGCGATGGGCAACGAGAACAATATGGTCGGCCGCGACTATATCTATTCTCATAGATGGGGCGTGGCACCGTCCATAACTTTCGGGTTAAACAAGAAAATCTCTTATACAATAGACTATTTTCATCAAAATGATAACCGGATACCGGATTATGGCGTCTGGGTCGTCCAAAAACCCGGAACCACAATCGCAAAACCGATTACAGAATACGGTATCAATCGTAAAAACTGGTATGGCACGACCTTTGATCAGGACGCTATCAGCACGGACATGCTTACTGGCCGTTTGACCGCGAAAGTCGCTCCCTGGCTCAGTCTGTATAATGACACCAAAGGCGGTATCTACCATCGTTACTATTCAGCATCTCAGCCAAACTGTAACGCCACCTGTGTCACTAAATATTTTGCGGGAGATCCCACCGCGTCCATAGGCAGAAATGGCGGTCTGGGAGGACCGAACCCTTATAAACAGGATGACTGGTCTATACAGAATGTATTTTCCGGAATAGCACATTTTAATACCGGAAGATTTCGTCATGAAGTGATCGGTGGATTCGATATCGAACATATCGAAGATCATAGAAAAAATTATCCATACAATGAAACCCGTCAGGGAACGAATCTGGTTAATCCTTCAATGAACGTGCCCGGTTTGGAACGGGTCAATTGTGCAGACAATCCGGCCGGTCTGGCTTCGATCCCGAACGGGGTGGGACGTAAATGCTATAAGGACGGGAGCGCCACCGATATTGGTGTTTTTCTGTCTGACCAGATTTGGCTCACCAAATGGTTCGCGATTAAAGGTGGTTTCCGCCTTGATCAATGGTATAGCTCTTATTCTGCGACAGGTGGTCTAAAGTCCAATCCAGATACGCATTTCAAACAAACACAAACAACTGTTAATCCGACAGTGAATCTTATGTATACCCCCAATGATGATCTGATGGTATATTTCAACTGGGCGGAGTCCACTACACCAACAAGTTTATATGTCACAAATAGCAATGCGCCTTTCATAACGGGATCAGGATATTCACCAGAGCGTAGCCGCTTGTACGAAGTGGGCGCAAAATATAATGCTTTCAAGGGACGTATGGGTTTTACAGCGGCGCTATTTCGTCTTGAGAAAAACAATTCAACGATTACGGACCCTTCAACCGGCGACGTCTCTGCATCATCTGACAAACAACGCAATCAGGGTCTTGAACTAAGCGCGTCGGGGAACATTACCTCAAACTGGAGTATTATTGGCACATATGCGTTCTATGATAGCCGAGTGACCGGTTCACAAACGGCGGCAGATGTAGGAAAACGTATACAGTTTGTGCCAAAGAACTCGGCAACCTTGTGGACGACCTACAATATAGCACCGAAAAAACCTTACAACTTGAGCATCGGCGGGGGAGTCACATGGCGTGAAGGTGTGTGGCTTGACGCCCCGAACACGGCACGTGTGCCAGCAACTCTCGATTTCGATGCCATGGTTGCCCATAAATTTGGAGAACATTGGCGTATAGCAATGAATGGATACAACCTTGCCAATCGTCTGAATTACAGCAATCTGTTTCAAAACCGGGTGACACCTGCGATCGGCCGGTCATTCCTGTTCAATATTGCTGCAACTTATTAGAAAAATTGGAACTTTTCATCTGTATCTTCTCCACAGTCCATGTGGAGAAGACCAGATTATCGTAAGAAATTGGTCGCCGCAGAACAGATCAATGGGCGTATCACAGATCCCATTCGACTCATTATTTAACGACTAGCTCTCGTTGATCAATATTTATTATGACTTGATGCAAAAATGACAATTATGAATGCACCAGTAATAAGATGCATCCAACGAGGAACAGACTGTCGAGAAGGCTATCAAATTTTCGAGGATTCTCTTTGATGGAAACTCTTTTAACTCCCAATCATCAACGTCGGCGGCATGTCTCCGGAACAGCTCAAATTCGACCCGGAAAGAGAGCCAGTCAGACGGCAATCCGCCAGTTTGAAAGCCGTTGTCGTGAAAGTGGAATAAAAATAACGGATCACCGGAGTCTGATATTCCATGGTATTTTCCAGGCAGGCTCAAGAGCTACCGCACTCGATATTTGGAAAACAATCATCGGAATGGTTGAATCGCATTCACCCAACATTGCCTCCATTCAGAGAACCCTGAATATTTTACTGCAACATGGCTTTATTTGGCGCGAGGTGGGAGAAGATCGTATTTTTCGATACAGCCTTGCTGAAATACCGCAGTCAGAATTTCCGGTTCTATTTGTCAATCAAAAAACAAAAAAAGAAATAACCTCCAAAAATGAAAACCTGAAAAACGAAATAAGGAAGTTTTTTCAAACAAAAAATATTGATATAAATGTTGTGAGCATTACGATTATATGCACCGACTCTTGAAAATCATATATTCTGGAGAGCACTATACCCTCTGGTTGGAAATCAACAAACGCGATTCAAGCGCTGAATGTGGGCGTCAGAGCTGAACAGTTGGATAATCAGCATCATCCCTCAGGCGAAACGCTACCATCTGACATAACGGCAAGGAATGGGAACAGATTGCCCACGGGCGCCGCATCCCGAGCGTCGTGGAAGATCACGAGCAATTGAGTTCCCATCCGACTCTCACACTCACGACGATCATGAGATTTGTGCCATCAGGCTTTCGGTGGTGCCTCCCGCTCTTTTTGGGGGAGCATCCGGGTGCCGTAACACAGTCCGAATAACAGCACAGCATGAAAGTTCTGAAAAAAGACCTTGATCAGACCATCAGCCACTTCCAAAACGGGCCAGCAAGATTCATACCACTTGCAACGCTCTGATGAAGCTTGCGGAAGATGATACTCCATCAACCATAGAACCCGTTCATCATCGCCATCAACACATACGCTCGCAAAGCGATGGGACCAACCTGTCCTGTCCAACTTCTCCACATCAGCAATCTGCTTTGCAACCGTTCATGGAGAATTGGAATCAGGTGCAGATTGTGTCTTAAAGGACATGACACCAGTGTCTTCTGCATGAGTATGAGTTCTTTAACCCGGATGAAAGTTCCTACCCTTCCATATCGCGGGGATATCGATGGCCTGCGTGCCGTCGCTGTCATTGCCGTCGTGGTATATCATGTCTTTCCCCGCTGGTTACCCGGCGGCTTCTGCGGTGTGGACGTATTTTTCGTCATCTCCGGGTTTCTGATCACACGTCAGCTCAATCAACGTGACATCAGTTTCGCGTCATTCTACACCCGCCGACTACGCCGCCTCGCTCCAGCACTTCTTTGCGTACTGCTCGCCACAGTCATCGCCGGGATGCTCTTTCTACTTCCCAATGAACTCAGCACCCTCGGTCTGGCCTGCTTCGCTGGAGCCACTTTTCTGTCCAATTTTTTTTCATGGCAGACACAGGGATATTTCGATCGCGCATCCAGCCTCCAGCCATTACTACATCTCTGGTCTCTTGGTGTGGAAGAGCAGTTCTATCTTTTCTGGCCTGCCCTCATTGCCCTGTCCCGTCGAAAAGCATTTTCCCTCACACAAACAGCCCTTGCCACAGGGCTGGCATCTTTCGTTATCGGGCTGGGATGTGCATTTTTCTCACCGGCAGCAGATTTCTATCTACCGTTTTCCCGCATATGGGAATTCATGATCGGAGCAGTTCTTGCTCTTGGCGAGTGCAGGCTCGGAAAACTCTCTATCCGCCAGCGTGCCACTTACAATGGAGGAGGGCTGCTCTGCCTTCTGATTTCCGTATTCCAGCTCAGACAAGACTGGTTTTTCCCTTCACCTTCGGCTCTTTTTCCTGTGCTGGGTGCGGCTCTGGTGATCGCCGCCGGACCTGAAACTCTGCTGGCACGGCGAATACTGTCCTCCACTCCTGCTAGATGGTTGGGCTCAATCAGTTATCCGCTATATCTCTGGCATTGGCCGCTCATCGCCTATGAACATCTTATCCACGGCGTCAGCCACACACACAGGAGCACAGGCTACGCCATCATCGCACTGTCCGTAACACTTGCTACTCTGACAACGCGTTTTGTAGAAGCCCCTCTCCGGTGGAAAACCCCCGAACGACGCACCATCATAGGGCTACTCACCGCCCTGACAATCACTGCCGCTCTGGGCCTGACACTTTGGGCATGGCCCGGATACAGCACTGCAATGGGCAGCGACACCCCCGGTATTAATCTTGAAAAAATAAATCTAGCCGAGCAGAACGGAATTTTTCCGATCACTACCCATATGCGTGTCGAACATATGCAAGGACTGACTGTCGGCATCATCGGCTCCGGTCCACAAAATTCAATCCTGTTTACGGGAGACAGCCTTTTGTTCCAGTGGGCTCCGCGCGTGGACGCCCTTTTTGCCAAAGGTCTCTTAAAACGAACCATCATTTTTATATCCGGGCCGAGTTGTGCTCCTCTTCCCGTCGAGACACCCGCCAAAAGCTTCACCTACTGTAATGCGATGTCTGAAGTGCAGGATCATATTCTGACGAAATGGCCGGTACAGACAATTGTCATGGGCGCTCTCTGGGAACGTGTTTTCGATCCACGCTCAGAATGGCCCACGAAAAAAATCAGGGCCGAGGAGAGAATAAAAGCGTTATCCGACAATGGGAAACGCAGGATTGTTTTCATCATGCCAACCCCGACAAGTATCCGTTTCGACCCTGCTCATATGGTGACACGGCATTTCACGCATCTGACTCTGGACAAGGACGCCTTGCAGAACGGCATTCCCCTCGCACCCCTTATGGCCGAACATGCAGACATGGCCGCTTTTCTGGCAAGTATGGCCCGGGACACGGGTAGTTCCACTCTCGATCTAACACAGAACATCTGCGGATCAGCCGAGACCTGTTTTCCACTTATGCCGGACGGCACGCCAAAATTCGCGGATCAGATGCATCTGCGTCCGGATTTCACAAGCGGTTTCATCTCCGGTCTGGATGATATCCTCACAAAGTCCGCTCCGTAATATTTTCCACAAAATGATATCAATAAAAAAGGATATGAAATGCCGTTCTCAGCATCTGAAGTGATTATCGCCGTCATCGGAGCAAGTGGCCGGTCTGGATCAGTTCTGTGTCACAGCCTTCTTTCGGAAGGCTACAAAGTGATCGCAGTCGTCAGAAACAGGCACAATCTCGCTCCTGAACTCGCCACGGTCTGTTACGCAGTCCGGGAAGCGGATCTTACGGACCGTGACCGTCTTTCAGCAGCCCTGAAAGACGCCCTCATCGTCGTAAACACAGCTCACGCACGGTATCTTTCTTCGATCCTTGCCGTTACCCCTGCGCCTGTCGTGGCGTTGGGCAGCACCAGAAAATTCACACGCTGGCCGGATGCTCACGGCAACGGGGTTCTTGCCGGAGAGCGTGCGCTCAAGGAAGATGGGAGACCCTCTATCCTGCTGCACCCGACAATGATCTACGGCGCTCAGGGTGAAAACAATGTTCAACGTCTCGCAGCTCTTTTAAGGAAACTGCCTGTTGTTCCCCTGCCGGGTAGAGGCCGCTTTCTTGTGCAGCCCATCGAACAGCGCGATGTCACACGCTGCGTTGTCGCTGCAATTCCCCTGATCCTATCCGACGTGATCAAAACACCGGAAACTCTGGTTATCGCGGGCCCCGAAGCCATTACTTACAGAAAATTCGTTAGTATGATCGCTCATTTTTCTGAAAACAGAAAAATACGCATCATTTCCGTCCCCGACTGGTGCATCAGAATGGCAGCCTGTATTTTGCGAAAGCTTCCCGGTGTTCCTCGGATTGAAGACGCTGAAATCCGCCGACTGACGGAAGACAAGGATTTCGATATTACGGCCATGAAAGAAAAGCTGGGTGTAACTCCCATGGCTCTTTCTGAAGGTCTGGCGAAGATTTTTGCAAAATAAGACCAATGGTTTCATGGTCTGTTTCTTGTGCTGGCATTGCCCGCTCCCGCAAGGAACCACAGGCCCCTTAACCCCGCTTTATTGAGAGCAAACGGTTTCCAAAGGTGCGCCTTTCCTTAAAACCATGAATATGATGCTGTTCAGCGCCAGCATAAAATTACCGTTCGCCAGACAAAACAGACAGGACAGTCCCCAAAAGAGACGATCTGCATACAAGAAGGCTACATTCTCCAGATCAGAACGGATATGATCCTTGCAGACAGATCAACAGACACACGGCAAAAGGAGACATCATGACCATCAAGCGCCTTGCACCCGAAGAACGTCTCAGCGGAGCATCCGTCTGCGGAAATATGGTTTATCTCGCCGGGCAGGTCGCCGATGACGCAACGCTGGACGCGGAAGGACAGACCGCCGACATTCTGCGCCAGATCGACGCACTTCTGACCGAAGCCGGCACCAGCAAGAGCAACCTTCTCTCCGTGCAGATCTTCCTTGCCGATATCAACGATATGGCCGCCATGAACCGGGCGTGGGACGTTTGGCTGGATCGTGACAACAAGCCCGCACGCGCCACGGTCGAGGCAAAGCTGGCGAACCCGGACTGGAAAGTGGAAATCACCGGGATCGCCGTTATTTCCTGATACGGGAAAATATCTCTTTACATATCCCCGGGCGGGGACAGGCTTCAGAAACGCATTTCCCCGCTCTCCCCTACCCCGCTACGTTGATCAGTATTCGCCCATGTGTTCGACCGTCCATCAACACATGCGCCGCGTCGATGGCCTTCGACAGCGGATATTCGCTGACAACATCCTCCAGACGCGTCACGTCAATCAGACCGGCAAGCCGATCCCACGCCCTGATCCGCTCTTCGCGGGGACATAACGCGCTATCGATTCCGAGCAGACTCACACCGCGCAGGATAAAAGGCGCAACGGTCAGGGGCAGGTCCATGCTGCCGGCAAGACCGCATGCCGCCACGGCGCCACGCAGGCGTATGGCGGCGCAGATCGACGCCAACACCTGCCCGCCGACGACATCAACCGCGCCAGCCCACTCGGCTTTTTCCAGCGGGCGCGTTTTACCAGCGAACAGGTCACGCCTGATCACCCGGCTGGCGCCAAGGCTTTCGAGATAGTCCTTTTCCGCCATGCGCCCGGTGACAGCAACGGTCTCATAACCCAGTTCAGAAAGCAGCATCACGGCAATACTGCCCACACCGCCGGATGCGCCCGTCACCAGAACCGGCCCATCGGCGGGCTTCACATCGGCTTTTTCCAGCGCCATGACGCAGAGCATGGCCGTATAACCAGCCGTGCCGAGAATCATCGCCTGTCGGGTGGAGAACGCCGAGGGAAGCGCTATCAGCCAGTCACTACTAACCTGAGCCAGACCAGCGAGACCGCCCCAGTGTTTCTCTCCCACCCCCCAGCCGTTGAGCAGCACCTTGTCTCCGGGTCGAAAAGCCGGCGAACGGGATTCAACGACCGTGCCGGAAAAATCGACTCCCGGCACCATCGGCCAGGATTTCACGATCGGCCCTTTGCCTGTGATGGCGAGCGCGTCCTTGTAGTTCAGGGTGGACCATTCAACCTTCACCAGCACGTCGCCCGCAGGCAACGCGTCCCGGGCTATCTGACGAAAAGATGCGGTCTGTTCCCCGTCGTTCTTTTCAATGATGACGGCGTCAAACATCTCACCTGTCCTCGCTGCTCTGGCGGCAGGCCGTGCAGTGAAATCCTGCCCGCAGACAAAAATCCGGCATGACGATGACGCCTGCCGGACCCCATCCAGTCAACAGGGGATCATCGTCTCGCGACAGGGGCGAGGATGACTCCCTGCGGACGGAGGCTCAGTTTTTGATCAGCTGCGCTCTGGCTTCACCATTGGGATGCTCGGCCGTGTGCAGGTTCACATAGACTTTTCCGGCTTCAAGCGCCTCGATCTGCTTGCCGTCGAGCTTGACCTTGCCTTTCAGCGGGCTGGTGTAGGGGCCATCGATGAGTGCGACGACACCGGCATCCTGATCGAAGTTGGCAGGGCCGTGGAAGTGAGCGGCATTTACCGGACCGGACAGGCCGGACCACTGGATGCTGTAGGTCAGTTCATGCGTCTTGGCATCAAGGGTGGCGTCGATCATGCCGGTGGGATGGGATTTCGCACCATGTTCAGGCGAGAAATTTCCCATAAACATCCCATCCATTCCCGCAGCGGACGCCAAGGAGGTCGAGGCGGCAAAAACAGCAGAGGCCAGAAAGGCGCTCCTGATCGTTTTTTTGAAAGTCATCTGGCTGATCTCCGGTTCGTGAGGCGGCTACGATACAGCGCACAACGCCGAAGAACAGTCTCTGTTTGATAGCACACATAAATTTACCGTGCGCTAACACTCCCGTCTTACGATCAGGCCGATTTATTGAAGGACATCGTCATGACGAGTTCAGCATCCCTGAGCGGCACCGGCTACGCCCTGCTGGCTCTCCAGCATCGCGGCCGCACCTCCGCCGCGCCAACCAAAATCGCCGATACCAACATCAATGCGGTCGGCCAGCGCTCTCATGGCGGCAGTCTTTCAATCGGGCTCGACGCCACAGGCAATGTTCTCACCAAGAGTAACGCGGGCAAGGATGGAAAAACCGTAAAATCCGCAGCCGTCGACCTGTTCGGCTGAACAGATCAGCTTCCCTTATCCGAACGGCTTCAGATTCCAGGGGGTTCCCGCAGCAGTGGGCGGCTCAGCCACAAGTGGCACGGCGTTGGGGAGCCGGACATTCGCCGGGAGATGCATGGCTGACCGCAAGGCGCGGAACAGAGCGCCGTGGGCAACCACCAGCACCGTACCCTGCCCGGTCAGCGCCCGATTCAGGGCGGCAACAGCGCGGTCACGCAGAAAAGTAAACGGCTCGGCGCCGGGCGGCGTGTAAAACCCCTCGACCCAGTCGTCATACCAGTCGCCCATCGGGCAACCTTCCTGCTCGCCGAAACAGACCTCTTCCAGTCCCACATCCATTGTAAGCACGGGGCGAACGCCGTAACGCTCCTTCAGTGCGTCAGCCGCAACCTCCGCCGTGCGCAGGGCGCGGGCCAGTGGGGACGACACGATACGGCTGATCCGCAGATCTCCCAACGCTTCCTGCGCCAGCAGCCCCCCCGCCTGTCGCGCCTGCTCCAGACCGGTTTCATTCAGCGGGATATCGGTCCGACCCTGCGACAGACCCTGCCTGTTCCAGTCCGTCTCACCATGACGGAGATACCAGTACCGTTTGGGGGTAATCACAGGGCAGTCCTCTGCTTTCTCAGTCGAACAGCGACGATACGGAACTCTCGTCGGACACGGCCCGCATGGCCCGTGCGAGCAGCTCTGCTGTCGTGATCTGACGGATGTTGTGGGCCGCCTTGACCGCTTCCGTCGCCTTGATGCTGTCCGTCAGTGTGAGCATCTCGATCGGAGAAGCACCGATCCGCTCGACGGCCTTTCCGGTCAGCACACCATGCGTGACATAGGCGCCGACGGACGCCGCGCCATTGTCGATGATCGCCTGCGCCGCATTGCAGAGTGAGCCGCCGCTATCCACGATATCGTCAACCAGCAGGCAATGACGGCCTTTCACGTCACCGATCACATTCATGACCTCGGACACACCGGCCCGCTCGCGGCGCTTGTCGATGATGGCCAGGTCCGTGTTCAGGCGCTGCGCCAGTTGACGCGCGCGCACCACGCCGCCGACATCCGGCGAGACGATCATCAGGTCACGATCGCCATACCGCTCCTTGATGTCGCGCACGAACAGCGGCGCGGCATAAAGATTGTCCACCGGCACGTCGAAGAAGCCCTGAATCTGCATGGCGTGCAGGTCCATGGTCAGCACACGGTCAGCACCGGCCTCGACCAGCAGGTTCGCCACCAGCTTGGCGCTGATCGGCGTGCGGGGACCGGATTTACGGTCCTGACGGGCGTAACCGAAATACGGCATGACCGCCGTGATCCGGCGGGCCGAGCCACGCCGCAGCGCGTCCAGCATGATCAGCAGTTCCATGAGGTTGTCGTTCGTCGGCATGCAGGTGCTCTGCACGACGAACACATCCTCACCACGCACATTCTCGAAAATCTCGACAAAGACTTCCATGTCGGCGAAGCGACGCACGGAGGCGTTGCAGAGCGACATATTGAGTTCAGCCGCCACAGCTTCGGCGAGCGGTAGGTTGCTGTTACAAGCGACGATCTTCATCGGCCGATTTTCCTGTGAAACTGCACCACACGACCCGCAACCCGGGTATTGCCGGGCCTTCTAGCAACGCCGGGGCCTCCTGTCATCCGACCAACGGCAGAATGGGTCCATTTCGCATCAGGTGTGTCCTGATCACACAGCCGGGAGCACGGGAGCGCCATCCGGCACGATACGCAGTGGCCTTGCCGACAATTCAGCGAACTGATCCTCCCGGCAGGTCATGACGATAATCTGCATCCGGCTGGCGGCATCTGTCAGAATGTCGAAAAGCGTCCTCGTCCTTACCACGTCCGAGAAGCACAGGGCATCATCGAGAATCAGCATGGCCGGGCGACCCTGCGCATGCAGGATATCCGCAAAACCCAAGCGGACCAGCACGGCAATCTGCTCCCGAGTCCCGTCCGAAAGATTCTCGACCCTTTCCTCATCACGTCCACGGGTCAGACCCGACACGGTGAAATCGGTTTGCACGCTGGCTGTCGCCCGGGGGAACAGCATCTCGATCGTCGGCTGGATCGCACGGGTCAGCGGAGCGAGATAGCGCTCGGTCGTCTCCCTTTCCGCTTCCACAAGCGTTTCCTTCAGCAGTCGGAGAACGGCGACCTCCTGCTCACAGGACTCGCGTTCCGTCCGGTGACGCTCGATGTCGCGTTTGCAGGCGGCAATCGCCTCATCCAGTCCGGCTCCTTCCGCCGCCTGAATCCGCACCTCGCGGGTCGCGACCTCCTGTTGCAGACGGGCAAGACGCTCCCTCCGCCCCGCAATCTGGGCCTCCAGACGGCTGATGGCGGCATCGACGAGAGCCTCCGGCTCGGCGGGCCGTTCTTCATTCAGACGATCCAGCACCCGCTCCGCCGTGTTCAGCGCCTCACCTGCCCTGTCGAAGCGCTCATTGAGCACCGCATCCGGCTCTCCCGCCTGCGCCGCGTCTTCCTCGCCCTGCAGGTTGTCCTGCCGATCCCTGAGCACACGGCTGTCAGACCGACGTTCCTCCAGCAGTTTCCGGGCGACTTCCTGTTCGGCGAGGGGATCACGCAGGGCTTCCCGCGTGCGGACAATATCCTGCTCCACCTCCTGCAAAGTCCGCCGGGCTGCCGCCAGTCCGGCTCTGGCGTCCTCCACGGAAGCCGGAAGTGCAGCGGCTTCATCGCCCCGTGCGTCTTTCCCCCGCGCTTCCCGCCATTGAACCAGCCCCGCTTCCGCATCGGCGATACGCTGCCGCAGCATCGCCAACGCACGCTCGGGCGTGTCGGCCTGAAAGGCCTTCATCGCCGCCTTCAGCCCCTCTTCCGCCGCTCTGCAAGCCGCTTCAGCCTGACGCCGACGCTCCATATCCGCGTGGGCCGCCGCCATATCCGCGCAGCCAGCCGCCTCCAGCGCCACCCGGAACACCTGACGTGCCCGGTCGATCGCTTCCTGCATGACAGCGCGATCACGTATGGCCGGAACAATGCGGATTGTGCCGACACCTTCGATCTTCAGTTCGGCCGGATCAACCAGATCGAGACGTCCGGCCTCCAGCACCCGTCCATTGAGACGCACCCGATCCGCCGCACCCGGCTCCAGAGTGACCTCCAGCCCTGTCGCCTGAGCGCCCAGCGCGGTCTCGGCCTCGAACACCGCCTTGTCCGCCACCTGAATGGCGCGGAGACGTTTTTCATCCACCCGGAAGACCGTGAAAGCTGCAAGGGTTTTTTCGACCTGCGTGATCAGGCTTTCAAGATGCTGCTGCTGACGAACAGCCTCATCCCGCTGTTCCTGCTGCTGAAGACAGACGAGCGCCTGCTCCGCACGGCTGACGGCCCCGCCCGCCGCCATCCGACGCTCATCGAGTTTGCCGAGCGCATCGCTTCGCTCCGCGAGCGCGGTCTCGGCCCTTTGCAGGCGCGCCTCCGCCTGACGATGCTCTTCCTCAGCCTCAAGAACCTTCTGCCGGGCGTCCGCCAGACGCTGCCGTCGGTCTGCCCGGAGCGTGCGCTCGTCCCGCAGACGGTTCCAGTCACGCTGCGTAGCCTCGACGGTCGCCTTGGCCTCGGCCTCGCGCTTTCCAAAACGCAACAGGTCGCTTTTCCGGGTTCTGGCCTGCTCAAGCTCGGCCTGTTCCGCCTGCTGGCGGACGGGATCCTGCTCCCGCCCCAACTGGAGACGGGCGTGAACCAGCTCTTTCAGATCCTGATCGAGAGCATTCTGTCTGTTTTCCAGATCAGTCAGCCGGACGGTGGCGGTTTCCTCTCCCGTCACGGCATCGGCATACCGGCCCTGCCGTTTATTGTGACCGTTGACCAGCCTGCCCAGATCATCCTGAACCCGTTTCAGAATCCGGGCTGCGTCCGCGCCTCCGGTGATTTCCGCGAAATCAGCGTTCAGGCAGGACTGCACGCTCTGCCGCGCCGTATCGCCCAGTTCAGGTTGGGTAAAACTCTGCCCCTGCTCCACCCACAACGCGGGAAGCAGGCCGTCGGTCTCATTCTTTTTCGTGGCGCTCAGGCCGAGAAGCGTCTGCACCTCCGCGTCCGCGTCATCACCTTCCTTCAGTCCGGCGGGGCCTGTCAGACGGGTAAAGCTTTTTTTCAGAAACTGTTTCTCAAAACGATAGGCCTGACCGTTCAGTATGAACTCCGCCAGAATACGGGGCGCGCCGCCACTATATGGCTCGAACGATCTGGTGATTTTTGTGGAAGAACCCGGCTTGTAGAGAAACAGCGCCCGCAGAGCCGCGAGCAGGGTCGATTTACCGGACTCGTTCGAGGCAGCCAGCAGATTCAGCCCGGGTCCCAGCCCATCGAGCCTGTGGATTCCGCTGAAGCGACGGAAGTTTTCGACTTCCAGAGCCGTAAAGATCAGTCCGTTCGTGCTCATGCGCTTCGCTCACTCCGCCAGAGAACCGCCAGCCTTTGCAGGGCCGCCATGGCGTGCTGCTGTTCTGGTCCCGGCGTTGCGCTCAGGGTCTGCAAGCGGGCGGCGGCCCGACTGACGACACCAGCTTCGCCGAATGTGGACAGATCCGCTTCGGACGCCACCAGTTCCGGACGCCTGCCCAGACGCAGCAGGCAGAGAGCGGCCTCGACGCCGGTCAGGATTATCTCGTCGAAAAGCGTCATGTCTTCCAGCGTCAGATGCCCTTCAGCGTCCAGCCAGACTAACAGGGAACTCAGATTCTGCGGGTCAAGCGAGCGCAGCCGGTTTTCCAGCGCCGCGATCTCCTCGCGTGACGTGAGCGTGGCCTGCATCCGTTTCCACGAAAACCGCCCTACCCGATGAGGTGTGATGGTCGGTACGGCGTTCGGCCCGTCAATCGAGACGACCAGCGCCGAACCGCCGCCGTCACCGCCCTTGTCGAACCCGTCGATTTCAGGCGTTCCGGAATAGGCGCACCGCTCATTGATTCTGTTGAAACCATGCCAGTCGCCGAGAGCGAGGTAGGACAGTCCGGCACGCGCGGCTCGGTCGAGCGCGATCAGGTTAGGCTGCTCGCCGGGCTGGCTTCCGAACTCACGGACTGACCCGTGCGCCAGTCCAATCCGCATGACGTCTTCCGGCGTTTCCGCCGCATCCATCCAGAGAGTCGGGTCATTCATGGTGTGGCGGCGGTTCAGCACGGACGGCAGCAACCAGACAGACCTGTCGGATGTCATCGCAACCGGTTTTGGCTCCAGGTACAGACGGATATTTTCAGGAGGCGCCGAGCGTCTGACACGGTCCCACACCCCATTGGGCTGGAGAAAATCGTGATTGCCGGGGATCAGATGCCAGCGCAGGTCCGGGAACTGACGCATCCGCTCCAGAGGCTGACGCAGGGTGCGGTCGGAGGGCGTCTCGTAATCATAGATATCCCCGGCCACGAGCACATCCGCAGCCCCCTGCGTCCGCGCCAGTTCGCCAAGCCGGTTAATGACCTCAAGCCGTTCGGCCTGAAGGACACGAAGCACATCGTCGCTTGCGAAATTGAACGTCTTTCCGATCTGCCAGTCCGAACTGTGCACAAACCGCATCACGCCGCCTTCTCTTCCGTTATGTGGCTTCACTATCAGAAAAGACCGGTTCTGACCTGTGCTTTATGGGGAGGAGCTGAGTTGTCGGGTATGTTTTAGCTTTTCACTGCATCACGCTGGCGGAGGCGGGCGCAAGGTTTCCGCCCATGTTCCACACTGACTCCGTGAAGCAGTTCCGTCTGGCATCGATGGAAATTTTTATAGCCTAAAGCAGAAAAGCCTATTCATCGCCATCGTCGCAGAATTGATAACAGTCAATAAAGAGCGGACATCCAAAACCCGCTATAGCGGCGAGAACCTCCGGCGATAACGTTGGGCCGCCATCAGCACTGTATTGGAAGTGACCACACCACCATACCCCTTCAAAGCGTTTCGATAATTCAATGATGATCGCTCGATAAGGCGTCAGTTGGCGGGAAACCAGCATCAAACCGTCTTCCAGAGAATGCCACTCATCCCGAAACGGCGAAACATCACTTGCATTGTAGCCCCAGAATCTGGGCGTTCGTCGTCTGCCGATCAGTTCACCTTTCGACGACCTGGTCGATTGAAGACCTATAATCGTGGATATTTCGGCGGGGTCCAGATCACCGCCAAAAAAACGAAACTCCACTGAATAGATATGATTTGACTGTGGGGACGACTGTGTCATCCGCGTTTCATAACATGCGGTTGTCACCAAACCCTAAAAACCATGAACAGAACACTTCATATCCCGTTCTGGCAGATGGATGCCCGACCGTTTCACTCAGCCCCTACCGCCTGCTCGAAAACCAAGACATACGGAAGATTCTCGGTTTCAAGATATTCTGTAAATCAGAGCAGCCCGGTCAAACCATTCCTATTGAGGCCTCGCAGGCCAGCCACCACCATAGCCGAACGAGCTGCCATAGGACGGCGGAGCGACGGGCGCTGTCTGCTGCGGTGCTGGCTGCTCCGCCTGTGGCGCGGGCTGCTGGACCGGCTGCTCTTGCGGAGCCTTGCGAAGCGTCAGCGTGCCACCCGGCTCAAAGGAGTAGATGTAGTCAGCATGGGCAATGGTCGCAGGTCTGTGTGCAACCATGACGCGCGTAACGTTCATCGCCCGCAGGGATTGCGCCACGATGGATTCCGTGTGTTCATCAAGATGGCTGGTGGCTTCATCTAGGAACAGGATCTGCGGACGTTTGTAGAGCGCGCGCGCCAGAATGACACGCTGCTTCTGGCCGCCCGACAGGGCACCGCCCATATCACCCACCAGAGTCTCGAAACCCATCGGCATACGCTTGATATCTTCAAGAATGGCGGCCTTCGACGCACAGTCGGCAATCAGGGCCTGATCCGGATCATCCGCAAAACCGCTGATATTGTCAGCAATGGAACCCGAGAAGAGGCCATCATCCTGCAACACGCCCGCGATACGCTCGCGGTAGGTTTCCATCGACAACACCGCCGTATCCACGCCGTCGATGTAGATATTGCCTTCATCCAGCGCATGCAGTCCCATCATGGCCTTGAGCAGCGTTGTCTTGCCACAGCCTGACGGACCGATGATCGCGACGCTGGAGCCGGCAGGAACATCCAGATCGAGTCCACGGAAAATCCAGGGTTCCTGAGCAGCATACCGCACCGACACCCCCCGACTGGAAAGTGCTGCGGAACCCTCGTAATGCGTGCCGGGCGTCGTTTCCGACACAGGCTCGGGTTCGGTCATGACGATGTCAGCCAGACGGTCAGTCTGGATATTCAGCATACGCAGCTTGAAACCTGTGTTGACCAGAGAGCCGACGCGGCTCGCAAACTGGTCCTTGTAAGACAGGAAGGCGACCAGCATACCGACAGACATGGAACCGTCCATGACCTGATAGGCTCCCAGCACCATCATGATCAGACGGTCCGCGCCGAAGATGAAGTCACCGAGACGGCCATAGATCAGATCGAAGCGCTGTAGCCGCAATTTGATGTTGATACTATCGATAACGATGTTCAGCCAGGTAGCGCGCCGACGCTCCCGCAGCCCGAGCAGCTTGACGCTGGCCATGCCGCGCAAAGTCTCGATGAAATGACTCTGCTGCTTGGCGCTGACGACAATCTGTTCCTCGGAAGCTTCGCGGTAGGTGCTGTATGTCACCAGACGCAGCAGGATATCGAGCGCCAGAGCGATACAGGCGACCAGTCCCAGCCAGCCACCATAGATAAACAGCATGATGCCCATGCCGACACCCATGATGCCATCCATGACGGTCTGCACCATGTCCGTCGTCATGGTCTGCTGGATGGTGCCCAGTGACCCGAAGCGCGACAGCACGTCGCCGACATGACGCTTGCTGAAGTAATCCAGCGGCAGGCGGGTCAGGTGATCGAACAGGCTGGTGTTCCACTCCAGACCGACCTTGGTGCTGAACAGTGTCACCGCCCATGTACGGACAGAGCCGATGAACATCTGCAACAGAAGCAGCAGCGCCAGTCCGAAGGTGATGGTTTTCAGCAGGTCATGATCGGCTGTGACAATGACCTCGTCGATCATGACCTGAGAGACCATCGGCGAGATCAGCGCGATGACTTCCAGCCCGAGGGACAGGAAGAACAATCCCATGAGCGCGCCGCGCAGTCCCGCGACATGACGGAACAGATCGCCCAGACGGATCGTCTCGCGCTCATCCTTCTTTTCGAAGGATTCGTTGGGAGTGGCTTCCAGCGCGACGCCTGTGAACTCGCGGGAAACCTCGTCCATGGTGATGGTGCGGTTTCCGACAGCAGGATCATTGATGGTGATCCTGTCACCCTTGACCTGCGTGAGCACCACGAAATGATTCATGCCCCAGTGCAGGATGCAGGGCTTTTTGAGATTAACGAGATCGTCGAGATCGAGCCTGACGGCGCGGGTCGAGAATCCCATATGGTCTGCAATCTGGACAAGGCTGCGAAGCGTCACGCCCTGAATCGAAACCGAGTAACGCCGACGCAGGGTCGCCAGATCGATCTGATGACCATAATGGGCCATGATCATGGCGAGGCAGGCGATACCGCATTCCGCGGCCTCGACCTGAAGAATCACCGGTGTTTTCTTGCCGAAACCGAACTGGAGGGAATTGAAGGCCTCGCTCATTTGTCGACGAGCCCCCCACTGATGGCGACGATGCTTTCGCGCATGCTGATCACGGGGTCGAATATCCACTGATAGAGGCGACGCGAATCGATGGCGATATCCGCCTCGACTTCCATTCCGGCTTCCAGCGGTTTTTTCTCACCATAAGCCATGATGTAGGGCTGATCCGGCTTGACCCGGATACGATAAAGATCGCTGCCACCCGATCCACCGCCACTGTCTTTCTTGTCCTGACCGCCGGACGCGGACTGCTGCTGCCCCTTGCCCGGCTGGGATTCCGTAATCGGCGCTCTGGTTATTTCCACAACCCGGCCACGCGCCAGACCAAAACGCTGATAGGGAAAAGCGGCGTAATGCATGAGCACAGGCTCGCCCTCACGCAGAAAGCCTATGGAAGCGCTGCTGACATACAGTTCCGCATCAAGCGACCGGCCCGTCGGCAGAAGCGTGACAAGCGGCGTTCCGGCAGAGACCTGCTGGCCAAGATTGCCGCGCACGGCGGAAAGAATGCCATCATCGGGCGCTTCGACGATAATGGTGCGATGGCTTTCGCTCTCGTCGATCTGCTTGTCGATATCGGAAATCTGTCGGTCCAGATCATTGATGTCATGCGCCGTCTGACGGTCGTAGCGCATCAGCTTGGACGTGTTGTCTGAAATCTTGCCTTCAGTATCCGTATAGGTCTGCATGAACTGGGCATGGCTGCTGAGCAGTTGCGCATAGGTATAGAGCTGGCTCTGGAACTGTGTTTCCGTGACGAGATGCGCGCTCTGGGCGTTTTTCATGCGGTTCACGGCGGCTTCCACCACCGGCAGCACCTTGGCGTCGTTGGAAAGCTGAAGACCGGTCAGATTATGCTGCTGCTGAAGATTGCGTATCTGGTTGATCAGCGCCTGCTTTTCCACGGGCGCGTCCGCAATACGGATTTCTTTCTGACGCTCCAGCAACTCGCGCTGTCTGCGGAGCTGTCCAAGAACCTGTTCCTGCGTCGGACCGGTTGAGGAGCGGGCTTCCAGATCAATGGTAAAAAGCTTCTGGCCCTTGCTGACATGCTGGCCTTCTTCCGCCAACCGGTTGCTGATGATACCGGCCGCGCTGGCGTCAATGGTGATCAGCCCTGTAGGGGGGAGCATGTAGCCCGTAGCATGGACGCGACGTGTATAAAGGCCGAAATAGACATAAAGAATGGCCAGAACGACCAACGCCAGCGTGACCCAGGAAATAACGCGTATGGAAAGGGACTGGCTCGCCTGCACCTGCCCCAGCCACGCCTGTCGACGGGCGTCAAGCGCTTCCTGACGGTAGAGAGAAGACATACAGAGAGGAGACCTTAAGGTGCCGAGGGGGTGGTCTTACAACCTCACATCAAAACAATAAAGAAAAACCAAAAAAAAGAAATCATGCACAAAAAATATGGGGAAGCCTGAAGCCTCCCCATATAGCGTCTGCTTTTTAGCCCAGACCGCCGCTGGCTGAAGGCGGGAATGTAATTGTGGTCATTGCAGTAATGCATCCCCAGCGGTTTGTGGTCACAGCGCCACGAATCGCGGACTGGACATTGCCCAGCAGGGTCTTCGCCTGTGCGACCGTCATGCTCAGACCTTCGGTGTAGCCCAGCTTGGTGTCAGCGTACATGTTGCTGATCGCGGACTGGATGGTCGAGCAGCTTGCGCCGTTGAAGATGTCTGCGCGGATGTTGTATTCGCCAGCCAGATAACCGGCATAGGCTGCGATGGTGGCAGCGCTCGGACCACAAACGACCGGCTGGTAACCACAGGGATTATAGTTCCAGCAGCCGCCGGACACTTCGGTCATTTCTGTCGTTGTAAGTTCACGCATGTCTATTCGATCTCCGTAATAATGAAACCGACCGCGACCGGGCTGTGCCTGACCTTTCCGACCGGTTCTAGAGCGATGCAAGGCCACGCCGCCCATCACGCTGACTTTCTGTTAATGTTTTTTCAACATTTCTTCCAGCGAATAAATCATTAACAAAACCGTTAACGCATTTTGTTACATCGCCACAATAAATCAGATAAATCCTTAAACCGTCAGCATATTGGTGAATCTTTTGATCCGCACATCTTACGCCTCCAGAGGGCAGCAACAAATTGTCAGACGAATGTTTGTATTTTACAAACATTTACGTTTTATTTTGTTGACAGATTTTTCGCCTTGTCGTTAATCAAAAACAAACACCGGCACGACCGGACAAACGATCAGGAGTGATCAGACATCATGGTTACAGCAGCGACCACGACACAGTACGCCGCATACACAGCAGGCAGCGGCACAGAGAGCGATCCATATGTGCTCGCTTCCAATTCCGGCACCATTACCCTTGAGACCGGCAAATACTACGTTCTCGAAGGCGGCGCGACGATCGGCACAGCCGTCATCAAGGAGTACAACGCTTCCGGTTCCACGGGCGGTATCAACGTCAACGGCGCTCATCTGACGATCGAATCCGACGGCAAGGGCACCAGCGTCGCTGGCAAGATCGACATGAGCGGTCAGGGCTCGTCTCTGGTTCTGAACAACGACACGGGCAAATGGTCCTACGAAGCCAATCTCGTGGGTAAAGACATCTCCGCCGGTGGCGACCAGTATTACACCTATCCTGCCCTTCAGAACGCGACGATCACCAATTTCGGTTCCGGCGCTTCCCTGTGCACCAACGACATTCCGGGCGGATTTGGCAAAACCATCGGTATTGAGGGCAGCTATACAGACAGTTCCACACTGGTTGTGAAGCAGAGCAGCTCGATTCCCGCAAACCCCAGCGACTCAAATCCCCACGGCAACAACGCATCCGGCTATTACGGTGTGTCCGTCACGGGTGTTGGCGGCACGTTCTCCAACCCGTCATCAACGCAGTATTTCTATCCGCAGAGCGGCACAAACTGCATTGACGGATGCTTCCTGCCGGGCACGCATATCCTGACACGCAACGGAGAGAAGCCGGTCGAGACGCTGGTCGAGGGCGACGAAATCGCCGTCATCGAGAACGGCCAGACCGTTTTCCGTCCGCTCGCATGGCTTGGCCGTTCGCACGCTGATGTCGCCGCCCTCGGCTTCGACGTCGACGCCTATCCGGTCCGCATCCGCAAGGACGCCTTCGGTGAGGGCGCGCCGCACCGCGACCTGCTCGTCACCTCCGAGCATTGCGTCCATGTTGATGGCAAGTTTGTTCCGGTCCGCATGCTGGTCAACGGCGCATCGATCCTGATCGACCGCTCCATCACCGCCTTCGACTTCTATCATGTCGAGCTTGCACAGCATGGCGTGATCGTCTCCGAAGGTCTGGAAACGGAAAGCTATCTCGACACGGGCAACCGCGGCACGTTTGAAAACTCTACGGTCCGCGCACTGCGTCCCCACTTCGCCGGTGGTTTTGTCATTACAGGCGGCAAGACCTGGGAAAACGACGCCGGCGCGCCGCTGGTGACGGATCAGGCAACCGTCGAACCGATCTGGAAGACCGTTGCCGCCCGCGCCGAGACGCTTGGCCTGTCCGTTGCAGACAACGCTGCGGAAACGACCAACGACCCGGATATCCGCCTCGTCGCCGAAGATGGCCGTGAAATCCGCGCTGTCCGTCACACGGGCAACACCTACAGCTTCATGGTTCCCTCGACCGTCGCCGATGTCCGCATCGTCTCCCGCACGGCACGTCCGTCCGAGATGATTGGTCCCTTCTGCGATGACCGTCGTGATCTCGGCGTGGTCGTGGGTGAAGTGGTTGTCACCAATGGTCGTGACCGCTCCATTCTGACCAGCCATCTGAGCGAAACCGAGATCAGCGGCTGGCAGGCTTACGAAGGTGGCGTGGGTCGCTGGACTTCCGGCAATGCCCTTCTGTCACTGGGTTCCGCCAGTGAGGGCCTGTTTGCCCGCATGGTGGAAATCGAAGTTCTGGTGGCTGGCCCCTATCGCACGGCGGATGCGGAACAGGCTGCTGTTCAGGTTGCCTGACCCGATCCGGAGTTTCTGACGGGCATACCCCTGATCAAAGATCAGGGTTGAGAAAGGGGGGCATTGCCTCCCTTTTTTTATTGACCGATATTCTCAGGAAAGAGACGAATCAGGTTTCGACCCTTTCTTCCTGAAACGGTTTTTTTTGTTTCTGATTCGTATTTATAGGGATCTCTTTCGTTATGCAGAACGGGAGGAAATCGCCCACAGCCTGACATGGGCAGTCAAAGCTGTTTTTGTAATGAAATGATTCCTACCAAAATAAAGCCTCTTTTACAGCCTATCCATCAGTTTCCGAGCAACAGTCAAAACATAGTCCTGCGTGTCACGTTCATTTCCGCGAAACTGTTTCGCTGCACACTTACCCATTATCGGAAGCCCCACTATCGGAGGCGCGTGTCCGAACCGGAAAAAAGGGTCGGCGACACAGGAGGGATCAGGGACACATGGGTCTGTTCGGCACCATTAAACCCGGACTGAGGAAATCTCAGGCGGCCATTCTGCATCTTGATCTGCTGGGGTCCATGGCTGTCCAGATGCTTGATGGAACAGCCCTGACGCCAACAGGCGCCAAGACACGCGGATTGCTGGCCATACTCGCCCTGTCGGATCGCCGCCCTGTTACACGGAAAACCCTTGCGCACCTGCTCTGGAGCCGACGCTCCGATGAACAGGCGCGCGCATCCCTGCGGCAGGAAATCCACAGACTTTCGGAGGCTCTCAGCCCTCTCGGCACGGACATCCTTGATATCCAGCGCCATGCCCTGACGCTGAAACCCGTTCTCACCACGGTTGACGCCGAGCGCTACCTGAACGCTTCTCCTTCCGGCATTCTGAAGCTTCCCGAAACAGATTCCACCCTTCTGACCGATCTTGAGGCCGTCGATCCCGCGCTGGATGAATGGCTGACACAGCAGCGCGCCCGCCTGACGCAGCATCTGACAACGGTTCTGGAGCAGGCCCAGACATCGCTTCCCGATCCGGAGCAGCGGATTGCCGCCGCGAACAGGCTGCTCCGCCTCGACCGACTGAATGAAAATGCCTGGAAAACCCTGATGCGGGAGCTGGTCAGGACAGCGGACACCAGTGCGGCGCTTCTTGCGGCAGAACAATGTCTTGCGACATTCCGGGACTCCCTTGCGAATGAACCATCCGCCTCAACCAAGCTGCTGATAGATGAACTTCGCGCCTCTCAGGGTGCTGGCCGCCCCGGCTCGCATGCCGACATTCTGTCGGAAAGAAGCTCTTCCCGCGAAGCCAGTTTTTCGTCCGAACGCGCCTTTCATGGCGTCCCGAACAACGTCACACACACAGCGGAAGGCTGGGGCACAGGCAGTCTGACCATCGCCAGCGTCGGTTTCTCGCCTCTGCAACCCGAGTTGCTGACCGCCGTCACGCCAGCGCTTGAGACCATTCTGGACCAGACAGCCGTCGGTCTTGCCAATCAGGGGTTTCTGGCGGTGTTTCCGCCTTTTCAGACACCCCCCTTACGTGAATCCTCCAAGCTCGAAACCAGAGCCTCCGGCGATTATCTGGTCCAGACCAAAATACAGACCAGCCTTCTACCCGGCGCCACGGAAGGCACGCTCAATCATCAGATCCGGCTGATTGTCCGCGTGATCGACCAGCGGCGGGACGGCATGATTGTCTGGGCAGAGCGCTTTCCGGTTCTCCCCGAAAACTCCGACACGATCGCCGCTCTGCTGACATCCGAAATCAGCTGGCGAATCGCGCTGGCGGAGGCGCGGAATTCAGCGAACCGTCATGCTGACGAGCTGACACCTCTGGAAGCCGGACTGAGGGCGTTCGCCTTCATCAATCGCAAGGAGCCTACCAGCTTCCTTCCGACGGAAAAGTTGCTGCACAGCGCCCTTCGGCGTGATCCCCAGCACCCTTTCCTGCTTCTGACAACCGCCCTTTTCGGCCTGATCCGATCCTACGAACAGTGGCTGCCAGAAAGGATTGACCGTGAACGTACAGCCGCGATCGAGGCGGCGCGCGGCCTGATCCGTGTCATTCCGGAAACGCTTATCGGACGCCTGATACTGGCCCGCCTTCTGCTGGATCGGCCAGCGGAACGGATAGCCGGGCTCCGTCTGATTGAAGAAGCAAAACCCTTCGCGCCGTCACTCGGCATCACCATCACCATGGAAGCCTATGCCCTGCTGGTGAAAGACAGGCCCCGTGAGGCGGCAGCCAGTCTGAAGACGTTCCGCAGAAGTCATCCGACACATCCGTTCATCGATCTGTTCGACACGGACATCGTGCTGATCTTCCTGCTGGGAGACAATGCCCGGGAAGCCGTGGAACGGTCCCGCATCGCCTGCAGCATGTCACCGACCCGCCTCTCCATGCTGACGCTTCATCTGGCCGGTCTTGCGGCGCTTGAGGAAACCGACACTGAATCGTGCGTGGATGAACAGGCCGAGGTCCGTTCCCAGATTCTGCGGCTGATGCCGGATTTTTCTCTTGAAACCGTGAGCGCTCACTATGCCTGCCTCCCGCCGGCCCAGCTCTCGGCCCTTCTGGCGCTGCTGGAACGCGCAGGAATTCCCTCAACGCCCAGACCCTTTACGCCCCAGACAAAGCCAGCGCTTGGCGGAACCTCTTCAACGGGATATGAAAGCTCCTCAGTCGTACCCAGTTCCTCCGTGCCCTGAATACCAGAAGGTCTTGCACCGGGTGGGGGCGGCTGGCGGGTCTTGCTTCAGGAGTTGCAACACCAAATGGCCACCACGCACGTTCGTCAGTCCTTGTCGCTACCCACCCGCATCGCTTTTCTGACGCCTGCAATGGCCCTGCTGCTCGGGCTGACCGCCTGCTCGGCTGGTGACAAGGCCAGTGATCTGACCGCCCCCCGGAACCAGCTTCTCAAGGAAGATCGCAGCGCTACGGGCGGTGACGACCAGTTGGGCGGCGGTGTGAACGCCTATCTGTGGCGTGGCGCGCTGGATACGCTGTCCTTCATGCCGATTTCCACGGCTGACGCTGTCGGCGGTTTCATCCTGACAGACTGGTACACCCCTCCCGCAGCCCACGGTGAACGCTTCAAGATCACGGCCTATGTGCTGGACAAGCGTCTCCGCTCCGACGCCCTGCGCGTGAGCGTGTTCCGTCAGGTCCGTGAAGGCGACGAGTGGGCCGACGTGCCGCCTGCCGCCAACACTTCCTCCGACATCACCTCCAAGATTCTTGCTCGGGCGCGTCAGCTTCGCGCCGATAACGGCAATAACGACAACTGATTACAGACGGTTGTCCGTTATCGCCGGGCTCTCCTGAGTCCGGCTTTTCCCTGTGGAACGCCCAGCCGGGCGCTCCTCCTCCATTCTTTCCGCCATTCTGGACCGATGCCATCATGACTGCCGACGATACCCCCGCAAGCTACGATTTCCGCTCGGTGGAGACCCGTTGGCAACAGGAATGGGACAGGAATGGCGTGTTCGCCGTCCCCGACGTGCCGCCTGCCGACAAGCCGAAATATTACGTACTGGAGATGTTCCCCTATCCGTCTGGGCAACTCCACATGGGCCATGTCCGTAACTACGCGCTTGGTGATGTCGTCGCGCGCTACAAGCGTGCCCGTGGTTTTTCCGTGCTGCATCCGATGGGCTGGGACGCCTTCGGCCTTCCCGCCGAGAACGCCGCCCGCGAGCGTGGCGTGCACCCCAAGGAATGGACGCTCGCCAATATCGCGGCGATGCGCGAGACACTGAAGCGCCTTGGCTTCTCCCTGAACTGGGACCGTGAGATCGCCACCTGCCTGCCGGATTATTACGGCAAGCAGCAGAAAATCTTTCTCGACTTCCTGAAAGCCGGTCTCGTTGACCGCCGTGAGTCGTGGGTCAACTGGGACCCGATCGACAACACGGTTCTGGCCAACGAGCAGGTCGTGGACGGCAAGGGCTGGCGCTCTGGCGCGCCCATCGAGAAGAAGAAGCTCTCGCAGTGGTTCCTGAAGATCACGCAGTTCGCGCCGGATCTGCTGGACAGCCTCAAGACGCTGGATCGCTGGCCTGAGCGTGTCCGCACCATGCAGGAACGCTGGATCGGACGTTCCGACGGCGCACGCCTGAGCTTCCCGCTGGCCCATCCACCTGCCGGTTACAACGAAGACCTGAATGCGGTCGAGGTGTTCACCACCCGTCCGGATACTCTGTTCGGCATGTCGTTCCTCGCCATCGCGGCGGATCACCCGCTGGCGGCGAAAGTGGCTGAGACCAACCCGGAAGCCGCTGAGTTCATCGCCGAATGTCGCCGTATGGGGACATCGGTGGAAGCCGTCGAGACCGCCGAGAAACGCGGGTTCGACACTGGCCTGAAGGTCAGCCACCCCTTCCTGCCGGACGCTACCTTCCCCGTCTGGATCGCGAATTTCGTGCTGATGGATTACGGCACCGGCGCCCTGTTCGGCTGCCCCTCCGGCGATCAGCGCGATCTCGACTTCGCCCACAAATACGGCCTGCCGGTCGTCCCCGTCGTTCTGCCTGCCGGCGAGACACAGGACAGCTTCGCCATCGCCGAGAAGGCGTGGACCGGCGACGGCACCATGATCAATTCAGGTTTCCTCGATGGCCTGACCACGGATGCAGCCCGTAAGGAAGCCATCCAGCGCCTTGAAGGACTCGGGGTCGGGACCGGTGTGGTGAACTGGCGTCTGCGCGACTGGGGCGTGTCCCGTCAGCGTTACTGGGGCTGCCCGATCCCCGTTATCCATTGCGAAAGCTGTGGCGCGGTCGCCGTGCCAGACGAGCAGCTTCCGGTCGAACTGCCGGAGGATGTGACGTTCGACCGTCCGGGCAATCCGCTGGATCATCATCCGACATGGAAGCATGTGAACTGCCCGCAATGCGGCAAACCCGCCACGCGCGAAACCGACACGTTCGACACGTTCGTGGACAGTTCGTGGTATTTCGCCCGCTTCACCGCGCCGCACGCCGCGACGCCGACCAACAAGGCGGCGGCTGACGGCTGGCTGGCCGTGGACCAGTATATCGGCGGCATCGAGCACGCGATCCTGCATCTGCTCTACGCCCGCTTCTTCACCAAGGCGATGAAGGCCACCGGCTATCTCGACGTTTCCGAACCGTTCTCCGGCCTGTTCACACAGGGTATGGTGAACCACGAGAGCTACAAGGACGCGAACGGTGCGTGGCTCTATCCGGAAGAGGTCATCCGGACCGGCGCGGGTGCGACGCACCACGAAACGGGCGAGCCGGTCACCATCGGTCGCATCGAGAAGATGTCGAAATCCAAGCGCAACACGGTCGCGCCGGTCGCCATCATCGACCGTTTCGGCGCGGATACGGCCCGCTGGTTCGTGCTGTCCGACAGCCCGCCGGAACGCGACATGGAATGGACCGAGGCCGGGGTCGCAGGGTCCGGCCGTTTCGTGCAGCGTCTGTTCCGCATTGTGAAGCAGGTGGCAGCAAGCTGCCCGGTCGATGCCGCGCCGTCTGTTGGTGACATGCCGGAAGCGGTCGATACGCTCCGTCGCACGACGCATCGCACCATCGTCGCCGTCACAGAAGCGCTTGAAGCCTTTACAATCAATGTCGCCGTCGCGCGTCTGCACGAACTGACCTCCGCTCTGGCCGACGCCGAGAAGAAAGCCGGAGAAGACGGCATGGCGTTCGCCCGCCGGGAAGCGGCCCGCACGCTCTGCCTGCTGACCGCACCGATGATGCCGCATCTGGCGGAAGAACTGTTCGCCACACTGGAGTCCGGCAAAGGGCTTGTGGTGGAACAGGCATGGCCGGAAGCGCTGCCGGAACTGCTGGCCGTGACCCGCGTACAGATGGCGGTGCAGATCATGGGCAAGCTGCGCGGCACGATCGAGGCCGAGCCGGACGAGGCGGCGGATGCGGTAATCGCCCGCGCCGAGGCTGAGCCGAACGTGGCACGGCTGCTGGAAGGCCAGAAGATCGTCAAGCGCATCCATGTGCCGAACCGCATCGTCAATTTCGTGGTGGCAAAGGCAGGATGATGACCGACCGCAGTTCTCTCTCCCGCTGGTTGCGCAGGCAGGCTGCTCCGGCCCTGCTTGGCCTCCCGCTCCTTTTGAGTGGCTGCGGCTTCCATGCGCTTTACGAGGATACGCGACAGCATCCCGGCGTCAGCGAGAAGATGAAGCGGGTCTATATCGCCAGTATCCCCGAGCGCTTTGGACAACTGACCCGTCTGGCGTTGCAGCAGGAATTTGCTGGCGCGGGGCCTGAAGATCCTGATGGCTATACCTTGCAGGTCAATCCCAGCCTCAACATCGAATCCATCGATGTGCATGAAGACAATACGACCGGACGGATGCGGGCTGTCGGACGGGCGCACTGGTCCCTCTACACGATGGAACAGTCGCCCCGCCTCCTCGCGGAAGGGGAAGCCACCACCATGGATGGCATGAACAACACGTTCGAACAGTATTTCACCCAGAACCTGAACATGGAAACGCTTCAGGCCCGCATCGCGAAAACACTGGCGGAAGGCGTCACGCAACAGGTTGCCATCTGGTTCGAGACACAGACAGCCGGTGCGTCCAGCAGCAAACCGCCAGCGGTGTTCTATCCCAACACCGACCTGATGCCACGTTCGGATACGGAGCAGCCTGTTGATCGGGCAGGTCCGGACGGTGTTCCGGCCATGGCCACCGGGCGTCTTGATCCCAACAATGACGACCCGACCAACTGATCCAATGCCAGACGACCGGACGTCACCTGAGCGGGTGAATGCGAGGCTTTCGTCGCCACGTCCCTTCCTGCCGTGGTGAAGATCGACGCCCGCTCGGTCGGCAAGGTGCTGGGCGCGCCCGACAACTGGCGCTTTGTGCTCCTGCACGGTGACGATAGTGGCCTTATCCGGGAACATGCGGCTGCCATGACACGTCAGGCCGCAGGTTCGCTGGACGATCCGTTCCGGGTCTCCCTGCTTGCCCGCGATGATCATCCCCGGTTTGAGGAAGAGGCGACCGCGCTGTCCCTTGATGGCGGTCGCCGGGTTGTCTGGGTGCGGGAAGCGACGGACGGACTGGCCGCCGCCGTCACATCCGTTCTCGACAGTCCGGCCAACAGCCTGATCATTCTGGAAGCCGGGGCCCTGCCCGCCCGGGGCAAGCTCCGCAAGCTGGCGGAAACCCGGCCGGATTCCGCCTCGATCGGTTGTTATCCGGAAGAAGGCCGGGCGCTGGAAGGATCAGTCCGCCGGATGCTGGAAGAACGGCACGTCCGGATCAGCAACGAAGCGCTGGCCTGGCTGGCCGGACGACTTGGAGCCGACCGGGCCGGGGTTCGCAATGAAGTGGAGAAACTGGCGCTCTACGCCGGAGAAAACGGCGAACTGCATCTCGACGATCTGATGCTCTGCATTGGCGATTCCGGATCAGCCTCGGTTGATGACGCCGTTTTCCTCGCCATGGAAGGCGACAAGGCGGGCGCTGATCTCGCACTGGAACGAGCCTTGTCGGAGGGCGCGAACCCGGTGGCGGTGGCGCGTGTCCTGCTCAGCCACATCGGACGGCTGCGCCGGGTGAAGGCCGAGCTCGAACGTGGACAGAGCCGGGTGGAAGCGATGAAAACGCTCCGCCCCCCTGTCTTTTTCAAGAAGCAGCAGTCCTTCGAACGGGCGCTGGATGTCTGGTCGCTTCCGGCCCTGCTTGATCTGGCCAGCCGGACACAGGCGTTCGAATTCGCCTGCAAACAGACTGGCTCAATGGATATCCTGCTGTGCCGTCGTCATCTGGCCGCCATCGCCGTGAAAGCCTCGCTTGGCCGCCGACGCTGATCTTTGCAGAGGTCGATGCGGGCGCTGTCCGCACCCGGAAGGGACCGTATGCCCCTTCATCCCGATTTATGGATAACAAACGGTTTCCAAAGGCGCACCTTTGGCGGGGTCCGAGGCAGCGCCCCGTCAATCTCCCCGGCAAACAGATCAGGCAGAAGGGCCGTTGGTATCAGTCTTCTGCGAGACCGATGGAAAAGTCCGCCGAAACGTCGTCTGAAGACGCTTCCTCTTCGACAATAACGCCCTCCGCCTCCTCGACCGGCATCGGACGAGGCGCCAGAAGATCGACTGTGTTTTCCGCCGGGTGTCGTGGTGATGTCGGCATGTCGCCCATCAGCTCTTCCCGGCGTGGCAGGTCATTGAGACTTTTCAGGCCGAAATGGCGCAGGAAATCGGGCGTTGTGCCCCACAACACCGGGCGTCCCGGCACTTCCTTGCGGCCACGCGG
This sequence comes from Acetobacter sp., assembly GCF_022483985.1. NCBI lineage: Bacteria > Pseudomonadati > Pseudomonadota > Alphaproteobacteria > Acetobacterales > Acetobacteraceae > Acetobacter > Acetobacter sp. Next base: position 136,344 of record NZ_JAKVME010000002.1, on the reverse strand, counting down.
CGCAATCAGCGATTCCTCGATCAGCGTATCCAGCGTGTTCTGATTGACGCTGACACCCCGGATTTCCTCGATTTCGGCACGGGTGCAGGGCTGATGGTAGGCAATGATCGCCAGCGTCTCCATGGTCGCGCGCTGAAGACGCCGCGGCTTTGGCATGACCCGTGTCAGCCGGGGAGCGAGATCGGCGGCGGTGCGGAACTGCCAGCCTCCGGCGACTTCCACCGGCACGACGCCACGCCCTTCATAACGGGTCTCAAGGATCGTCACCACAGCCCGGACATAAGCCCCGATGTCATCAACCGCATCAGGGATCAGTCCCTGTCCTTCGAGCAGTCCCAGAATGGCGCGGGCGCTCACGGGATCGGTGCTGGCGAAAATCATCGCCTCCACAAGGCGAACCGCTTCGTCAGACGGCGTTATGGGAGTCGCAGACTGGCTTTCGTCCTGCATGAATGCAGCGATCACGGCAGCTTCTTTATCCATGAATCCGTTGGTTTCAGGAGAAAGATTTTCTCCTGAAGCGCTCTCTTCCGTCAGCACATGGTCCTGAACAGGAACCGTCCGCTCTGCCAGGTGCTGGCTTTCAGAAAGCGTTTCAGGCGAAGCGACGTTGTCCTCATCCGGTGGCTGCACGGTATCATTCATGCCTCTTCCCCCTGCGGCCTGAGCATGATCCGCCCGAACGCCTCGTCCTGTTTCAATTCCAGCATACCGCTCTTGGCCAGTTCCAGCCCCGCGATCAGCGTTCCGGCCATGGCCGCGCGGCGGATACGCACCCCTTCGACCTCGTCAGTGCCATCAGGCAGGTCCGGCATGAAATCATCCAGCGCGTTCCAGCCGGGGGGCGTACTGCCCAGCAGCTTGCGTAGGCGGGCCAGCGCGTCCTGCACGGACCAGAACCGGATGGTACGCGGCGTGTAGACCCGGTGTCGCGCCGAACGACGGATGACCGCCATATAGGCCCGCATCAGTTGCGGCACATCGAGCGCCAGACCGGACCGGTCGATCTCCACAAGCGTCTCGCTCGCGCCACGCGAGAAAACATCGCGTCCAAGCTGAGGGCGGGCCGCCATCCACTCCGCCGCCGCCCCGATCCGGGCCAGCTCTTCCAGCCGCGCCGCGAGAAGTTCCGCCGCGTCCTCGGCTTCCTCGTCGGGACCATCTTCCGGCGGGAGGAGCAGGCGTGATTTCAGCCACGCCAGCCATGCCGCCATCACCAGCCAGTCGGCGGCCAGTTCCAGACGGATCGATCGGGCGGATTCCACGACGGCGAGGTATTGTTCGACAAGCTGAAGGATCGAGATTCTGGCCAGATCGACCTTCTGCGCCCGCGCAAGATCAAGCAGCAGATCAAGCGGCCCCTCGAATCCCTCCAGATGCAGCAGGGGAGACCGAAGTTCTCCCCCCTCCTGTTGCGTCTCCGCTGCTCCGTCACCGGTTTCCGGGCTGCTCACGCCACGGGCTCCGCAGTCAGACGCATCTCCCAGACACATCCCTCAGGGGCGCAGGACGTTGCAGGCATGTCCGTGTTCGCGCAGGCTGTCACAGAACGCCCTTGCGGACGCGACACTGTCGAACCCCCGGGTACGCAGGCGATAGAAAACCGCGTTGGTGTGAGTCACCTTCTCGATCACCGGAGAGCGTCCGGCGAACAGGTCGGGTGAAACGCTCCTGATCCTGTCCCATTCCTTGAGGGCCGCGTCCTGCGAGTTGAGAGCAGCAAGCTGGACACCGTAAGGCCCGGACGTCACGGCAGGCACGACACGGGTCGCCTTCGACGCTTCAGATTTCTCCACGGTTGGCTTTGCTTCAGCGCTGGTGGATTTGGTGGGTGGCGCAACCGGCTTTCTCGTTTCCGGCGCAGCTTCCTCAATCGCGCCGTTCGCGGCCTCTGAAGCTGGCGCTTCCTTGTCAGCTACGGAAGAGCTGGCTGTGCTGTCCTCGCTTGGCAGCGCAGCGCCGGGAGGCGTTTTCTCCGGGTCGACCGGCGTGCTGGATTCTTCCTGTGCAGAAGACTGCCCGCTCCCGGCGGTCTCACTGGCAGCAGTTGCCCTGTCTTCCGGCTGGGCGGCGTCTTTCGAAGGTCCATCTTTCGGGGGCACGTCTTTTGATGCCCCGTCTTTTGATGCTGCGTCTTTCGGCGTTCCTTCTTTGATCGCGTCCTCTTTCGCCGCCGCGCCATAACGCGCCGCCAGCGCTGCCGGGTCAGGCTGCTCGGGAGACGGCGCAAGATGTGTCGCGCCCTGCTGTTCCGTCTCCATCGGCGGCGGCATCATGTCATTGAGTTCCATCCCGCCCGGATCGAGAGGCTTCTCACGAATGGGCTCGGGAGGCGGTCCAAAGACGGGAATACCGCTCTGATGATGCCCGATCAGCGACCAGCCCCCCACACCGACAAGCAGCAGGGCGCCAAGCCCCACCGCGCCATAGGTCAGCGCGCGGGTTGTCCTGTCGGCTGGCAGAAGCGAGGCGAGCGCAAATGTCTTTGTGCTCCGGTCCCGACGTCGGGCCGGTGCGACGTCATCATCATAATCCGTCGCCATGCGCTCACGGGCGCGGCTGAGACGGTCTTCATGCGGGTTGGGTGGTGGTGAATCGGTCTCGGTCATCGCATTTCCTCGACGGGCTCGACACCCATGACAGCCAGACCGGAGCGGATGGCCATGGCCGTCGCCGCTACCAGCGCCACACGGGCCAGTGTTCCTTCACGGTCGTTTTCCTGCAGGAAGCGCAGGGTTGTCTCATCGCGACCCCGGTTCCACAGCGCGTGGAAGTCGGCGGCAAGATCGCCCAGATAGAAGGCGATGCGATGCGGCTCACGAGCCGCCGCCGCGCCCTCGACCGTACGAGGCCAGCTCGCGATCCGACGCAGCAGCGCAATCTCGGCATCGGCAGTGAGCGTCTTGAGAGACGCCGTTTCCAGCGCGGCCGATGTGACGGCATCCGCGCCGAGCATCTCCTCCGCAGCGCGCAGCACCGAGCGGCAGCGGGCATGGGCATACTGCACATAGAACACCGGATTGTCGCGGGTCTGCGCGACCACGGCGTCCAGATCGAACTCCATCTGCGCGTCGCTCTTGCGGGTCAGCATGGTAAAGCGCACGGCGTCCTTGCCAACTTCATCCAGCAGGTCACTCAGCGTCACGAAGGTTCCGGCGCGCTTGGACATACGGACCGGCTGGCCGTCGCGTACGATATGCACGATCTGGCACAGCGGCACCTCCAGCGGCACCCTGCCGTCGGTCAGCGCCTTCACTGCCGCCTTCATGCGGCTGACATAACCGCCGTGATCCGCGCCCAGCACGTCCACCAGCACCTGCTCGCCCCGCTCGACCTTGTCGAGATGATAGCCGATGTCGTTGGCGAAGTAGGTGTTGGTGCCATCCGATTTGCGGAGCGGACGGTCCACGTCGTCACCGAACTCCGTCGAGCGGAACAGGGTCTGCGGGCGGGCTTCCCAGTCGTCCGGCAGCTTGCCTTTGGGCGGCTCCAGCACGCCTTCATACAGCAGGCCCTTGTCTTCGAGCGCCTTGATGGCGCGGTCGGTAACGCCGTCCGCAAGCACCTTCGCTTCGGAGGTGAAGACATCATGCTTCACACCGAGTGTCAGCAGATCCTCGCGAATACCGTCCATCATGCGGGCGACGGCGAAATCCTTGACCAGCGCAAACCATTTCTCGGCAGGAGCAGGCTTTGCGCCATCTTCTGCGAGCGAAGCGCCGTGCGTCTCGGCCAAAGCCTGCCCGATGGGGATCAGATACTCGCCCTGATATTGCAGACCATTCGGAGTGATGGCGTTGAACGCCTCGGCATCCAGCGTCGAGCCTATCGCCTGAAGGTAACGCCAGTAGGTGGCCCAGGCCAACGCCGCGACCTGATTGCCCGCGTCGTTGATATAGAATTCCTTGGTGACGGCGTAGCCAGCCTTGTCCAGCAGGTTGGCCAGAGCGTCGCCGACGACCGCACCGCGGCAGTGACCGACATGGATCGGGCCAGTCGGATTGCAGGAAACGTATTCGACATTGACCTTCGTACCCGTCCCGATCTGCGAGTCACCAAAGGCCTCGCCAGCTTTCAGCACGGAGGGAATAACGTTCTGCAGAACGGAATGGTTGAGGGTGATGTTGACGAAGCCAGGACCAGCAGCCTCGGCGGAGGCGATACCCTCGACACCGAGCAAGGATGTTGCGATATCGGCGGCGATATCGGCAGGCTTGCGGCGGGCAGGCTTGGCGGCGATCAACGCCGCGTTGGTTGCCATATCGCCATGAGCGACGTCGCGTGTCGGGGTCAGTTCCACTCGGGCAAGAAGATCCTCGCCGATATCCGGCACGATGCGACGCAGAACATCCAGTACATGTGCGCGGTAACGTTGGAACAGACAGTCAGACATGCGTGCGGGCTCCCCCCTTATTGTGTTTGGCGTGCGTTGAGGCCGCGTCTTTCGATACAGCGGATGCCGTCATACAGCGCAATGACGGGAAACGCGACTGCGGCAGAATCGAAAGGGTGACGCGTTTCAGCCTCTCTGATCGGTTGCCAGTTCATCGCCGAACCCACCTGCGTCACGGAAAAACTCCCGCAGCAGTTCCAGAAAGGCCCGCACATTGGCGTTGGACTGCTGACGCGGCAGCATGACGGCGTAGAGATCGACTTTCTCACCATAAAAATCCGGCAGAATTCGGACCAGTCGTCCGCTGGCGATGTCCCGATAAACGTCACTGAGCAGCTTATAGGCGATTCCCCGTCCGGAGACCGCCCAGTCGTGGATAATCTCACAGTTGGTGCTGGAGAGCTTCGGGTTCACCGTCACCACATGCTTCTCGTTCTCGTTGCCCACGGCCCATTTGTTGAGAACGGTCATTGTCTTCTGCCGCCTGATACACAGACATTCATGAGTGGTGAGATCATCCGGCATTTGCGGCGTTGGCCGATTCTCGAAGTAGGAGGGAGAAGCGCAGAGCACCCGCCGCGTGGTGGCCAGAAGCGTGACGATCGAGCCGGGCGTGTCGGGCAGACCAAGACGGATATTGATATCCAGAAGACCGTCGCCGGGATCGTGTATGCCTTCACTGGCCAACACGAGACTGACCTGAAGTTTGGGGTAACGTTCGCTGAAGGCCTCGATAAACGGGGCGATCTGTCGTCGCCCCAGCTCCATCGGCGCCCCGACGATCAGACTGCCCTGCGGCTCGCTGCTGGATGAGGCGATTTCATTTTCAAGCGTGTCGATGTCGGCGACAATCACCAGCGCCCGCTCATAATAGACCTGTCCGGCCTCGCTGAGACGAAAGACGCGTGTGGTTCTGATGATGAGCGTCACGCCGAGTCGGGCTTCAATATTGGCCAGTCTTCGGGAGATGACCGCCGGTGATGTGCCCACGGCACGCGCGGCAGCCGTTATGCTTCCAGCATCGACGAGGTTGATGAAAAATCTCAGATCGCTGGCTTCACCCTGCATGTCACTGGTCCATTGTTGTGTCAGATGAAAAAGCGTTTTGTTTTTAAGGCTGCTACCGGATCACCATTTCTTGAGCGCATACTCCGCTCAAATCAGAGGAGTTATGACGTGAATATCGCTCAGGAGAAAAGTCCCAGAACGGCAGATATCCGGTATGCCGCGACAGACGCTAGCGTTTCGGATGAAAAAAACAAACATTTGTCTGAGCTGGTTGGCGAAGACCTCAAAAAGGCCCTGCTCGGCACATGGCAGCTCGTTTCCTATCAGGTCGAGCTTCAGGAAACCGGAGAATTCATCAACGCGATGGGCGCCACACCACGTGGCCGCGTCATCTTCACCGCCGATAACTGGGTGGCCTTCAATCTGGAAGGCAGCAACCGCGCACCGGCAGAGACAGAAGACGACCATATGGCGCTTCTGAACACGCTGGTTGCCTATATCGGGCGTTACCGTATTGAAGGGAACCAGTGGGTCACCACGGTAGAGACCGCCTGGGCACCACAATGGGTCGGCACCGAACAGCGCCGCACTGTAACGGTGGAAGGCGAGTTCGCCAGCGTCATCACGCCGTGGCGGAAAATGCCGAACTGGGGTGGTGGCAGGATGTCGCGCAGCATCATCCGTTTTCGCCGGGCTCATTAACGGTCAGATCGGCAACCGCAGAAGCAAGATTGAAACGTGACGCGGGAATGTCGACGAGACCCGACCTCACACGCCACTGGGGTTCAGGGCTCCTGCCTCTGTAGTGATGGCTCTCTCATTTTAAGAGATACGTCACTACACGCTGGCTGACAGTCTCCAGAAGGTGGAGGCGACCTCCACCTCAAGCACGAACAAGCTCTTTGCTGATTTTTTCGAGAATGAGAGCACCGTTTTTCTGAAACGTCTCTGGGCCGTAAAGTGTCCTCACCTCATGCATGGCCTGCTTTCCCATACGTTCAAGAACGGAAGGGTCGGAAAAGATTTTTTCAAGGCTGGCGCATATCATTTCAGGCAAAGCCTCTGTCAGGACAAACCCGGTTTCATGCTCACGCACGCTTTTCTGAAGCTCGCCGACCGGGGTGGCCATGACAGGAAGGCCTGCCGCCATGGCTTCGTGCGCCGCCAGACACATTCCCTCAAATAATGACGGCTGAAGATATAGGTGCAGATTCCCGAGGAAAGCTGCCGTATCCTGTTTGGATAAAAGGCCAAGCAGAGACACTTCTCTCTGCATATCATGGCGATTGATCATGCTCTGAAGTTCATTTCTCTGATGCCCTTCGCCGACGATTGCCAGACACACACGTTCCGCCCTGGCCGGGTTTCTTTCTCTGAAGAGACGCAACCCTTCCAATAAGACGAAATAATTCTTTTGCTCGGCCAGCCTGCCAATGCTGCCCAGCCGCAGCACTCCATCACCCTTCCAGTATTCAGGCACCATGACCGAAACATCGCAGCAATAAAGCGGCCACGTCATGATACGGCTTTTCTGCACACCCACATCGGTTTCCAGAAAGCGTGCGACAGTAGCGGAATCTGCTATCCACAATTCTGAAAAATTCTGAATAGCTTTTGTATAGGAACGGACAGTCGCGCTATGTTTCCAACTCACAACAGGGACGCCTGTCAGTTTACCAGCAATCTGGCCAACGAAAGTAGCTGCGCTTAAGGAAGTCCAGATAACGTCCGGCCTTGATTTACGCACCATCTGAACGAGGCTGATGATATTTCTTATCTTGCTGCGTTTTCGATTGGCCATAACTGTATAGGAAAGTCCGGCTTCATCGAGACGGCACGCTCCCAGCATGTCACGCGCTTCACAGCTAACGATCTCGACGCTATGCCCAAGGCGCTGAAACACTTCAACAATTTTTGGAATAACGAACTGAGTCCCGCCATTTTCAAGGCTCGTAATTAGATAAAGAATTTTCAAATTGAAATGTAACCTTTTGGTGGGGCTCAGGACAGTTCCTTACTATCCCCACGAACGCATGGAAATAATATCGATCAATCCGTCTTATATATTTAATTGAATATTTTACAATTATGTCTACGCCACTGAACGACACACGGCATGAAACTTTCATCGGACACGAACGCATAAAGCCGCCCTTCCTGACGAATTAACATACTGATTATATTGTATAAATTCTGGTTGCGGGGACACGCAAGCACCGATGCCCACATTCACTTCAAACAGCAATATAATTGTACAATATCAAATTCCTAATGAGGCAAGCCATGAAAGGCTCATGGTTAATTTTCACCCAACTAGAGCCTCCCATTGAGAAAACGACAGTTGATGGGAAAACGCCTCATCTGCAACCGTTGAGCCCGATCGGTCGCCTGCTGATCATAACTAGCGAGCGCCGTGAAGAGAGAGGGTCGGGCTGAATTGGACCACGTTGAGGCGGACCAATCGGGAGGTGCGACTGATCGATCGCGGCCCTAGTGAGACAAGCATCTGACGGATAGAGCCATTCAGTTCGTGCTGATTGGATCTTTCCGGATGGGTTTCAACCTCGGTCAGTCTTTTTACCACGCCCCCTTCAAACTGATCCGAAAGCTGTCCCCGTCTCACCAGTTACTGTCCTCTGATTTCAAGGTCGGATGCATCCGATTTCAGCCATTCTGAACAGACTTCAAGGATGTTTTCCATGGAAAGACGTCCTTTCCCCCGCATCGTGCATTCCCATACGGTTCCCACGCGCCAGCCAGCATCATGCAAAGCTAGCTCCGTCCGCACATCAACAGCCCTGTTCCGGTCAATTTTCGTCCGCCAGAATTCTGTCCGGCTGCCGGGAAGACGGAAAAGATGACAGTCATGTCCATGCCAGAAGCAGCCATGTACCAGAATGACAGCATGGTATTTCGGGAAAACCAAATCAGGGGTTCCGGGCAGTTTCCTGTCATGCAGCCTGAACCTGAAACCAAGAGCATGCAGCCCCCGCCGCAGCATCATCTCGGGTTTTGTGTCTTTCCCCCGGATGCCGGACATCATCCGGCTGCGCTGTTCCGGTGAAACGATATCAGGCAACAGCCATGCTCTGATCATGAGCAGGTCTCATGCCTGAAGTCCCGTCTCTGCTGTCCCGACACTCCCGTGCCAGGGCCGAGCGTATATGGGGCTTCATGGCATTGGCCAGAAACTCGATAACCGGAACCACAACCGCATTTCCGAACTGGCGATAGGCCTGCGTATCTGAAACGCCGATACGGAACCGCCTGTCACCACGATCAAAACCCATAAGACGCGCACACTCCAGTGGCGTGAGACGACGTGGCCGTTTACCCTCCTGCCGGATCAGGATTTCGGACCCGTCCTTGAAATAACGGGCGGAGAGTGTCCGTGCGACATCATCCAGTCCGCACAGTCCGAAGCCGAAACCGTTACCCGCAGCAGCATGTTTGGCCTTGTAATTCTGAAGATAATTCCACAGATGTTCCGTAAGGGTATATTTTGGCTCCACCTCTGCATGCGGCAGAAGGATTGAGTTCAGTCTCGGGCCTTTTTCCACCGGTGGCACAACCAGAGATTTCAGATCAAAATCTGTTTTTTCCCTGAATCCAACAATAAAAATACGCTCACGTTTCTGTGGCACCCATGATGCAGCGCTGATCACGCGCGTCTGCACATGATAACCAAGCTCTTCCTCGAGAACGTGCATGATGGTGGCAAAAGTACGCCCCCTGTCGTGCCGTTCAAGGTTTTTGACATTTTCCAGAAGAAAGGCTGCCGGCCGGTGATGGGCAATGATTCTGGCTGTATCGAAAAACAGGGTTCCTTGCGTATCACACAGGAAGCCATGAGGTCGCCCCAACGAATTCTTCTTGGAAACCCCTGCGATTGAAAACGGCTGACAGGGGAAACCTGCCAGCAGGATATCATGTTCCGGAATCAGGGAGGGATCCTCCGCAAACGGACGGATATCACCACTGATCTCGTGATTGTCCGGATAGTTCAGGGCATAGGTCTGCCGTGAGAACCTGTCCCATTCGGATGTAAAGACACATCGACCGCCGATTTCCTCAAAACCGATCCGCAGACCGCCTATACCGGCAAACAGATCGATAAAACGGAAATCGACCCTGTCTTTCTCTTTTGCCCGGAGGCGTTCATCGGCAATGCGGCGCAGGAAATTGAGAGCCGTCCGGCTCGCCGTGCCGGGGGTATTCTCATAACGGTACACCGTCCGCTCCCCCAACCCCAGCTCTTCAGCCGCCTGATGCAGCGTAAGGCCCGCCCTATCACGCAGCAGGCTGAAATCGGTCCGCGATGGCATGGGCATTCTTTCAGATCAGGATCGCACGAGGTTTATCTCTGCCCTGATGGCAGAATCTGTCCCCGAAAGCAACCCATGTTCCTTATATGTTCCAAATGCGGCAACACGGTACCAAGCATCCATCAGATATGTTGGCAGGATGTCGGCATGCCCGCCGCGTTCTGCATACTGGACGTGTCACGGTTTAGTTCCGGACCATTGGTTATCTGTTAAGCGGCGTTGGCTGTCCACGCGGAAGGATTTCTGGCGGACGAAGATCGAGCGGAATATGGAAAATGATAGCCGCGCAATCCGGGCCCTGCCGGCCTCTGGCTAGCGGGTCGCCACGGTTTGGGAATGTGCACTAAAGGGCCGGACCCGGCCCGACTTTTCCGAGGCTATGCAGCACTTGGTCGCCTAGATAAGATCGGCGGAGAAGACTATGACTGTTAGGGGCGGATAATTGGTCGCATCACTGGAGCAACTTTTAGATCTGATGCGCTACTATGGCGCTCATCGTATTTATGCAAAACATTTGTCGTCCAATGATAACTCGAAGAACCAAGTATATCTGGGTGGTGGTTTTGCAGCACTGAATGTCATTCCGCATGGCGAAGTCTACACTGACGCTTCTGAAAAGGCCGGCAGCGTGCGCGACCGCGCTAAGGCCGATGTCGAATTTTACTGGGTCAATGAAGAAGGCAGGCACCGCGCACCCGACGCAAACCTGATCCTCTATCCCAAATATCCCGAAGTGAGGATGTCCGGCTTTCTAAAGGGCTGCAAGGGGGCACCTTCAAAGCTCCTCACCGTTCGCGATGAGGGACGAGTTATGTTCTGGTCAGTGCGACCGACGCTGTTGCTGCGTCGTGGACTTTCAAGAGCCTGATGGCACACTGGAACCGGAAGCATGCGCAGGCGGCCTACGTGCCCTCCTTATCCCGAACATCGCCGCCGGAATATAGCTACGGGGCACAGGTTCTCCTTTGCGAGCAGACCGATTTTCTGCTGTTCCTCAAGGCTTTTTCGACGGGGACGGTGTATTATGACCCGGCTGTTAAAATCGAAAAGGCTTCGTCGGCAAAGCCGGACATCAAGCGGCGCAGTCAATTCCGGGTCGCTCATGCCGGTCTGACCCAGCTTTATCAGAAGAATGAAACTGTCCTCCTTTACTGAATAATAATTCCGGAAAAATTCGCGACTGTTGGTTTGGCAGGTTCAAGCTTGATGCAGCAAGATTGGATCATTACTAAGGCGCAATAACCTTCTTCTCTTGCACGTCATTGCCAGCATGATGGGGCGCTACGGGTAAACAATGGGCCAGCACTGCCATACGGCTGGCATCGTCCAAGCCGTCGATCCATCGCCACAGCGCATCCTCATCATCCGGTAGATCATGCTTCCAGCCCTCGTTGCGCTGGCGCAGCGCATGCGCAGACACCCGCTTCCAGCTCCAGCGCGAGGGCTGTTTCGATCAGAGGGACGCCGACCTCCAGCAGTTCGGCAGTGCTGGTCAGCAGTTCCCCGATCTTCGCCTTCTCGTCGTCCGCAATGGCAGAATAGGCGTTGCCGATCGTGTAGTGCAGACTCCCCGGCATATGGCCGCCAGCACTGAGCCGGAGTTGAAAAAATGCGATGGCATCTTCTATACGCTTTGGAAGTTGGCTTCGGCCTGCCATACCAAGATTGATCTCGGACATGTACGCAATGCCCATGAAATCGTGATCGACCCCGAGCGCGGCGGCAAACCGGTCAAAGCTCGCGCTGATCACATCATCGGCGTTCGTGTCGTAAAGCTGCTGTAAGAGCATTGCGGCCTGGCGTGGATCCGTTGGGACATGCACCTCCGGCACGGACTCGAGGATCGTCCTAGGGAGGTCGTTGGGATTTGCGGAGATTTGCACGATCCGACGGTCGCGCAAGGACCTTGCTCCCGACTGTGCCAGTTCAGCCACCTGACACAGACGATCGAGTGTCATTTCTTCCTTGAAAGAGATCGTGACCGACCGCTGTTCGGTCCAGACTTGCCCGCCATGTTCATACTGGCGAAGGACACTGTCAACGAGGCAAATACGTAGTGAATCCGTCGGCAGATGATAGCAGGCGTAGAAGCTGTACGGCTGCATTAGTAAATAATTCAGGTTGCTGCGATCGACCGAGATGCTCAGCGATCCATCAGCATTCAAGGCCCGCTCCGTTCATGTCCGGCAGTGATGCGATGGTGGAGATGCCGCCAGTATTCGGGCGCCGCGTCCGCCGGGTCGAGACCCAGTGCCTCAATGGCGTCGACCGCCCGGAGCACATGTTCGACCCTCGGCCAGCTATCGACACGCAGGAGGATTTCCCCGCCAGGACGCACGAACGGCAAAGTCTGGAACACTTCGCCAGCCCTGACCGCGCGCACGATATCCAGCCGGGAGACGGTGATACCGAGGTCATTGGACGCCCAGCGCACGAAGGCGAAAACACTTCCTGGCGCAAAGCTGGAAATGCGACGGCGGTCATCAAGGATCTGCTCGTCACTGCAATGCCCGAAGCGCAGCCAGTGTTCGATGCGCCTGTTTAACCACGGCCGGAGCGACAAAGAACGCGGCGGCGATTTCCTCCTCGGACATGCCTTTCTCAAGCATGTCACGGAAGGCGCGGAACTGGTCCAGCGGATGCAGGGCCACGCGCTGGACATTCTCGGCCAGGGAATCATCCTCGGCGAGAATGGCCGACCCGGCCTCGCGCACGACGCACGGCACCGGTGCAGTCTTCGCCAGTTTTTTCTGCTTCACCAGCAGTTCGAGCGCACGGAAGCGCCGTCCGCCAGCGGGCACTTCATAGGTGCCGATCTCGGTCCCTTCGTCATTCAAAACGGGACGGACATTCAGGCTCTGCAGCAGCCCGCGGCGTTCGATGTCGCGGGCCAGTTCCTCGATCGACAGGCCGGACTTCACACGCCGCACGTTGGACTGGGACAGCACCAGCTGGTTGAAGGGGATGTCACGGGACGAACTCAGGCTGATTTTGGGAATAGTGGTCGCCATGGCGAAAACTCCATGACGGGCGGACAGGAGACTCTCTCCCATCCTCTTAACCCGTCACGAAAATTCGCGCAGCCCTCTGACTCTGAAGGCCCCGGACGCACCCGAAATCCGCAGCCCTTTCCCGGCAGGAAACGACGGCAATGGGGGGATAAGAGAAGGTCTGCTGTTAGAGAGATAACGTAGACAAGCCGCCGTTCGTGCCTCCAAAATTCACGACAACTTTGTATCCAATGCCGCCGAATCAATCGCCACAGTCGAACTGTCTGAACACTGTTTTACATCATCGGCACTACTTTTCAGGAAAATAGGTTCCCAACAATTATGAAATGATTCATAGCGAGATCGAGTGCTCTCTGGATATTAGGGTCAAATTATTGCCTAATTTATATACCCACGATAATATGAAATCTTAAGATTTTGGTTTTCACTTGGGTGTAAAAGAAATGGATTTTAATCGAATTATTTATCCCGAGCGTGCGGAATATTTGAATGAGGGCACGTTCAGATCCTACAAAATATTCCTGAACCATTGGCAAACTTTATCAACGAAATTAAAATCAAATTTCGAAGAAGCACTTCTCCGTAGAGTAAGTAAGACACTTATTGTGTTTGGGGAGCAGAGTAGCGGAAAGACTCTTTTTGCCAATAAAATCACTCAAGATTTTATAAAAACATCGCAAGTATCTCAAGGTACTACAATTGATTATGATGAAGGAAACATTTGGCATCAAATTGTTTCTGGGTTCGGAAAAAATGTCAATCTGATACGTGAAAATACTACAAATTCAGCACTCATACAGATTGAAGATGACTCTAACTGGGTGAATAAAGTAAAGGAATTCTGCAAACATAATTCCAGTAGAACGTGCCTAATTATTGCTGATAATTGCGAAAGAGACTATTTCGTCCAAGGTATACGTGGAATGACAGACGAACAGTTTCTTCAAATTGGCCGGACACAAGAGATGATAGTGGCGTCCGCTCAACGCTTTGTTGCTCTATGTCGTACAGAATTACGTGGTGCTGTAATTGTCATGTTTACCAATGACGATATTTTTGCTTTAGCGTTCCAAGAAGAAGTTAATAAACAACACAAGGGGCTAGTTGAAACAACACAGATGCCCATGCCAGGAGCTCGTGAGAAAGAAACCGTTGTCCGAGTCAATACCAACCGTCTTAATCCATTTTCCTACTGGTATTGCTTAGATCGTGCTGGCGTCCCCGAAAAAAAGAATGTGTTTCATACAATATTAAGTGCAAAAGGATTCAAGGAAGTATTTGAAGCAGTAGATCAGGCCATTCAAAAGGCATCACCAACAAGAATTGGACGACCTCCCAAGAAGTGTCTATTAACACTTTTCGTTCTAACAAACCGCGACGATATAAGGGGTCTCGTCGATTCATTAGAACTGGGAGAGGTGGAGCACAATGTTAACGAGAATCAATTTATTGATGTTGTAACGTTTAAAGATGGATGGACGGATCTTTTTGATGTGGGTGACCAAAGAAAAGCAAGCTTACTCAAGTCGGAATGGAATTTCAGAATTGTTGTCGCTGGGAACCCGTTCACCTCGCTTCTATTGTCTAAACAGTCACCAGAGAATGCAAAAGCCATCATAGAGAAGTCTCTTAAGTATCACGGCCCTGGTACCCAAATTACAACTCTTGATACATATCGAGCCGAGTTCGATGGTTTGGTGACGATTTGCGGTAGAACCCCTTACATTCCGTTGGAGCAGTTCTGGGCCGCAGGGCAGCCTCGTTCATCGCAATACGAGCAGGCACTTAGAGAGATTTTTCCTGGCTACAATACCAACAGTACGGGCTTTCTCTCTTATCGTCCTGACCTAGTTATAGAACCTTATAACGTATGCGAATTGTCTCTAAGTCCTAACGATAATGACAGTTCAATCAACCTAGCAATAAAGCGAAAGTCATTAGTATGCGAATTCACCGCATCGAAGGACCTTACGTTGCCCTCGCTACAAACCTACTTGAACCGAAAGCTTTCAAACTATGTCGAGATTCTAGAGGAACAGTAGGTATAACCACTATCTCACTGGGGACAAGCGATTTATACTTACGAATTCGTCATCTAATTATTTTAAACTCTTAAACAGAGGTTTCTCCCTCGCTGCTGTTGCCGGGTTCCAGCGGTGGGGATTCTTATACCAACTGTTGACTGCTCGAACTCATAAGGGGATATGGGTGTTGCTGCCAATGTGGAGAACCAATAGGTTCGCGTTATTGATATGGATTTCAGCAAACAACGGTTGGTATTACTTTAGACGTCGATATCTCGCGCGCGACAGCTCACAGGCAGACAGGGAGTTTTTGGCTCAAGCGGCCACACAAATCGCAAACTTGCGATGTCTGCTTTGCAAAAGGGTTGTACAAAGTTGCCGTGGTCCGACACGAGGGCGGAAGCGGAATGTCTGGGCCTATTCGTCAAGCTATCAAAATTTCTTTTCCACTGACAGACTTATCATTGACATGAGGCGACAGATAAGTCGTAGTATCGCTTAACGGCAATGGACTCTGCCTGACTTCCTCTGGAAGTCGAACCGCCTGAAGGGCTGATGACTCCTACCTCGCCGTAATGGCACGTGAGGGAGGAGTGTGTTCAGGGTCATGGGTCGTTTTCCGCTGTTTCAGAATTCCATCGTAGTAAATATTCTCGCCGTTCTGCGCTGGAGCGGGCTTTTGCTGCCTATGGCAGCCTGCGTCGGCACGTTATGCGCCGTCTTCCTCTGGGCGCTCGATCATGTCACCGACTATCGCTTCGCCCATCCCGGCCTGCTGTGGTTCCTGCCGGTGGCGGGTGTAGCTGTTGGGTTGGCGTATCACTGGTTCGGGCGTTCCGCCGAAGGGGGTAACAATCTGATCGTCGATCAGATCCATGAACCGGGTGGCGGTGTGCCGCTGCGCATGGCGCCCCTTGTCCTGATCGCCACCGTCATCAGCCACCTGTTCGGAGCCTCGGTGGGCCGCGAGGGAACAGCCGTTCAGATCGGCGGCAGTATCGCATCCGGGTTTGCCCGCCTGTTCCGTCTGGACGACAGTGCAGTCCGCATCATCCTGATGGCCGGGATTGCGGCAGGATTTGGCGCGGTCTTTGGAACACCCGTCGCAGGTGCCGTGTTCGCCATGGAGGTGCTGAGTATCGGTCGTATTGACTACCGTGCCCTTGTTCCGGTCGCGGCAGCCGCAATCCTCGCGGATATGGTGTGTCATGCCTGGGGCATTCATCACGTCCCTTACAAGGTCGCGTTTGCCGGTTATCCTGATCTTTCCGGCCAGATCTTTCATACGGATCCGGTGCTTCTGCTGAAGGTCGGTGTGGCATCCGTCTGCTTCGGCCTGACCAGCCTGCTGTTTGCAGAGTCCGTTCACCGCCTCAGCCCGGTTTTCCGCACGCTTTGCCCCATTGCCTGGCTGCGTCCCGCCATTGGCGGCGTACTGACCATCGCGCTCGTCTTCATCGCCGGAACACGGGACTATCTCGGCTTCGGTGTGGTGGCAGCCACCCCGGATGGCGCTTCAATTCTCAATTTCTTCCATCCGGGTGACTATACGTGGAGCTGGTTGTGGAAACTTGTCTTCACGGCCGCCGCCCTGTCGACCGGCTTCAAGGGCGGGGAAGTCACGCCCCTTTTCTTCATTGGCGCCGGTCTGGGCCATACGCTGTCCACCCTTCTCGGCGTGCCGACCGATCTTCTCGCGGCTGTCGGATTTGTCGCTGTTTTCGCGGGAGCGGCCAACACCCCTCTGGCCTGTACCTTCATGGGGGTCGAGCTGTTTGGCGCCACGGACGTCATTTACCTCGCGACGGGCTGTTTCATTGCCTATCTCTGCTCCGGTCATTCCGGGATCTACCTTTCCCAGCGCATCGGCGTTCCAAAGGCCGCACATCCCTACATTACGGCGGGCATGGCGCTCCGGCAGGCCCGTGGCTTCATCGGGCGGCGGGTCCGGAAAACCGGCACCCAGACCTCCTCTGACCCAGCAACACAAACCGGAAAATAAGCCATGCACGAGACGCCCACCCTACTGACAGAACCTGCCGGTATTCTCCGGATTTTCATGACGTCCGCATCACGGGCGCAAAGCGGACAACAGAAACCTTTTGCCCGCCTGTTCCAGCGCCGTCCTCTCTATCGTGACATCGTCCATGCGGCCCGTGCAGCAGGCTTCACCTGCTCGAATGCCCACTTTGCACATTACGGCTTCTGGAGAAGTGGGGAAATCCAGCAGACACTGGGGGAAATCCCCAATACGCTTCTGTCGGTCTATGTCGATATTCTGGGCGACCATGAGCAGCTTCAGGCATTTTGCCTCTCCCACGAGGCACTGCTGAGAGATACGTCGCTTTATTTCAAACCCGCTGAATCCTGGCATTTCGCCACACAGTCAACGCCCTGACAGAGAACGCAACACCATCATTTCAGGAGGAAGACCATGCGTATTCTTGCCATCCTCGATCGCATCGAAACAGCGACCTATACCCTTGAAACTGCCGGGGAACTGGCCGCACGCCTTGGCCATCCACCGATCAGGGTTCTCCATCCGGAACTTCAGGACAATCCCGATTATCAGACGCCTGATGAGGGAATGCCCAGCCCTGAAGAAGAAAGACGTTTCGCGCAGGAAGTCTCCGCAAAATCGGATGCTCTGCGCGATATCTTCCAGAAATGGAAAGCCGGACTCACCGGCGGGCAGGCTGCCGAATGGA
This sequence comes from Acetobacter sp., assembly GCF_022483985.1. Lineage (NCBI taxonomy): Bacteria > Pseudomonadati > Pseudomonadota > Alphaproteobacteria > Acetobacterales > Acetobacteraceae > Acetobacter > Acetobacter sp. Next base: position 118,875 of record NZ_JAKVME010000002.1, on the reverse strand, counting down.
TCGAAATCGCAGGGGATATCCGCAAAACCGTCGCGCGTGAGGCCATGAATGCTGATATGACCGTTCTCAGCCGTCCACGTTCGTCAGACCCCGAGGCGGTCTCACAGGCGTTCAGCGGGGCGTTATATGACGCGGGCGCCACGGTGGTCGTGGCACCGCTTCAGCATCATGAGACCGTTGGGGGGCATCCGGTGATCGCCTGGCATCCGTCCTCAGCACTTGAGCGGGCCATGGCCGCTGCTCAGCCCTTTCTGGACCGGGCGTCCCATGTCAGCATTGTAATCGGCGAGGATCGTGAAAACGAGGTAGCGGAGCCGCCCATCGCGGAAGAACTCCGGAAAAAAGGTGTGACTGTCAGCATTGATCGCTTTGTCATTGCCTCATCCGACGTGGGAGAAGAAATCCGACAGCACGCCCTGAAGGCCGGAGGCGATCTGCTGGTCATGGGGGCTTATAGCCGCCCCCATTTCATCGAGTGGCTGTTTGGCGGGCCGACGCAGGATATCCTGTCACACACCACGCTTCCTATCCTGACCCATCATTGACCGCAGGTAAGATACGTCATGCTGCCCAACATTCTGCCGACACTCCTGATTGCGTCGGGAGGCGCCACAGGGACGTTGCTCCGATACTGGGTGGGGCTCACCACTGCCCGCTGGAGCCATAGTCTTCCCTGGGGCACGATCTTCATCAACTTCACCGGTTCATTCGCCATAGCCCTGTTTGCAGCACTGACGGCGGCAGGAGGGCGGGTGCAGGTTTCTGACACGGCCCGCCTTGTTTTCATGGTCGGGATCTGCGGTGGTTATACCACTTTTTCCTCATTCAGCCTCCAGACCTTTGACCTGCTCCAGAACGGTCATCCCGGCAGGGCCTGCCTGAATGTCGGGATTTCACTCGTGCTTGGCATGATCGCAGTCTTTCTCGGATTTATGCTTGCTCAGACTCTCAATCACGCCCATCAGGGAATCAGAGCGTAAAAAGACGCTGGCGCATCTTCCGGCGGCTTGCCGACACCTAAAGGATATTCACCTCTCACGTTCGGAACGAAAACAATGCCGACGAACCCGTCAGCCACCATGAAGACACGCGATCCCGTATGCGGCATGATGGTTGATCCGGCTACCAGCCGGTTCAAAAGTGATCGCAATGGCCACATCTCTTTTTTCTGCAGCGCCCACTGCCAGAAGAAGTTTGAGGCCGATCCGGCCTCCTTCATCAAGGCTGACAGCACGCCTCCCACGATGTGGACGTGTCCCATGCACCCCGAGATCAGGGAGGCGCATCCCGGCACATGCCCCAAATGCGGCATGACGCTGGAACCTGTGAAGGAAGTGCAGGAAAAGGCTGCGCCCTCCATGCGGGGCATGAGCTGCCATCATGCGCCCCAACAGCGTTCCGCAGCCAGAGAGGGCAAGCCGGGGACGATCTGGACCTGCCCGATGCATCCGCAGATCCGGCAGGATCACCCAGGCAACTGCCCGCTCTGTGGCATGGCGCTGGAGCCGGAGGAACCGACGGGAGCAGAGACGGAAAACCCCGAACTGCATGATTTCAGACATCGCCTGATCATCTCCGTGTTTCTCGCCGTTCCGCTGATGCTCATCGCCATGGGTGGGGATGTCGGTCTCCACCTTGTTCCGGGCTCATGGTCTCCTTGGGTTCAGCTTGCGCTGACCACTCCGATTGTCTGCTGGGCGGGGCTGCCTTTCTTCCAGCGAGGCCTCGCCTCACTGCGGACCGGTCACTTCAACATGTTCACGCTGATCATGTTCGGCGTCGGCGCCGCGTTTGGCTACAGTCTGGCCGCGACGCTTGCGCCGGGTGCGTTCCCGGCCAGTTTCAGGATGCCCGACGGAGCCCTGCCGGTCTATTATGAGGCGGCGGGCGTGGTCGTTGCGCTGGTTCTGCTGGGACAGGTTCTGGAACTCCGGGCACGTGCGGCCACCGGTAACGCTATCCGCGCCCTGCTGGATCTCACACCAAAACAGGCTCACCGCATCGGAGAGAACGGGCAGCCGACAGACATAGCTGTGGACGCTGTCGTGGTCGGAGATCGACTGCGGGTGCTGCCCGGAGAGTCGATCCCTGTCGACGGCAGGGTGCTCGACGGCACGTCCAGCGTTGACGAAGCCATGATTACCGGGGAGCCAGCACCCGTTGTCAAAAAGGTCGGCAGCATGGTGACTGGCGGCACGATCAACGGTAATGGCAGCCTCGAAATCGAAGCGCAGGCTGTCGGCAGCGATACCATGCTGGCGCGGATTGTGAAGATGGTCGCCTCCGCCCAGCGCAGCCGCGCGCCCATTCAGGCCGTGGCCGACCGGGTGGCCGGATGGTTCGTCCCGCTGGTGCTGGCCATTTCCGTGCTGACTTTCATCGTATGGTACGCCGTCGGACCGGCTCCGCGCTTCGGGCATGCTCTTCTGAATGCCATCTCGGTGCTGATCATTGCCTGTCCCTGCGCGCTTGGGCTGGCCACGCCCATGTCAATCATGGTCGGCACAGGGCGGGGTGCACGCGAGGGCGTTCTGGTCCGCAATGCCGAAGCGCTTCAGGCGCTCGACAGGGTGGATACGCTGGTTGTGGACAAGACCGGCACGCTGACGGAAGGCCACCCGAAGCTCATCGCCGTTGAGGTGGCCACCGGATGGCAGGAAAACGATGTGCTGCGTTATGCCGCCTCTGTGGAGACACGCTCCCAGCATCCTCTGGCGCAGGCTATCGTTCAGGGCCTGAAAGACCGCCATGGGGAGCCTGGCGCTCTTACCCATTTCGAGTCGCAGCCCGGACTGGGCGTGAGCGGCAGTGTTGAGGGTCATGCCGTCGTCGTGGGCAATGCCGAGTGTCTGAAACAGGCCGGTGCTGATGTCTCCCCTGTTGAAGCTAGCGCGACGGCGCATCGTGAAGCCGGAGCGGGTGTGATGTTCGTGGCGGTGGACGGCAGGCTCGCCGGACTGATCGCCGTGGCGGACCCTCTGCGCGCGGATACGCGGGCCTCTCTTGCGGCGCTCCACGCTGATGGTCTGCGGATCATCATGCTCACGGGTGACAGCGAAGCGACGGCGAAGGCTGTGGCGGCGCAGGCGGGAAATATCGCGGAAGTCCATGCCGGTCTGAAGCCACAGGACAAGGCCGATATCGTGAAGCACCTGACAGCGCAGGGCGCGCATGTCGCCATGACGGGCGACGGCGTGAACGATGCTCCGGCCCTTGCGGCCGCATCCGTCGGGGTCGCGATGGGAACCGGTACTGACGTGGCGATCGAAAGCGCCGGGATCACTCTGGCGCATGGCAGTCTGGAAGCACTGGTCCGGGCGAGACGGCTCGCCCATGCGACCATGCGCAACATCCGGCAGAACCTGACCTTCTCCTTCCTGTTCAACGGGATCGGAATTCCGATCGCGGCCGGCGTGCTCTACCCGATCTGCGGGCTTCTTCTGTCTCCGATGATCGCGGGCGCTGCGATGGCTCTGTCGTCCGTGACAGTTGTCGCCAACGCGCTCAGGCTCAGTCGGGGAAAAGACTGAGCCTAACGCTTTTCAGCCGCGGCGCGGGTAAGCAAAGCCTCATAAATCGGCGCTTCACCCATGCCGTCGGCAACGAACATCGCGGCAAAACTGCCCGAAAGCAGCGGAAGCAGCGGAAGCAGCAGGCTGGGCGTATCGGTCATTTCCGTCACAAGAATGATCGTAAGTGTTCGGATACGACACGCTTGACGTGATATATTTCAACCTGCGCGGCGTAGGAAAGGATTTATCGGTGAAAATATTGTGTTTTATTGTTCTGGCTTTTGGTCTTTCCTCTGCGCATGCGCAGGAACCTTCGGCGAATGCCTATCCGAGCTGTAATCTTGCCGAGCAACGCTCTTTGGCTGGGGACCTCAGCGGAACGATCAGAGACCCGGGGCAAGCCCATATTTCCATGCGTGCCAATATTCTCCAGGCGGATATCAGCACCGCACGTAAGGCACGCCGAGTGAGCCAACCTACTGCGGATCAGCTATGGAAAGAAGTGCAACGGGTCCGTGCGGACGCTGATGTTTTTACGCGCAAACAAGGTTTCCTGAGCGCAGCGGAACGAGCCACCTATGATCGTCAGCTTGATACTGTCGCCGCGCGAATCTGCCCATGAGATATGCGCTCTTGCAGTGAGGTAGGGCCTGAGACACACAACGTCTGCAAAGCCCATGCAGATTAGTTCTGCCCGGTTAGTTTGATCGGCAGTAAATCCGCGAGTTGTGCGGCATGATGCCCAGAAACCATACTTTCGAGGGTGCCACGCAGCCATGTGAACGGTTCGATGCCGTTGAGTTTCGCGGTTTCGACGAGGGAGGCGACGACCGCCTACCGGTCGGCGCCGCCCTCACTGCCGGCGAACAGGGGATTTTTACGACCCAATGCGATGGGGCAAATGGCGCGCTCGACAGGATTGGTATCGAGGTCGATCCGTCCATCGTCGAGAAACCGGATTAGATCGTGCCACCGGTTCAGTGCGTAGCGTATGACCTCGGCCAGACGGCTTCTGGTTGGCAAGAGTCCATGGTGATCGCAGCGCCTCCACCAGTGGCCCGGCCCGATCCTGACGAACGGCTTTGCGTGCATCGGGCGGCTGCCCACGGATTTCCGCTTCGATCGTATAAAGAGCGGCACCGCGGGACAGCGCCTCGGTTGTCTTGGGAGAGCCTGCCTTGTGCCGATCGTAGAATTTGCGCCGCATATGAGACCAGCATGCGGCGAGTCTGACTGTCGAATCTGCGCCTTCCCACGCCTTGCCCCGCAATAACACTCTGATCGCGCAAAAAGCTGAGCGTCAGAAGGCGCATGCGGCCTTACACCCAACATTTTTCAACAAGCCCCACCCGGCAACGTTGCAGGGTCGCGTTGAACACGCGACCGGCAGCGACGCGCAGCCCGGCATGAGCGTCGGCCACCACCAGCTTCACGCCGCGCGGGCCGCCTGCCGGTGGATAAGCTGCTGAGCGGACGTATCGCGCTGGAGGACATCAACGCTGCCTTCGATTGTCTGAATGCCGCCGAGGTGGTGCGTCAGATCATCGAATTTTCGGCGTGAGACAATACAACGATATAGTAATCCGACTTTTCCCGCTCTATTGCTCTGATTCTGAAGCAAACGTTATAAAATCTTCAAGATATTTAATATCTTCATCTGTTTCTCGGTGACCAAGGAATATCTGTTTCGCAATGCCTGTTTTGCCAAGTTTCACCGGATAAAGTTCGAAACGTGCGGCATATTCCTCCACAAGCCAGCGTGGGAGCGCCGCAACGCCCCTGCCATGGGCCACCATCACCAGCATGATGTCTGTTGTCTCGATCTGCTTCTGCTGCCGTGGTCCGATACCTGCCGGTTGTAGGAATTGGGTGTAAATATCCAACCGTTCAGACGGAACCGGATACGTAATCAATGTTTCATCTGCCAACTGCTCTGGTAAAACAAATTTTTCCTTCCGAAGAGGATGGTCCGGACCAACAGCCAGCACCAGTTCATAATTGAATACCGGCGTGAATTTCAGACCAGGTTTATAAAGGGGGTCAGGGGTCACCAGAATATCAATCTCATTACTGAACAATGCGCCGATCCCGCCGAACTGGAACTTCTGTCGCACATCCACATCAACCTTCGGCCATCTCTCCAGGTAGGGTGAAACGACTTTCAAAAGCCACTGATAACAGGGATGGCATTCCATCCCGATACGTAATGTGCCACGCCCGCCATTTGCGAATTGCTCCAGACGGCTTTCCGCCAGTTCAAACTGCGGGAGCAGGCGGTTCGCCAGGGACAAAAACCACTCCCCGGCCTGAGTGAGCACAAGGGATCGTCCCTCTCGCCGCCATATCCTGACGCCAAGCTGCTGTTCAATCTTGCGAATGGAATGGCTGAGCGCGGGTTGTGTCAGGTTCAGACGCGCTCCCGCAGCCGTCAGCGAACCTTCCCGTGCGACTTCCCGAATGATTGTCAGATGGCTGCGTTCCAGAATGGCCATGTCCTGCCCGATAAATGCACAAAATTCATATAGCCATAAAAATATATCATTTCAGTTCATTTTTATAAACTTCTATTATGAAGGGCCAATCATTCATGCGGACGAAGCCCATGGTCTCCAACGACATTCACGACCGCTTTCACTGTGGACTGGAATGTGGCTTCAACTCTCTCTCCCGAAACTTTCAAGGAAAGATCTGACGCTGTGAGCGTTTGTGACTGATATGACAGACAGGCTGAGCAAATGGCTGTCGGAAAAACGTACCGACGGACTGTTGTCGCGGACTTTCGAAGTCCCCATCCTGTCCTTCGAGTTTGTCCCACCGCGAACTGATGCAATGGAACAGCGGCTCTGGCACTGCATCCGGCGTCTGGCACCACTTGCACCCCGATTTGTTTCGGTCACCTATGGGGCTGGCGGAACCACGCAGGCGGGCACTCTCTCGACGGTGTTGCGTCTGAAGCGGGAGACGGACCTCACCCCCGCCGCCCATTTGACCTGTGTCGGCGCGACCCGAGATGAGGTAGATGACCTTGCCCGTCGCTATCGGGATGCTGGTGTCAATCATATCGTGGCCCTGCGTGGTGATCCTCCCGCAGGTGCGGCTGACTACAGTCCGCTGCCCGGTGGCTATGCCTATGCCAGTGATCTTGTCGCCGGTCTGCGTCGCATCGCAGATTTCGATATCTGTGTGGCGGCCTATCCTGAAACCCATCCGACAGCGTCAAGTCCGGAAGCCGACCTGGACAATCTCAAGCGCAAGCTTGATGCGGGGGCTACACGGGCCATCACGCAGTATTTCTTTGATAGTAAAATCTATCTGCGTTTTCTGGACCGGTGTCTGGCGGCTGGCATTACTGCGCCGATCATTCCCGGCATTATGCCGGTTTCGAACTACGAGCAGATCGTGCGCTTTTCGGCTGTGTGTGGGGTCACGGTGCCAGGATGGCTGAGGCATCTGTTCGATGGGACTGCAAAAAATCCTGAACTTCGTCGTATCGTCGCCAGTATGGTGGCGGTGGAACAGATCCGCACCTTGCAGACCTATGGACTTAACGAGTTTCATGTCTCCACGTTGAACCGCTCTGACCTGACTTACGCGATCGCTCATATTCTTGGGGTGCGTCCGATACAAACGGGCGCATCTCATAATTTGACACACCCTTTGGAAACAACGGACATTCCCGATGAGCGAGAAACCCCGGCAGATTTTAATGCCACCGAACGGACACAGGAAGGTGCTCCTCCATTCATGCTGCGCACCCTGTTCGGGTGAGGTGATGGAGGCGATGACCGCATCGGGTATCGACTACACGATCTTCTTCTACAATCCGAACATTCATCCCGAGCGGGAATATCTTCTCCGTAAGGACGAAAACATCCGGTTCGCCGATAAACATGGCGTTCCCTTCGTCGATGTCGATTACGATAAAGATAACTGGTTTGTCCGTGTCAAAGGCATGGAATGGGAGCCGGAGCGCGGTGTCCGTTGCACCATGTGCTTCGATATGCGCTTCGAGCGCACAGCACTTTACGCTCATGAACATGATTTCCCCGTGATGACCAGTTCGCTCGGCATTTCACGATGGAAGAACATGGCGCAGATCAATGACTGCGGCCAGCGCGCTGTATCTCCTTATGAAGGACTATCTTACTGGGATTTCAACTGGCGCAAAGGCGGCGGGTCCGCACGGATGATCGAGATCAGCAAACAGGAGAAGTTCTACCAGCAGGAATATTGCGGGTGCGCCTATTCGCTGCGTGACACCAATGCTCATCGCCGCAGTCAGGGGCGTCCACCGATCGCGCTTGGCAAGCTCTATTATGGAACTGATGATGAGGCCTGATCACACACCAGATGAGAGAGCTTGTTTACCCGACGATGCATCGATCCCCATCACCACAAGGGATCATAAGCAGCACGAAACCTCTCTGGCCTGCGATGCGCCGAAGAACAGCGTTCCGGATGAGGAAAGCCTGTTCGGCTGCCCGTGCTGTATGAACCCATGGTTCCGTTGATCCGGGCATTATGCTGTTTAAACGGTGAAACGAATTATGTACGATGTCCTTGTCAGGGATATTCTCTCTTATCTTCAGGCATCTGAACGTCTGAATTTCTCAAAGGGTGAAAGTCTCACACGTTTTGTGGATTTCCTTTCAGACCGTCACAGGATTATCGGTTGCCGAAAACAGGAATGTCGGAAGCGACTGCGTCGGTTCAACCACATACTGGGCACAGCCTGCTCCCTGCCAAATAAGACGCGCGATATTGAAAAGCTGATCATGACGGTGGAGCAAATCTGCACACGTCCTTTCACACCGGCCAATCTTCAGGACGCCTTGGGAATTTCCAGTCGGGAGCGCATCAGATGGACGCGCGACGGCAAGCTCAGGCCAGTTGGAACGAAAATGATACAGGATCGTGGGCGTTTCTCGCTGACTTTATACAGCGCGGAAGACGTGGCGAGACTGCTGATGTCTCCAGAAATTCTGGCATCGTGGAGGGCAAGACCTGTGTCTTGTCCTTCACGATAGAAACTTGCCGGGCTGCCTGTCAGGCCGAGAGTTCTTTTCGAACAATTGCCGCACCCGCGCCAAGAGCATTCAGCTTGCCACGCGCTACATCACGCGGCAACGGCGCCATACCACAATTGGTGCAGGGATAAAGCTTGTCAGCATCCACGAACTGAAGCGCTTTTCGTAGAATATCTGCGACTTTCTCAGGCGTTTCAATCGTTTTGGTGGCCACGTCAATGGCGCCAACCATAACCTTTTTCCCACGGATGAGTTCGATCAGATCCATCGGAACGCGGGAGTTCTGACATTCAAGCGAGATCAGATCGATATTGGATTTCTGCAGTTTGGGAAAGATTTCCTCATACTGACGCCACTCTTCCCCAAGAGCATTTTTCCAGTCGATATTGGCTTTGATGCCGTAACCATAACAGATATGAACCGCGGTTTCGCATTTCAGGCCTTCAATGGCCCGCTCCAGCGTGGCAATGCCCCAGTCATTGACCTCGTCAAAGAAGACATTGAAGGCAGGTTCATCGAACTGGATGATGTCGACCCCTGCCGCTTCCAGCTCTTTCGCCTCCTGATTGAGAATTTTCGCAAATTCCCAGGCGAGTTTTTCGCGGCTTTTGTAGTGGCCATCATGGAGCGTATCGATCATCGTCATGGGACCGGGGAGCGCCCATTTGATAGGTTTTTTCGTCAGCGTGCGTAAAAACTTCGCGTCTTCGACAAAGACCGGTTTTTCACGTGCTACAGCGCCCACAACGGACGGCACGCTCGCATCATAGCGATTGCGAATTTTAACTGTCTGACGGTTTTCGAAGTCGACGCCACTAAGGTGCTCAATAAATGTCGTGACGAAATGCTGACGCGTCTGTTCACCATCGCTGACAATATCAATGCCAGCGCGGTCCTGATCGTCCAGTGTCAGGCGAAGCGCATCCTGTTTGCCTTCGACCAATTCTTCCCCCTGCAATTTCCAGGGAGACCAGAGTGTTTCAGGCTGTGCGAGCCACGAGGGTTTGGGCAGACTACCAGCCGTTGAGGTGGGGAGCAGTGTTTTCATGAGAGATGACCTTGTGTTTCTGATAGCTCAGGCGGTGTAACTGGCAGACCATTTTTCGAGAATATCGTGATATGGCTTGATGAAATGCTCGTCTGTATACTTCCCCTGTGAAATCGCGAGCTGTGTACGCTCCTCACGGTCGTAGACAATGCGGGTGTTGGAATAGTCCTGATATTTCAGGCTCGGCTGATAACAGTCAGCCGCAGCAGAATTGGCATTGTGAATTTCAGGCCGATAGATCTTCTGGAAAGATTCCATCGTGCTGATGACGCTAATAAGCTCAAGGGTAGAGTAATCGGAAAGCAGATCACCAAAAAAATAGAATGACAGAGGTGCGACGCTATTGGGGGGCATGAAATAGCGGACCTTCATACCCATTTTTTCAAAATACTGGTCTGTCAGGGAAAACTCACGCTGCTCATATTCAACACCGAGAACAGGATGCTGATTTTCCGTCCGATGATAGGTGCGATTAGTCGAGACACTCAGGCAGATGACAGGCAGTTTTTTGAAGTTCTGTTTGTACGCAGACGAGTTCATGACGCTTTTAAAGAGATTTCCATGTAGGTCTCCATAATTATGGGGGACACTGAATTCGGCTTTCTCTTTATTGTAAGCCGGCAACAACACGCTGAAGTCGTAATCCCGCACGTACGAGGAAAAACTGTTCCCGGCGAGGCCCTCTATTCGTTTGTTTGTGTTTTTATCAACAATTGTTGTGTAGAGGACTTCGATCAGAGGAAAGCTGCCGCTTTTGCCAGCAAAGGCGAGATCCATCTCGACAGACACGATCTCAAGTTCAAGAGTGTAGCGATCTCTGGTGGCATTATCCCAATGCGCCAGATCATTGAACCGATTGTCGATCATCTGCAGAACGTTGCGCAGATTTTCCTGACGACTTTCCCCTCTCGCCAGATTGGCAAAATTGGTCGTAAGGCGCGTTCTGTCTGAAGGGTGATAGTTCTCATCGAAGCGGAGCCGATGGATGCTGAATGTCGAGTCCTGAATCATTGTTGTCCTGCGTCCCTTTTACCACCTCAAGCCAGAATGCGAGCACTGGAGACAAGGCGTCCCCAGGTTTGGCTTCCGAGTTTTTCAGGCGGTGGTGGTCATCGTCATGGCAGTTTTATGCCTGAACGAACCTGTGAGCAGAAATGATTTGATTTCATAAATACATCAATATTGTTCATATACCAATGTGGCAGCCTTACCTTAGCAAAAACATTATCAAAGGCTGATCAGTGTATTGTTGGTTTTCAGGGCAGCAGATCAATCAGACGCACGTTCTACATGCGAAAAACTGATATCTGCCTTCGGCCGTTCCATGATGTTCAAGCTTGCAGTAGGATGCGTTTGGCCGCCTACTGCAGGAGTAGACGCTTCAATGGTCTCGCGCGAGCGGGCTAAGAGAGAACTCCGTAACATTCTGGTCGGACAATTGGCCAGATGCAAAGTCGGAGGCTGCTCCCGCAACTGTAGGCTGTATGCCGCTGGTTCGTTCACTTTGAACGTGGACCACTGTTCTCATTGGAACGAGAAGATTGGAACCAGTTGGCCATGATCCATGAGCTAGAGCGCGTCCCCATATCACGCTCGGCCCCCGGAGGCGGGCGACCTCTTTCTTCAGAGCCGCAATCTCGGCCAGGCCGGTCCCCATCTGCCCATTCCCGAAAGACGCCACAGTTGGGGTGGCGGTCAGCTCCCATATCCAGCGGCGCAACACGCTCTCCGCAACGTCGAGCTCCCGGGCAGCCTGCGCCACCGTATGCCTCAAACATCAGTTCCTTGACTATTACTTGTGTCGCGGATCATCTTTTGGATCGACATAGGTCATGCCAAAAGGACCAACACCGGAAACCTGCAAAATAGCCCCGCTATCTCCAGCCTTCAGGGCGTGCCCCATATTCACCGGAAGATGCACGAACCCGCCCGCTTCCATATGAAGTCCCTCTGACGGATTCATTTTCGGACCTGTATAATGATCGAGATCGCCAGATATAATCGTGAGCATTTCGTCAAGATTATGCGTGTGCGGTGCAATGACGCTGCGGGCAGGCATCATGACCCGGATAGTGAAAGGTTCATGTTTCGCTAGATCACCATAAAGATAGGCAATTTTCATTCCCTGTGGAAAGATAGCTGGTGCTGGCTGCCATTGAACATCTTCGGGAGTAGAAATAACCTTTGCCCCGTCATGGCTATGGCTCTGTGCAAAACTTGCCGAGCCTGCCGAGATTAGTGAAATAGCAGTAGCGATAATGAGGATGCGCCTGTTCATTGTTTCCTCTTTTCTTCAGAAATTATAGCCAACACTTTAGTCGACAAGGCATTCGATCATAGAAAACGCAGTATGACACCGTGACTATCGATCACTCTGTGTCCATAATACGAATCATTTCCGAATGCACAAATGTCTGAGTTAACGGCGAAAGCAGTAGTCCGCCTTGGCTTCTGACAATAAAATCAAACCAGCCCGTAGCGCTCCAGCAGATCGTCAATCTCCGTTCCATGCGTCAGGTGCCTGATCAGCCCCGACGCCGGTACCTTCTCTCCGTCCCGCAGTTCCGCTGCCGCCTGCAGCAGCATCCGGACATCGAAAATGCCGTCTGACACTTCCGGCACAGCCCGCCTGACGCCGCACAGCGTATAGACCGCCTCCATCGCCGTGCGGACGGAATATTCCGTGGTGAAGACCGTATCACGCGGCGTCTCGGCGAACTGCCCGAGGAAGGCGAGATTGACACTCCCGTGCGGCACCACGTTCGGCCTGTCCGCCGGTGCACGCGGCATGAACTGCGCCGTGATGAACGGCATCATGCACGGATGCGTCGTCGCCCCTGTTGCTGCCATATCGTCGATCTGGTCCACCGGCACGCCCATATGGAACAGCCACTCACGGGTGATTTCCCCCCCTGTGCAATCCTGCATGGGCTTTTTCACATAATCGCCAGGCACGTCACTGAACAGACCATAGAGCCAGGCCACCATCTGCCCTTCGGGCTGCCCCTTGAAATGGGGCTGACGGCTGACCACCCAGCTCATCAGCCAGGATGAATCCGCGATCGTGACCGGACCACCCGTGATAATCTTCCCCGAGAACGGATCACGCCCCGTAACCCGCTTTACGAGCTCCGGTATCCGCGCATCCCGGGTCGTAACGGTTGCCGACAGCCAGCGGGATTTTGTTGTATCGCCACAGAAAACATCAGGATGCCCGAATGCGGCATCCTGTGCTGCGATATTGCGCCAGAGCTGCCAGACACTCCCCTCTTTGATAACCGTGTCAATCGGCGCTGGTGTATGGTGATCGCCCCAGCGTGAATTCTCCACCATGGAACCGTTGGTCACGAACACCAGCTCCGCCGGACCCAGGTCAACACCGGCGGACGCGCCATTTTCCAGCCAGTCGAGATGGGTCGCAACTTTCTTTCCGCCAGAAACATCAACGGTAACATTCGTCACCTTCACGCCATGACGGAACACGACCCCCTGATCGGCAAGCCATGTGGCCAGTGGTCGGCTGAGGGATTCCTGCTGGTTGTATCTGGTGAACTTCAGCGTATGCAGATCCTTCAGTCCGAGAATCTGATGCACGAACCGCGCGAGGTAGCGCTTCATCTCAATAGCGCTGTGCCAGGTCTCGAAAGCGAACATCGACCGCCAGAACAGCCAGAAGTTCGACGCCATGAAATCGCCGGACAGCACATCCGCGATCGTCTTCCCCGCCAGCTCATCCTCATCGGTCAGAATGAGGGCAATGATCTCGCGCCGCGCCTTTCCCGTGAGTGTCAGCCTGTCACGATCGGCGAGGGGCTGCCCACGGTTGCACATGGCGCGGACCGGATTTGTGGACGGATCGGCCTGATTGACCTGCCAGACTTCATCCAGCACCGATGCATCGGGAATTTCCAGAGAGGGAATGGAACGGTACAGATCCCACAGACACTGGAACTGCTCTTCCATTTCCCGACCGCCACGAATCAGCCAGCCAGTCTCCGCATTCCCCGCTCCGTCCAGCGCACCACCGTCGTTGCCCGAGGCCTCAAGAATGGTGATGGCTGAAGGCGTCATTCCCGCATCCCGGATGAGGAACGCCGCCGCCGCCATGCCCGCCAGTCCACCGCCCACGATCCATGCTGACCGCCCTTCCATACCCTGCGGTGCTCGAGGGTGAACAAAAGCCTCGTAATTGCTGTGAGCATATCTCATGGCGCATGTCCTTTTTGTGGAAAGGGCTGATGGCGGGAAATCTCTTCAGCCACACAACACCCGATAAGCCGATCTGTCGTTGCGATGCATCAAACGTCACGAACAGGGCAGTTTGACCCCGCCCCTCAGTCAGCCAGAGCGGGCGCCTGCACCCGACACAAAACCCCATCGGGGAGCGGCCGCTGAAGCGCCAGAGCCCCTGCTATCGGTGCCGTCATCCAGCGCTCCAGCTCGTCCGGTTGCGTCAGGATCACAGGCATGGCTTTCGGATGGATCGCACCCACCTCCAGATTGGCGTCCGTGGTCAGAAAACCGAACAGATCATCCGTCGTCTCTCCGTCCGCCAGCTTGCGCACGGACGTCCATCGACACCAAATCACGGCAAAGAAGGCCAGCGGCTCTCTATCATTCCGCGCAAACCACACCAGTCGTGATGTCCCGTCGGGCAGACGCTCCGGCTCGGAGAACGCCGTCAATGGCACCAGACAACGATGTTGCACGCCCTCCCAGCGTTTCCACCATGTCGAGGACGGATTGCGGATGTTGGTTACACCCCGGTCGACCCTGTGTCCCTTCAGGTAACCGGGCGGTGTCGGCATGCCCCAGCGTGCCATGACCAGTTCACGACCGTTTCCGCCGTTCCGCACGATCGGGGCCATTGTATTCGGGTATATCTCCGGCAGAGGCTGGAGATTGCCCGTCAGATCATCGAGAACCATTGCAATCTCCCGGATCGCTTTCTGGTTCGACGTCATGGCGTAGAGATTGCACATCAGGGATGCTTCTCCCCGTAAGCCGGAACCGAGGCCGGTTCCTGTGCCGACACAGACTCATGCGACAGCGCGCCCGGCAGGGAAAGGCAGGCCAGAAGCCCCGCCAGCGCCAGAAGAAACAGAGCAGACCACCAGCCATACAGAAAGGCGCCGACCACGCCGCCCAGCGTGAAGGACAGCACGATGGCGGCATGCAGCCCCAGACGCTCGCGCGTACCGGTCCGCCGGGCCGGGTCAACCGGATGAAAAAAGCTCTCCAGCCAGTCCGCCAGTTCCAGCCCCACATCGGTAAGCATTCCCGTCATATGGGTGGTGCGGACACGCGCCCCGGAAATGCGTGTGACCGTGGCGTTCTGGAGCCCCATGAGGAAACTCAGCCCAAAGGCCAGCACCGGATCCCGTGGCTGGGCCGAAAACAGAAAATCCACGGTCCCCAGAAGTCCGAGCAGACAGGCTTCCAGCAGGATGCTCCGTGCGTAGATCGAGGGCAGGTTGTGGCGACGGCCCGCATTGACCAGCAGCGCCGACAGCACCGCGCCGGCGACAAAGGCCAGTATCAGACCGCAGCAGGACAGGACCAGTTCCAGATGGCCTTCATGCAGACCACTCGCCAGTGCTGAGACATTGCCGGTCATATTGGCCGAATAATAGCCCACGGCCAGAAACCCGGCGGCGTTCACGGCACCGGCGATAGCCGCCAGCGAGCAGCCCAGACGCCTGTCGATGCTGGCGTTGCGCTCCGCTCCCTCGTGAACAAGCACCTGTGCCTCCCGTCGTGACTGACCGCATGAGGGAGACTCCGTGTTTGTCGGTTTCCCCGGACAGCGATCTTTTTTATGGGCCGGATGATAACAGCCTGTCCTCTTCCGACAAAGCTTCCTGTTTTCAATTTCTTAGGACGGTATCTTCCCGGATTGCGAATTACCACAAACTTGAAGCGATACGCTCTCCCGACAGATAAATGTTGACGCCGACAGACTACACGGAACAAATCAGGAACATATAATCAGGAAAACCGCCTGCACAAGGGACATCGAGCCGTGACATGACCGCTGAAACCTGGAAAAAACCCGGCTTGGAAACCCTGCGAGCCACAATCAGCCGTCTCGAAGGCCATAGTGACCGACGCCGCAAGACGCTGCCCTTTGGTGTGCGCGAGATCGACAGCCGCCTGCCCGGTGGCGGTCTGGCGCTGGGGGCTCTGCATGAGGTGGCGGGCGGCGGGAATGATGCCCTGCACAGTGCCGCCGCCGGTCAGTTCTGCGCCGGGATTGCCGCACGCACGCGCGGTAAGGTGCTCTGGATCGTCACCCGTCAGGACGTGTTCGCCCCTTCCCTGAAACAGGTCGGTCTGTCGGCACGGCGGACCATTTTTGTCGAGGCGGGATCGGACGTCGATGTGCTGGCCAGTTTCGAGGAGGGGCTGCGGCATGGAGGGCTCGGGGCCGTTGTCGCCGAGGTCGCCCGATTATCAATGACCGCCTCACGCCGTCTGCAACTGGCGGCCGAAACGTCCGGCTCGCTTGGCATCGCCATCCGACGCTGGCGGCGGCAGACGGATGCGGCGGATTTTGGTCAGCCCACGGCTTCCGTTACCCGCTGGCGGGTCTCCGTCCTGCCATCCGTGCCGCTACCGGTGCCCGGTGTGGGAAGACCGCGCTGGCTGCTGGAACTGATCCGCGCCCGTGCGGGCGAATGTGCCGATTTTG
Source organism: Acetobacter sp. (assembly GCF_022483985.1). Classification (NCBI taxonomy): domain Bacteria; kingdom Pseudomonadati; phylum Pseudomonadota; class Alphaproteobacteria; order Acetobacterales; family Acetobacteraceae; genus Acetobacter; species Acetobacter sp. The sequence continues at coordinate 102,597 of NZ_JAKVME010000002.1, read as the reverse complement.
AAGTGGAGGCCTGTGATGGCAAGGGTCGTCTCTCTTTACCTGCCGCTCTGGCCGACCGACCGGATCAGGAAGCGGCTGGGCAAAGACGCGCCCGCGCCTGAAACGCCGCTGGCGCTGGCCGGGCGTGAAGGGCGACGACGGGTTGTCTTGTCGGTCGATCTGGCTGCCCGCAAGCTGGGACTGCGCTTCGGCATTCCGGTCGCCAAAGCTCAGGCGCTGTATCCCGATCTGGTGCTGATGGACGCCGATCCCGAAGGCGACCGGCTGGGACTGGAAAAGCTGGCGCTGTGGTTCCAGCACCGGATCGCGCCCATCGTGGCCGTCGATACGCCGGACGGGCTGGTGCTGGACACGACGGGAGCGGATCACCTGCATGGCGGTGAACTTCCCATGCTCAAGGACATGGTTCATCGCATGGCGGGCGCCGGCTTTCGGGCAAAAGCTGTGGTGGCTGACACGTGGGGCGCCGCGCACGCCATCGCCCGCTATGGTCGGGCGCCGATTGCCGTTGTGCCCTCAGGGGGTACGGCCTCTGCTCTGGCCGATCTTCCGGTTGAAGCGCTGCGCCTGCCCGCTACGATCGTCGAGGGGCTGGCCACGTTGGGGGTATCGCGCATCGGGCCGCTGGCCGCCATGCCCCGCGCCCCTCTGGCGCTGCGGTTCGGCCCGGATGTGGCCCGCAGGCTGGATCAGGCGTTCGGGCGCATCGGGGAAGCAATCGTGCCAGTCCGCCCGGTTGATCCGGTCGCGGTCAGCCGGAATTTCGCCGAACCCATCGGGGCGGCCGAGACCATCGCGCGCTATATCGGCAAGCTGGTGCCGCTACTGTGTCAGGGGCTGGACGAGCACGGACAGGGCGTGCGCCGTCTCGACCTGCTGCTGCATCGGGTCGACAGCCGCACCGCGGCGATCCGCGTAGCCACGGCCATGCCGGTGCGGGACGTCACACGCCTGACCCGGCTGCTGTGCGAGAAGATCGAGACCTTCGATCCGGGGTTCGGCATTGAGCGCATGGTGCTGGTTGCCTCCCTGGCGGAACCCATGGACCGACGGCAGACGGTGTCCTCCCTGATTGCCGAGGAAGAGGCCGGTGTGTCCGACCTGATCGACACCCTGGCCAACCGTGTCGGCACGCAGGCGCTGTACCGGTTTGCCCCGGTGGAAAGCGATCTGCCCGAACGCTCCTTCTGCCGCGTGCCCGCGCTGTCCCCGGAAGAAACAAAGGATTGGCCAGACCACTGGCCACGTCCGACACGCCTGCTGGCGCGGCCGGAACCCGTGCAGGCGATGGCGGAACTGCCGGATCAGCCGCCGCTGTTCTTTATCTGGCGGGGTGTGCGACGGAAGGTGAAATGCGCTGACGGCCCGGAGCGTGTCTTTGGCGAATGGTGGAAGAATGACGCGGAACTGACCATCGCCCGGGATTACTTCCGGGTGGAGGATACCAGCGGCGAGCGATTCTGGCTTTACCGTGCCGGTGATGGCGAACATGGCGAGACCGGCTCGCAGGGCTGGTTTCTGCACGGGATTTTCGGATGAACGGCCCGGCGGCACTGGGTTACGCCGAACTGCAGGCGACGACGTATTTCTCGTTCCTGCGTGGAGCCTCCTCGCCGATCGAACTGTTTGAACAGGCCAGGGCGCTGGGCATTGAGGCACTGGGTATCTGTGACCGCAATTCTCTGGCCGGGATGGTGCAGGCCCATGTCGCGGCGAAGCAGATCGGGCTGCGGCTGGTCGTCGGCTGTCGCCTCGACCTGGCCGATTTCCCGCCGATGCTGGTCTATCCAACCGACCGTGCAGCTTACGGCCGCCTGTGCCGTCTGCTCAGCCTGGGCAAGGCGCGTGCCGGCAAGGCCAGATGCCATTTGCTCTGGGAGGATCTGGTCGCCTGGGGTGAAGGTCTGATCGTCGTCATGATCCCGGATACGGCGGACGATGCCTGCGCCCTGCATCTGCGCAAGCTGAAGGACGCCTTTGCTGACCGGGCCTATCTGGCGCTCACCCTCCTTCGCCGCCCCAATGACCATATGCGCCTCTATGAACTGGCGAACCTGGCGCATCAGGCGCGGGTACCGACCGTCGTGACCAATGACGTGCTGTTCCACACCCATGACCGCCGCATCCTGCAGGATGTCGTCACCTGTATCCGGCACAACACCACCATCGATGAGGCGGGGTTTGTCCGCGAGCGCCATGCCGATCGCTATCTCAAACCCCCGCAGGAAATGGCCCGGCTGTTCAGCCGTTACCCTGAAGCGGTAGCCCGCACCATGGACATTGTGGAGCGTTGTCGCTTCTCGCTCGACGATCTGGCCTATCAGTATCCTGATGAAGTGTCCGTGCCCGGCCAGACGCCCCAACAGGCTCTGGAAACCCTGACATGGGAAGCGGCCGCACGCACCTATCCCGAGGGGATTCCGGATGAGGTTCGCAAAAGCCTGTACCACGAACTCGGCCTGATCGGGCGCATGCAATACGCACCGTATTTCCTGACCGTAAACAGTATCGTCCGCTATGCACGCAGTCAGGATATTCTCTGCCAGGGCCGTGGTTCGGCGGCCAATTCCGCTGTCTGCTATGTGCTCGGCATCACGGCCATTGATCCGGCCCGCAACTCCCTGCTGTTCGAACGCTTCGTCTCTGAAGAGCGCGGCGAACCGCCGGACATCGATGTGGATTTCGAGCATGCACGACGTGAGCAGGTCATCCAGTGGGTCTATGAGCATTATGGCCGTGACCGCGCGGCCCTGACGGCCGTGGTGATCCGCTATCGCGCCAAGGGGGCCTTGCGGGATGTCGGCAAAGTGATGGGCCTGCCGGAAGATCTCATCCGCACGCTCTCGGGCCAGATTCATGGTTGGGGCCGCAAGCTGGACGATGACGCCCTGAATGAGACGGGTATTGACCTGTCCGACCGGCGCATCCGCCTGACACTCGACCTGGCACGCTGCCTGATCGGCGTGCCCCGCCATCTGTCACAGCATCCCGGCGGCTTTGTGCTGACGCATGACCGGCTGGATGAACTGGTGCCCATTGAGCCGGCCTCGATGGAAGCCCGCCAGATCATCGAATGGGACAAGGACGATATTGACGTCCTGAAATTCATGAAGGTCGATATTCTGGCCCTGGGCATGCTGACCTGCATGAAAACGGGACTCGACCTTCTGGCGGAGCACAAGGGCCAGCATTTTACCCTCCAGAGCGTTCCGGCCGAGGATCCGCGCACCTACGCCATGATCCGCAAGGCCGACACGATCGGCGTGTTCCAGATTGAATCCCGCGCCCAGATGTCCATGCTGCCACGGCTCAAACCGCGTGTGTTCTATGACCTTGTCATTGAAGTGGCCATCGTCCGCCCCGGCCCCATACAGGGTGATATGGTCCACCCTTATCTCCGCAGACGCGAAGGGATCGAACCGGAAAACTATCCCACTCCGGAACTGGAAAAGGTTCTGAAAAAGACGCTCGGGATCCCGTTGTTTCAGGAACAGGCGATGCAGGTCGCCATGATCTGTGCGGGGTTTACAGCCGCCGAGGCCGATCAGCTTCGGCGGGCCATGGCGACGTTCAAAAATACCGGCACGGTCTCGCAGTTTCAGACGCGGCTGATCGAGGGCATGCGCGCCAACGGTTATCCGGAAGAATTCGCCGAACGGATATACCAGCAGCTTGAAGGCTTTGGTTCTTACGGTTTTCCTGAGAGCCACGCGGCCAGTTTCGCCATTCTGGCCTATTCATCATCCTGGATGAAATGTACCCATCCGGACGTGTTTCTGGCATCACTCCTGAACAGCCAGCCGATGGGTTTCTATGCGCCCGCACAACTGGTCCGTGATGCGCGGGAACACGGCGTGGAAGTCCGGCCTGTCTGCGTGAACGCCTCACGCTGGAACAGCACTCTGGAAGGGCCGGAAAGCACGAACGGAATGTTTGCCGTGCGACTGGGCATGAGTCTGGTGAAAGGGCTGGCCAATGACGATGCGGCCCGGATTGTTGCAGCACGAGCGTCACGCCCGTTTACCTCGATCGATGATCTGTGGCGACGCGCAAGTGTGAAAGCGTCAGCCTTGACCCATCTGGCTGAGGCCGACGCGTTCCGTCCTTCGCTCGGGCTGGCACGCCGCGAGGCGCTCTGGGCGATCAAGGCTCTGCGCGATGAGCCATTGCCCCTGTTTGCGGCAGCGCAGGTCACGCGGGAAGCGGAGGAACCGGATGTGCTGCTGCAACCCATGCGCGACGGTGCGGAAGTGGTGCGCGATTATAACCGGCTTGGCCTGACCCTGCGGGACCATCCCCTGGCCTTTCTGCGCGAGGATCTTCAGGCAAGGGGTATTATGTCCTGTCGGCAGGCACTGGCGGCAAAGGATGGGAAACGTCTCACCGTGGCCGGGCTGGTGCTGGTCCGGCAGCGACCGGGCTCCGCCGAAGGCGTGGTGTTCATGACGCTGGAGGACGAAACGGCCAACATGAACGTCATCATCTGGCCGGATCTATTCGATGCGAACCGACGTGTGGTGCTAGGTGGGCAGATGCTGGCGGTGACAGGCATGCTCCAGAAGGAAGGAGAGGTCGTGCATCTGGTAGCAAAAGAGATCACCGACCTTTCCGGGCTGCTCGCGGACGTCGGTAATCGCTCCTCTGCTGAGAGCATCCATGACAGCGATTCCGCCGGTGAGCGTATCGTCGTCAGATCGCGTAATTTCCACTGATCAATAAGGCCGCCGATAAAGCTCGCGTTATCGTGAATATCCCCGATTTCAGCCCAACCTACGCTGCGCTTTCACTCCCATTTGCATCCTATACGCATCCTGCGAGTGTTTCCCAAACGCAGAAAGCCGCCCTTACGGACGGCTTAACATGCTGATTATATTGTATAAGTTTTGGTTGCGGGGGCAGGATTGGCTCTCAAATTGCAGCAATCGCAAGTTGAGAGCAAAGCGGGATTAATAAGCTGTTTTGATGCACTTTTTTCTGCCTGCGCTTAACTCCATCACTGGAGTCAATACCCCCTGCCCTCGTCAAACGGAGTGTTTGTTTATTCAGAGCCATGTTCGCTTACACTTCACAACAGAAGTAAATATTCTTGCTCACGCCCCGAAGGATAGTCAGGTGGCTTTTCTGACATTCTGTCTCGCTCAAGGCACTGTTTTCTAATCGACTCAAAGCGACCCTGTCGTTTGGAATGATATCAAATGCCGGAGCGACTCAGCCAGTATGTCAATCATTTTGTCCTGATGTTCTGCAATTTCGGCCTCTTGCCAGCGTCCTCTTGCTTTCATCAACTCGATCATCGAGAGCAGTTTCAGACTGTCGATCTGACCATTGCCAAGACTTGCCTCAAAATGCTCCAGCTTCTGTTGAGGCTGAAAATTACTCAGGCGCGAATTCTTGCTATGGCTAATCAAGCAAAGATTGCCAAAAGAATTAAGTGCAACACGCTCTACCGTTTTATAACCATCCATAGGATGCTGGGGTGAGAAGTGCTCCACCGAGCTTCGGAAAGTGAACTCAAAAAAATTAATCACTTGATCGGAATTTTTATCTTTGCCACGCTTTTTTACCCACAAAAGGTAGTCAAGGAAGTTAAAGACAAAATTGTTTTCAATATGACCATAACATAATTTGGATTGGACCATCTCCCGCCATTGCTCATCAACTACGATCTGAGGCAAAGTAGAAAGATCGCCGTAAATCATTTGGTAATAGGAAGCTGATTCGCCTGGCACCAAAAAACGCTGGAAGACAAAGCGTTGCGCCTGACACTCCAGATAGCCAAGATAGGCATCTGCCCTTACTGTATTCTTCGGATTAAAGTTATCGAACAGATAGCGTAGGGCACCATTAAGCCAGTGCTTGTAAACCAAAGTAGGAGCTGATACATGAAATGCCGACAACAGCATCAATATACGCCTATTAATACCTATAAACTGACCATCTTTATCATCAAATGTATTGATATAGCTGACACTATCTTTTGAATACCAATGCAACCGTTTAAGGCTCCAAGCATCCTTACCATCCGCAAACTCGCGCTTGATAATGAACTGATCAAACAGGTATTTAGTTTTCAACAGGGCGTGGGTAAAACACTGGACAGCCGCTACCGGATCAGCCTGCTGCATTACGCGCAACTCAAACTGATCGATCAGTTGTTTATCATCAAGCGGCACCCCCTCCGTATTAGCGGGACGACGACTTACGATCCGTAATACATGAAGTAAAAAATTAGAAAAGTTAATAACGCTGTTAAATCGCTCTGAGCCAGCACTTTCCTGTTCTACATTTTTCACCACGTCGAGCGTGTCGTCGTGCAAAATAGCCAACAAGGTTCGTCCATGTTTACCAGTGGAGACACTATCCTCCGTTTTGAACTCTGAGTTCGCACTACAAGAGGACGGCAGCAGATTACATAGATGATCAAAATCCTGGGGTATAAACTGCCCCCAGTCATTTTCGCCAAACAGGCTATGACGTTCAGCAGGCGTAAAACCGTATTGAATATAGCGTTCCATATTGGCGCAGGCATCCCATACCCGACCTAGCACATAGATGTTCTGGCGACGCGTTTCCACTTCAGGAATCTGGTTCAACACCGCCATCAGCTTCGCCTTAACCACCTCGTGCTTTTCCAACTGCTCACCGCGGTTGTTCATCGCTTCGAAAAAGTGATTGAGGTCAGTATCCTTGGGCACTTCGATACGAGATATCTGCACGTGCTTGAATAAATATTCACAAAAGGTTATCAATTTTGTGCCGATCAGCCCAAGCTCAGATAAAGCTTTACCAATCAGTTCAAAACCGTTCACCAACCCTTCATTGAAGGTGTTCCCACGCAAGCAGTAGGGCTCGGCACCCTGCCATAAACGCTCGAAAGTTTGCCTCGAGACCAAGCGACTTTCGAAGCCGAGGTTGAGATCTCGATACCAACTCATATCTACCGCCCCATTCTTCTGGTTTTTGAGCCAAATCGCCAGAAGGGAAAGGGTCGTGAAGCGCTGCTGGCCGTCAATTACCTCAAAGGTGCCGTCGGCCCGAGCGAAAACTACCAAGGTGCCGATATAGTAAGTCTGATGTTTACCTTCGCTATTTTTCTTGCTCTGGTAATCGATCACATCCTGCAACAGTTGGGTAATTTCCCCCTCACCCCAGGCATAATTGCGCTGGTACATGGGGACCACATAACGGGCACTATCTTCCAACAATGCTTGGATGGAGAGCGGACGAACAATCGCTTCAGACATAGTAATTCATTTCCCGAAACAACTCGACCAACTCATCTTTAGAGCCGGTGCGATTATTCTTGTTTTCTTTGCTGCTCATGTTTGGCAAATAGAACGCGTGCAAATCAGCAGGCTGGTGAGCATCACGAATGGCACGGATCAAATTGTGCTCCAGCACATAATTATCCATGGTTGCCAGTTGGACCACTTGCTGACGAATACGACAGCGATAGGCCCAGATAAAGCACTTCTCAATAGCCAGCGACAGTTCTTGGCTGCCAAACTTGTCGATATAGAAGATTAGAGCACAGTCAAACATGGCACGCACGTAGCGATCACCTGTGCGATGACGATTTTTGTAAATGTTCAAGGTAGAAAGTATCTTGACCGCCCTCGTCGTCAGGGCCTTATCGTGCAGCATAGCCAGTTTAGAGGCAGACTCCTCAACTGCGATCGCAGCCACAAGCTTCTGGTAGTGCTCGGCCATCTCAAAGAAGCGCCGGCCATTAATAATCATCTGGTCGAGATGAAACGGGAAAACCATGCGCTGGCCATCTATCTTGCGCTGATATTGGTTATTGTAATCATCAACAAAATGGTGGGCGATACGAAGTGATTTTACATAAGGAAATTGACCCACGCGTTCGAGATTGACTCCTTTGAAAATATCCACATCCTCTTTCCCAAAGTAGCGCGCAGACTTACCCTCGGCCCACTGACGCACTCGATAAAGATAGAAGGCAAATAAATGGGCCAGTTCGTTGCTGGGCAGGCGCTCCCAATGATCAACGGCCTCTGCCTTGCGACACGCCTCATGCTCGGCAAATTCGCGCAGATGGAATGCTTTAAGCAGATCGTGAGGTGCCAAATCGCGCCCTCGGGCATTTTGCGAATCAAAGAACTGAAATGCCTCGGAAATATCCTCGAGGACAAAGCAGACCACTTGACATTTATTGAGTAGAAAATCGATTTTCTGCTCATCAAATTCGGAGCGGGCCACTGTTCGATGCAACTCTAGATAATTTCGTCGGAGGTTTACCTCTGAAGCGCGGCTAGGGAAATGCGTCCGCTTCATAAAATCATGGATGGGCTCTCTTAATGCCTCAAGTTGTTGCCGAATATCTTGGCGCTGGCATTTGGTTACTTTCTCCTTTCTGTCTCGACTTTCTTCGTCCAACACCTCAATCAGCGCCTTGACAGTCAACATCAAAGTCAGGGTTCGTTGCTGACCATCGACGATATCGAGCATTCCGTCTTTATCTGTGTGCTGATGAAACACCACAGAGCCCAATCGATAGGCGCTCTTGTTCTGATGGATAACCAGATCGGCAAGGAGATCAGTGATATTCCGCGCTCCCCAGCGATAAGGGCGTTGATACGTCGGAATAGAAAGTCGCGTCAAAGCCAAAAGTTGACGCACCGAAAGAACCTGATTGTTAATGTTTTCCATCATCATATCTTCTTAAAAAGCATTCGGCCAAAGAGGTAGTTCTGAGCGTACAAGACGCACAGTTAAATGAGTCTATAAGGCCATGATTTATAGAACACTTCTAGGTTGACCTGACTTGCAGCCGGAGGCAGTGCATATGATGCTGTCAAAGGTACCGGCAGTATGAATGGTTGCTTTTCCTTATCACTGCTCGAGAGTAGACACCCCGCTCTCCTGCCATGCCTGTCATCACTGTCATGCTGGGATAAGGAGATGGGAGATGGGATATGGCTTGGATAGGCTTCAATCCCTGACCAAAGCGCCTGATTGCCTCGCGGTCTTTCTCAAGCGCCCCATAAGACAGATACCGGACTTTCAAATCTGCAATCCTGCTGAAGGCCGGCCGCCTCAACTGTTCCCGCACATCAGCTTCCCGCTTGTCTGGTGCCACAAGAAACAGGCCATCCAAGGCCTGCGCCTCTGACCCGAGAGCAAGATCCAGCATCCGCACGATGCCGGAATAAATGGTCGTTGAATGCTCGACTTCGAATGCTGCCACAATCCTGTGGCTTTCCCGGTCCAGCCACAGAACATCGATCAGCCGCACGGATTGCGCCCCTTGCGTTTCTGTTGTGAACCCAGGCAACACCGACAGGCAGCCATCTCCCAGCTTACCGTCCCGCCATGGACGACTGCGATCATTGGCCGCAATCCAGACATCGTAACCCAGGGAAAGCCCCAGATCGCGAAGCCAACCCTGAATCTTGGTATGGGTGTGATCCGTTTCCCGCTCTGCTGCCAGGATTCGGGCCTCTTTTGCGCTTTGCTCCCTCACCTGGTGAAGATCGGCTTCCCAGAGTTTCCGTGCTGTTTCGTTATCCTCGAGAGGCGGCGCTGAATAGCGTCCGCTTCCGAGGTCAAATAGCAGTCCTCCAATGGCGCCCAGATCATTGGACAGCAGCGAACGATAGGTCGCATTCAGCTTCAGGATACCCTGCCGCATGGCAAGATATTCCTCCCATCGCCCCAGCTTCACCTTTGATCCGGTCAAGGCGTTATAGCCCTTCACGATCGCCGTATTGAAAGGCGGCATGATCGTGGGATGCAGGAAATACAGCAGATTGGCGACGGCTGGTCCTAGTCCTTTTATCTTCCAGGCATCGATTGCATGAATGGCCGAAACCACATGCTCTTCGGTATTGCAGCACAGACAGGTATCAAGAAGCTGCCCGAATGCTTTCTGATTGGCGGGATTTTCGTAGATATCGGGAATGCGTAGCTTCGGCTTCCACAGGAACGCATGATCCGCTCCCTTGAATATCTGGCGCTGCTCAGCAATCGAATGGACGACCGTTTCTAGGGAGGAGCCGCGATAAGCGACCCCGAATGTGCCAGCGGTAATCTCGGCAACGACCTGCTGCAGACCACGGCGGATAGACCGGAAATTCTTGATACGCTCGTCCCACAGAAACCAGCTCTGATAAGTCCCTGTCGGATCGTCCCGCCAGCGAAGGATAAGGTCTCGAATAAGGTCGGTCATCAATCCGGAAACTAAGATTACATTCGCTTCTGAGCCTGATTGTAACAGCGGCTCACGTCAATAACGATAATCGCAAGTGGTTGCGCGGTATGATACCCCCGCTTTGAACTTATTTCCCCTAAGCCTATGAAATTAAACAGTTCTCTAGAAGATGACCTCAATTTACGTATAGCAAAACCCCGCTAAGCCGTTGACTTAGCGGGGTTTCAGAAACTGCAAGTGGTTGCGGGGGCAGGATTGCTTCTGAACTTGCGGAATCCGCAAGTTCAGAATGAAGCGGGTTTAACTAATTGTTTTGACAATCTGTTTTCTGCTCATGCCTAACCGATGAGTGCTCTCAGGGAATGTAGCGTTCGGCGCGCAGCCGCTCGAACAGATCAAAGAATGAGTTGGGCGTATAGCGGTAATCTGTAAACCCAAGCCTGCGGCTCTTGCTCATATCAGTAAGGCATTCAACCGGACGGCTCAAATCCGCATCTGTATGCCAGGGTGACGCCAGTTGGTCGAGGCGCTCCTCCTTGAGGCCATGTTTCTTCGCGATCTCAGCCCAGTCTGCCCCTTTTCCTGCCAGCATATGCTCCAGAGACGTGACATGATCGAGATAGGGGGCGGCCTTGATACCAAACCAGCCCGCAATCTCTGGCCAGAGCCAGTTCCAACGAAATACATCACCATTGACGACGTTGAAGGCCTCATTCCGCCCCGCAGGGCTGGTTGCCGCCCAGAAAATCTGGCTGGCGAGCTGTCGGGCATCCGTCACATCGGTCAGACCACTCCACTGTGTAGGTGACCCTGGAAACACGAATGGCAGGCCGGTCTCCCGGCAAAGGCTCGCATAGACCGCGAGTGTGGTGCCCATATTCATAAGATTGCCGATCGCATGGCCGATGACGGTGTGTGGACGATGAACCGTCCAGGCAAATCCATGTTTTGCCGCAGCCCCAAACAGGACGTCTTCCTGATCGTAATAGAAGTTCTCCAGATCCAGTCGGGGCATCGTTTCACGAAATGGCGTCTGGGGCGGCGCCCCGGCCGCATAGGCCTCGAACGGTCCAAGATAGTGCTTCAATCCGGTGACAAGGCTGCCATGGACCAGCCTTTCCGGCTTGGGTAGCGCCTCGAAGACATTGCGAAGCATGACGCTATTGACGACACGGTTCTCCTTCTCGGTCGCCCTGCGTGTCCAGGTCGTGAAGAAGACGTGCGTCGGCAGGATACCAGCGAGCGCCTCACGTAGTGCAGACGGATCCAACGTATCAGCCGCCACGGGAATGACTGAGCCAGGCAAGCTCTCCACTCGCCTGACAAGGCCATAGGTGGTCCACCCTTCGGCAACGAGCCTGTTGGTCAGGTTCTGGCCGACAATCCCTGTTGCGCCAACGATCAGAGCTCTTTTTGACATTGGTTCCTCCGCTAAACAGCCATGCTCAGGCTTCACAACCTGTCTGGCGCGGATACAAATGACAATCCGGCACTATTTTGTGCCCTGGATACCAAAAGGTTCCCATGAAGCACGATCTGATACTGGCCCGATTGCCTGATGACTACCGCCAGGCACCTTTCGCGGAGGATTGTGCGCCGAGACGGCTACTGCGGTTGTTCTCCGGGAAATGGACCTCCATGATCCTTCACACGCTACACTTGCTTGGCGGCTCTTCCCGGCCTGGAGAGCTTCAACGCAGTATCCCGGGCCTGTCCAAGAAAATGATGACCCAGACCTTGCGGGAACTCGAACGACTGCAGCTCATCGAACGAGAGGTCATGCAGGTCATGCCTCCGGTCGTCGAGTATCGACTGACTTCAATGGGACAGAAACTCGTCGAGCCCCTGGAGATGCTCTATCGCTGGGGGGCAACCCATACGGACCTGCTGGATCAGCTCGGGTATTAGAACAGCCCTGATGGCCAATAACCTATCGACCTCATGCTTGAGATGCTGGACATCTTCGGCTGCAGCCTGCTTCTCCAGAAGAGCGATCTGCCTATTGTCAATTATACTAGAACTTTCAAGTAGAGCCATTAGTTTATGATGCGAGTCTTCTGAAGGAGCTCCACGCGGATGCTAAGGGCGGCCTGAGATCAGTACGTCGTAGATCCCCGTTCCGCCTCCTGCAGGATCCGCTTGTCCCGCGTCAGATCCGAAATCGCCCAGCGCAAACGCTGGCCCTGCTTCTCCAGATCCTTCATGTGCCTTGCCTGGTAGGTCTTCAGGCTGCCATATTCCTTACGCCACCGGTAATAGGCCTGTTCGCTGACCGATATCCGGCGGCAGGCTTCCGCAGCCGACGCGCGCTGTGCAAGGACAATCTCAACTTCTCTCAGCTTGCCAATAATCTCTTCAGCTGTATGTTTCCTGCGCTGCATTCAATGCCCCTTTCGTGCTTCAGACTGTCATAGTCTCTGAGCCACTCTGAGGGGGCAGATCACCTCAATTTCGATGCTCATCCTACGGTATCTCGTGCAAACCCATTACACTCAAATAGAAAACCACTCTTGATAAACCGATCAGCCCATCAACATTATTCATAACCTCTCCGTGTTGACACTGAATTTTTGGTAAACTGTCAGAGCCAACACCATAAACGTAGCCGTAACGAGCAATCCGATGGGGTAGAAAATTTTCTCAATATCCTCTTTGCTGACCTCAAATATCGAAACGAGTCCTTCAATGAAAATCGCGATAATGATAGTCGTGATAAATTTCGTCAGGCTGGCACGCGCTTCAGTGGCAGACATATTGTTCCTAGTTTGAAGCACCTCTTCCTCTATAAAATATTTGGCGACGTCGAACACGGCAACAGCTATGACGACGTAACTGATCGCAAGAATCACCGCATCTCGACCAGAACGCCAAGATTTGAACAACGCGGAGCCAAGATCAAGAATACCGTAACCCATAAGACCAAGAGCGAGCAGCATAAGCATGATACTTGCAACACTAAACGCAAATCGAGATAACAATTCCATATTACAAATCCCTCTGGAGAGGTAACTCACGATATATAAAACCTCAAAAATTACCCGACCCAGATTTTGGCATCTTCTGAAGACGGACTTCCAAAACCATACCGTAAAAAAATAGTCACCCGGTTATCGGATTCCTGTCGTGAAAGCTGGATTGCCGCTTTCCGGTGGAATACGACGAAGATCCTCGCTTTGAATCAAGATATAGTCATTGCTATTATCATGACATTCCAACACTTTTCTTTCTGCAGCTTTATGAATTAGAACTCGAAATCTATTGAAAGAGCGGTTTCGAGCCGTAGGCGTAGAAGGCAATGCTAAACAGGAAATCGCGTCTAAAGCATCATTCGAAACACCACAACTCACACGCCGTGTTCCGACGAAGATCTCGAATCCAATATAACCAGCAGATAATGGATTTGTCATCGATTGAGGTAATGTCATGAGTATTTTCCTACGATTCTATCCAGAAAAATTACGACTTTTAGCATAGCTTTCTGAGTATAAAATCAGTGAAGCTGATGCGTAGGCAACGGTTGAGCCAGGCAAATGTCCACTCGACGAGCCAGTGTCTGGGGAAGACGGCGAAGCCTTTTTCTGAATCTGATCTTTTTACGATCCCTATGTTTAAATGGCGCATACTACCTCTAAACCAGACTGAAATCTAGGTCGGGTGCGTCAATTCAATTACAGGTGCGTGCACAGTGCGCATTGATCCCGCGCTTCTGTTCCGCCGGCGGAATACCCCCTGCGATCGCTGTTCTGTCAAAAAGCATGGTGCTGCGGGCAGGCATGATGCTGTAGAGGTGTCGCCAGCAACCTTATCATTGGCATGCTTCGCTACATCGGGAACAAGATGTGTCCCCATATCCGTGCATTTGTCCTCAAGCACGATATCGCATGCAACAGTCACGTCAACTTTCGTGACGCGTGGGGCTCCAAACTTTTTGTCGATCAACACGGCTCGTCCCTTCGGGCCGAGTGTAACCTCGACGGCATCCGCCAGCATGTTCACGCAGCACTTGAGACTGAACCCAACAGTCTTGACTATCAAGCGAAAATATTCAGATAAATCAACCAATGACGAAAACATGCATCTATTTTTTTACTTTTTTGGAAGGCAGCATTTTCCCTTGCAATTGCTGCAAGGCAACTTGGGCTTCTATGCTCGGTTTCTTTGTTGCTTTTGGTTTTTTGATCTCGCGATTACCGCGCTTTTGGCCTTTGGCCATAATATAAATTCCTTGATTAGAGGAGGAGGAGGAGGAGGAAGAAATATCGGCGACGTCTGCTTGGGCATCGTGATGCACCCGCCTCGACGGGTGCCCAAGAAATTCCGATTATTGTAAAATTAATTAAGTAATTTTTTCCTGAACATTTATATTACGACGAAATTTTCGCTGCGTCAATTTTATATTCTTCAATATAAATCTAAAATTATTTATGATCATTAATATGTGGTTATTCCTCATACTCAGCTTTACGGCCTACCTCCACTCTAACGCGCACTCCATCGTAGCTACATCTCCGAAAAAAGCTGACTACAAACTGGGTCAGGGGTTTGAAAAAAATTGCCGATGGTGACATCTTTCATAGTCGAGACAATTTTCCTACCTAAAGTAAATTTCATTTATATCTATAACTGAAAGACCAAACCGTCTCATCATTGTTGAAATCAATGTCGCTGCAACATTCGAATTATCTATATCAATGTGATTAATTAATCATCGTAACGGGCATAAATATCACAATTAACTCCCTCCTATTTATGAGGGCAAAACTCGACTTGGTTCTGATCCCGATCTTAAGTTACCGACTGGGACAGACATTACATAAACTTGTAGCTTAATAAGCTTGATCGGCTACGATATGCCTCTCTTCCATGAAGGTGTGGGATAACACCGCACTCGGTGGACAAATTGTAGCAGAATCAGACTCGTTACGCCCCAGCCGCTCCATGTCCAACAGGGCGAGCAGGTAGGCAAGAAGAGATTCGGCACCACGGTTTTCATTGGCGCGATCCGGATGCAGCCCGTCGCGGCAACTGCCCGTAATCGCATCGACAATGGGCAAGCCCAAATCATTGGCACCAACGAACCATGCAAAAGCCTTACGCGCTTCGGCTAGCCAAAATGGCGCACGCTCGACAACCAGAGCGCTCAGGCAAGCGGCAATGGTGGCGCAAGCCTCGACCGGTTGCTGATCGAAGCATTGCGGTGCTTCGCGCGACACCAACAGAAAGCCCTCCGAGCCAACCGGACGGAAATGACCAGCGGGCGACGTCTGTTGATCTAGCAGCCAGCATAGGGTGCGCACGCCGGCATCGACAAGGTCGGGCACGCCGACGGCGATACCTGTCGTAATCAGCGCCTCGCACAGGCGAGCATTGTCGTAGGTCAGCCGATCCTCGAACCACACCCAGTCTGGGCTCTCACAGATCAGCAACTGGTTGTGTAACCGCTTAGAAAGAACAAGTCGCAATTCTCGAGCATGGTTATCCCCCGGGCACACGGCACAGTAACCATCAAGTCCAAGAAGCGTGAAAGCCCAAGCGCGCGGTGAGGTAAACGCCTCGACCGTTCCAAGTGCCCGTGCGAACAGTGCCGTAGCCCATTGCTTGAGTCTCGGATCATGGCTGCAGGCACCCAATGCCCAGAGTGTTCTACCGTGGCTGTCTTCTGAACCGGAATCCTCCAGCCAGCGGCGATCATAGCTCAGGAAATTGCGAAAACGGCCGGTATCGGCGTTCCAAGCGTGCTGGATGAAGGCCGCAAAACGTGGCATCATCGTCGCGATAATTTCTGGCCGTGTATTTGCGTCGATGCCGCAGCACATTAGCAACGCCCGGGCATTGTCGTCGACGCAATAACCGTGATTGCGATCAGGCACACCGTAAACCGCATGCTGCAACATACCGGTATCATCGCACATGGCGGCGAAATGACTCAGGGGCAATCCTGACAATAGGGGCTTCGGCTTCCGGCACGCTATGCGAAAGACATGGCGATAAAGTTGCGCGATATTGGTCCATGTCGCTGCACGACTGGTCACATAGGCCTTGCGCCCCATAGCGAGCCGTGTGGTTTCGTTGATCAACAGAGCGGCCACCGCCTTGCCGAGGTCATCGGGACTTCCAAACGGTACCAACACGCCCGAGCCATCGGCCAGCAATTCCATCGCGTGCCAATAGGGGGTCGATACCACTGCCCGTCCCAGTCCATGCGAATAGGCCAATGTGCCTGATGTCATCTGCGATTCAACAAGATAAGGCGTAACATAAACGTCGCACATGGCGATATGCTCGAGCAATTCTGGTCGATCGACAAAACGGTTGAGAAACACCACGTGCCCGTTTAGACCCAGCGCGTTCACGCGGGCGATCAAACCATCGCGATAAGCCTCGCCCGCATCCCGTAGCAGAGAGGGATGCGTGGCACCCATCACCACATAGACCGCGTCAGGAGCGGCCGCGAGAACCTGAGGCATTGCCTCGATCATCGTCTCTATGCCTTTGTTCGGGCTGATCAGACCGAAAGTAAGGATGACGCGATGGTTGGCAAAGCCCAGCTTTTCTTTCGCGCTTTGGGAGCTGACTAGTGGGACATCCGGGATGCCGTGCGCAATGACGATAATCTTGGCGGGATCTGCTGAATAGGTCTCAATTAATATGGAGCGCCCCTTTTGAGCCATCACCACCACGCGCACAGAGGCTGCCAGAAGCGCCAGCATGACGTCTCGCTGGGCATCGGTGGGTTTGTCGAGCACCGTATGCAGCGTCGTAACCAGCGGGACGCGGATTAATGCGATAAGACTGAGTAGATAATTGCCCGCTTCCCCGCCGAAAATGCCGAATTCATGCTGGAGCGAAATGACGTCAAAGCCATGCACATTGATGAAATTCGCCGCCGCAAGATAGCTGCCGGGATCATCCTGTTCGATCGAGCAACAAACGTGCGGGGGAAAAGCATATTGACTACCCGGATCGCACATGGCGATGATCGCCGCTTGTGTCACGTCATCAAGATTACGGACAGCCAATTCAAGATCGGTGGTAAAGGTAGCAATACCACAGCGACGGGGTAAAGCGTTGCCAATGAAAGCAACCCGCAATGGTGCCGATTGAAAATCGTCCTAAAGATTTCCTCCGGGTTTATGAAAAAAAACATGCCACGGCGAGATTTTCGCTACCATAGACGGCATATCTGATATGGTTTCAACTTCATTATATTTGCAAATTTTACGATTGTTGAATCTTTGTAATTTAGCCATGCCTGTAATTTCCTTGTTTAGCATTCGATTGATTAGCTCCAGTTAGATGCGCAAACGGATGAACTCGCAAAAAAAACCATTAAATGCGCTTACAGATAAAGGAAACGATGCAAGCCATACTGGAGTTGGAAAAGCCAAATTTGGCAATATATGTCATCACATCAAGGCAGTACCCAACAACGTGCAGCATATAATAAGAAATAAATCTTCTTTAGAAGATTTATTGATACACATATCTCTTACCTTGCATCAAATAGATTGCCCAATCTCAAAACCCCATGCCGGAATGCTTATAGCATCGATTTCTGATTACCTTGCATCAATTCGACGCTGGCCGTTCTGCGCAGTTTCAGACGTTATACCAAAGGACGCAGCCACTGACTCGTGTGTGAAGTGACGAGCGCCGTCGGCTCTGATTCTCTTGATTTTGGGAGGATCTGACTGATGATGAGGACAGTGAAGCTACGGGATGACTATTCGGCCTCTGAGCTGAGGCGGCTTGCGGTAAGCAACCGGCATGCGAACGCTGCGCGCCGGCTTCTGGCCCTGGCGGCGATCCGCGACGGGGCCAGCCAGACGGATTCGGCCCGGGTAGGCGGCATGGACCGCCAGACATTGCGAGACTGGGTTCACCGCTTCAATGCGGAAGGACCCGATGGCGTGCGCGACCATCAGCACGCGGGACCAGCCTGCCGATTGAACGGGGCACAGCAGGCCGAATTGAAGGCCCTGGTCGAGGCGGGCACGGATCGGCAGCGCGATGGCGTGGTGCGCTGGCGCCGGGTTGATCTGCAACGCGTGAGCGAGAGGCGCTTCGGCGTCGTCTATCACGAGCGGCACGTTTCTACCCTGCTGATACAGCTTGGTTTTTCCTATGTCAGCGCCCGGCCACGCCATCCGGGACAGGACACTGGCGTCATGGAGGCGTTCAAAAAAACTTCCCCCGCATCCTGAACGCCCATATCGGCCATCTGCCCAAGGGCAAGCCGATCGAGATCTGGTTCCAGGACGAGGCCCGGATCGGCCAGAAGAACGGGATCGTCCTACAATGGGCCCGGCGCAGCACGCGGCCACGCCAGCCGGCCGATCAGCGCTACGAGAATGCCTGGCTGGCTGTTCGGGGCGATCTGCCCGGCGCGCGGCAAAGCCGACGGCCTGACGCTACCGTTCATCGGTACCGCCAGCATGCAATTGCATATCGAGGGAATCTCAAGCTGCGGCGCCCGCGGCGCCCACGCCGTCGTGCTGCTTGATCGCGCAGGATGGCATACCACCGACAAGCTGAAGCTGCCCCGCAATATCAGCCTGATCTTCCTGCCGTCCCGCGCTCCCGAACTGAACCCGGTCGAGAATATCTGGCAGTTCCTACGCGCCAACTGGCTCTCCAACACCGTCTTCGACGGCGTCGATCACATCATCGACGCCGCCTGTTCCGCCTGGAACAATCTTGCCGCCCTGCCTGACACCATCCGATCCATCGGTCTCAGAAAGTGGGCTCACACAGGTCAGTCCCTATAACCGGTGGTATTACATCCCAGCGTAAACCTTCAACTGCGTCACCGCTAATCGCAAGTGGTTGCGAGCTATGACATCCCCGATTTGAACCCACTTTCTCTAAAGCTCTGAAATTAAACAGTTCCGCAGAAGATGACCTCAATTTACACAAAGCAAAGCGCCGTTAAGCCTTTGATTTAGCGGGGTCTCAGAAATTGCAAGTGGTTGCGGGGGCAGGATTGCTGCTCAACTTGCGACAATCGCAAGTTGAGAACAAAATGGCTTTAAATATATGCTTCGACAGACTTTTTTCTGCTTGCGCCTAATCTCATCCTGATCGCCTCGATCCTTGTCAAAGGGAATTTTTTTTGCATCAAACATACAACTATGTCCACTTACGTCTCACACTGGTCGATCAACCGTCGTTTGCGGTTCTTGGAAGCAGACATCGGACTGCCCGAATTCGTAGTCGCTTCGCGTCCGGAACTTGTGCCACATTACTTGAATTCGTAACCCTCCATCATATCCAGTCCGCGTAATGATGGTGCGCGACAGGTCCGCAGACCCAGTGCCGTTGGTCAAGTGTTATGCTTGTCAATTGCTTGCCTCTGCTCCTGCTAGAGAGCAAGATGAAACGAGATTGTAACGCGCTGATCCGGTTGTCTGATGTCCGCTCTCACCACTCTACTCGACACGTTCCGTAATGCTGCCGTCACCGAGCGCGAAAAGGGCACCTATTTCGAGGAGCTGACGGTCTGCTATCTGCGGACCGAGCCCAGCTATGCCGACCTCTATGACGGCGTCTGGACCTACGGCGAATGGGCTACCGACCTGGGTCTGACCAGCAAGGACACGGGGATCGACCTCGTCGCCCGAACACGCGGCACAGGCGAATTCCACGCCATCCAGTGCAAGCTCTATGCCGCCGATCACGTCATCGCTAAGAAGGATATCGACAGCTTCTTCACAGCCTCGGGCAAGACCCACTTCACTCGCCGCCTCATCATCGCCAGTACGAACCACTGGACAGAGAACGCCGAAGCCTCACTCGACAACCAAAATCCTCCGGTCAGCAAGATCGACCTGTTCGATCTCGACAGCAGCCTGATCGACTGGACACGCTACCAGCCGAAGACGCCTCCCGCGTTGCGCCCGCGTAAGACGCCACGCCCGCATCAGAAAACCGCCATCGAGCGCGTTCTACGTGGGTTCGAAACGCAGGAACGCGGGAAGCTCATCATGGCCTGCGGCACCGGCAAGACCTTCACCAGCCTGAAGATCACCGAAGCACAGGCCGGACGCGGCGGGCGAGTGTTGTTCCTCGTCCCCAGCCTGTCACTGCTGTCCCAGACCCTGACGGAATGGACGCAGGAGAGCCGGACTCCGCTGCACAGTTTCGCCGTCTGCTCGGACAGCGACGTCGGCAAGAAAAGCGCCGATGACGACGAGATCAAGATCAAGACGCACGAGCTGCGCTACCCGGCGACGACCAGCGCCGCGCGGCTGGCGGAGGAGTTCAGCAAACGGCACGACGACAGCCACATGAGCGTCGTCTTTTCCACCTATCACTCGATCGACGTCATCGCCCGCGCGCAAGACGCATACGGGATGCCGGACTTCGATCTCGTGATTTGCGACGAAGCGCACCGGACGACCGGCGTGACGTTCCCCGGTGATGGCGACGGCAGCGCATTCGTCCGCGTTCACGATCAGGATTATCTCCACGCCCGCCGCCGCCTCTACATGACTGCCACGCCGCGCATCTATGGCGACGTGGCGAAAGAGAAGGCCGGAAAGGAAGGCGCACTCGTCTGCTCCATGAATGACGAAGCGATCTATGGCCACGATCTTCACGTTATCACTTTCTCCGAAGCCGTGCGACGCAAGCTGCTCGTCGATTACAAGGTCATCGTCCTCGCGGTTGAGGAAAAGGCCATCAGCGCGACACTCCAGAAGCTGCTCGATGATTCAGGCAACGGGCTGAAAGTCGACGATGCGGCGAAGATTGTCGGCTGCTGGAAGGCGCTGGCCAAGATCGGACTCTCGCAGGATGGCGTGAACGACCCCGCTCCAATGAAGCGCGCCGTCGCCTTCTGTCAGGTCATTGCGCCCGAGTATCGCGGCAAGAAGCACAAGGTCAGTTCCATCCGCATCGCCGAGATGTTCCAACAGGTCGTGGAGGAATACCAGAAACAGGAGGATATCGAGCCCCAAGCCCGCCTCACCTGCGAGGCCGAGCATGTGGATGGCGGCATGAACGCCTCCGAGAAGGAAGCAAAGCTCGCCTGGCTCAAGGAAGAGGCTCCCGAGCAGACCTGCCGCATCCTCTCCAATGTTCGCTGCTTATCCGAGGGCGTGGACGTACCCGCCCTCGACGCGGTCCTCTTCCTGACTCCGCGCAATTCTCAGGTGGATGTCGTGCAGTCAGTCGGTCGCGTGATGCGCGCGGCCCTCGGCAAGACGCGCGGCTATGTCGTACTGCCAGTCGTCATCCCCGCCGGAAAGGAACCGCACGAGGCGCTGGACGACAACCAGACCTACCGCGTCGTCTGGGAGGTGCTTCAGGCCCTGCGCTCGCATGACGACCGCTTCGACGCGATGGTCAACAAAATGGATCTTCGGGAGCAGCCCGATACGTCGCGTATGGAAGTCATCGCGATCACGCACAAGATCACGCAACGGACGATCGCCTCCTCGACCGGTCTCACCTCCCGTGCCCGCAAGACGTACGGGATTGGCACGGTACGGGGGCCGGACGGCGATGACGGCCAGGAGGAGCTTCAGCTCCAGATCGGCGAGATCGAACGCGCGATCTATGCACGTATCGTTAAAAAGGTCGGCAACCGCCATCATTGGGAAGACTGGGCGAACGACATAGCCAAGATCGCGGGTACCCATATCGCCCGCATCGAAACCATCCTCGACAACCCCGAAAACACCAAATCCCACGAGGCGTTCTCCCGTTTCGCCGCCGAATTGCGCGCCGATCTGAACGACAGCGTCACGGACGGCGAGATCATCGAGATGCTGGCCCAGCATCTCATCACCCGCCCGGTCTTCGAGGCGCTGTTCGCAGGCCACAGCTTCGCCGCCGACAACCCGATCTCCAAAGCACTCAGCCGCGTGCTGGACGTGTTGGACGAGCACAGTCTCGGCAAGGAGACCGACACGCTGGACGCCTTCTATCGCAGCGTCCACGAGCGGGCCGAGGGGATCGACACTGCCTATGGCCGCCAGAAGATCATGGTGGAGCTCTACGACCGCTTCTTCCGCTCCGCCTTCCCGAAAATGACCGAGCGGCTCGGCATCGTCTATACGCCCGTGGAGGTGGTCGATTTCATCATCCGCTCGGTCAATGACGTGCTGGAGGACGAATTCGACCAGACGCTCGGCAGTCCCGGCGTGCATATCCTCGACCCGTTCACGGGCACCGGAACCTTCATCACGCGATTGCTCCAGAGCGGCTTCATCACGAAAGACGAACTGGCGCATAAATACCGGCATGAGATTCACGCCAATGAGATCGTCCTGCTCGCTTACTACATTGCCGCCATCAATATCGAGGCTGCGTATCATGACCTGATGAAGGGCGACTACATGCCTTTTGAGGGTATCTGTCTGACTGATACGTTCCGCCTCAACGAGGGTCACGACCTCGCCTCACGGCTTCTGGCGGACAACAACGCCCGCGTGCGGCATCAGCAGACGCTCGATATCCGCGTCATCATGGGTAATCCACCCTATTCAGTCGGACAAAAGAGCGAAAACGACAATAACGACAACGTCGAATATCCCGCATTGGACCAGCGTATCAGGAACACTTACGCGGCAAGGTCCAATGCGATGCTCGCAAAAGGGCTTTATGACAGTTATGTTCGCTCCATCCGCTGGGCAAGCGACCGGATTCGCGATCGCGGCGTGATCGGCTTCGTTACCAATGCCGGATTTCTGGACGCGAATACGGCGGACGGATTGCGGAAATGCCTTGCGGAGGAGTTCTCCTCCCTTCACATCTTCCACCTGCGAGGCAATCAGCGCACGGCAGGCGAAACTTCTCGCCGTGAGGGTGGTAAGATTTTCGGCGCAGGCAGCCGCGCGCCGATCGCTATCTCCATCCTCGTCAAAAACCCGGAAAGCGCAAAACAGGGCGAAATCCTGTTCCACGATATCGGCGACTATCTCACGCGGGAGCAAAAGCTGGCGCGCGTGATGGAATTCGGGAGCATCCGGGGCATCCGCGACGCCGGTCTTTGGACCAAAATCACGCCGGACGCGCATGGCGACTGGCTCCGCCAGCGCGACGATAACTTTGCCAACTTCATCCCACTGGGTGCAAAAAAGGGCGAAAGCACACCACTATTCGAGAATTTCTCTCTTGGCGTTGTGACCAATCGCGATGTTTGGTGCTGGGATCCATCCCGCGATACGCTGGCCCGGAACATGCGAGAGATGATCGGCTTTTATGAACATGAACGAGCGCGGTTCAATGCGGCTTTTCCCGATCTTCCCAGGAAGGCGCGCGAGGCGGCGATTGACAAATTTATCGACACCGATCCAACAAAAATCAGTTGGACGCACAATCTCAAACAGGAATTGGCCCGAGACAGAGAACTGCAATTCGAGGACTGCCTCGTTCCGGCGATTTACCGCCCGTTTTCGCGACAATGGCTGTATTTTAGCCGCCGCCTAAACGAGCGCGTCTATCAGATGCCCCGAATTTTCCCGATAGATAAGGCCGAGGCAGAAAATCAAGTCATCATGATCAAGCAACGGCCGCACAAGAACAGTCAGTTTGCGCTGATGAGTAAATGCATCCCCGAACTGCAAAGCGATGGCGGAACGCAGTGCTTTCCAGAGTATCTTTATGAGATTGACTCAGCAGAGCAGAGCAGAGCAGAGCAGAGCAGAGCAGAGCAGAGCAGAGCAGAGCAGAGCAGAATTATACACGCCAATTAACAGAAGATCAAGAGAAAAATCTGGTGATTTGCACGTCAGGCGGAGGGCAGAAAGCCGCCTTCAGTGTGCTGATGTGCAGCGCTCTTCCGAGCCTCCACATGGTGGATATCGACGGCAGCCAATGCTTCCCGATGTTTCTCTACGAAACGGAGCATGGACAATGAACGATCCGCAAGGCAGCCTCTTTGAAGAGAAACCGTCTCAATCACGACTCGTTCGCCGCGACGGTATCACGGATGAAGGGCTGGCCCATTTTCAGGCCGCCTATCCCGAAGAGGCGATTACCAAAAGAGACCTGTTCTATTATGTCTACGGCTTACTTCATTCGGAGGATTATCGCGCCCGTTTCGCTGACAACCTGTCCAAACAGTTGCCGCGCATTCCCCGCGTGAAAACCGCCTCCGATTTCTGGGCTTTTTCTAAGGCTGGCCGTGCTTTGGCCGCTTTGCATGTGAACTATGAGCAGGTGGAACCTTACCCCGTCATCTTCACACACGGCGGCCCGTCGCTCGGGCCGCCTTCCGATCCCGAACGCTTCTACCGGGTGGAGCAGATGAAATTCGCGGGCAAGCGCCCCACGCTCGACAAATCCACCGTGATCTACAACGCCAACATCACCATCACCGGCATTCCGCTCGAAGCCTATGAATATGTGGTGAACGGCAAGCCCGCGCTCGAATGGGTCATGGAACGCCAGAGTGTGAAGACGGACACGAAAAGCCATCTCGTCAAGAACGCCAACGCCTGGGCCAACGAGACCATGCACGACCCGCGCTACCCGCTGGACCTCTTCCTTCGCGTCATCACCGTAAGCCTGGAAACGCTACGGGTCGTCCGTGACCTCCCGAGACTGGAGATATAATCGGATGCTCCCTAATCGACAGGCCGCCGTCGACATGCTCCGCGCCGAACCCTTGAGGGTCGGTGTCTCGACCCGGGCGCTGTTCAATCTCGAGGAGGAGCACAACGTCTTCCGGGAACAAGGCGTTCACGCCTACGCCGCCATGCAACTTGATCGGGAAGACGTCATCATCGACAAAGGCGCCGGCTTCGATGTGGTGGAGCGGCTTCTAGCTTTGAATGAGGCAGGAGCGAAGCCGTGTGTGGAGGTCGTGCTTCTCTCGCGGAACTCGCCTGACCTGTCGCTCAGAGCGTTCAAATCCATCAGAAGCTATGGGCTGGACATCAAAACCGGAAGCTTCACCAGCGGGAGATCATTGTCTCCCTACATCCCGGCGTGGAAGATCGATCTGTTTCTCTCGAACGAGGACGCCGACGTCAGGGGAGCAGTGAAGGGTGGAGCCGCCGCTGCGCGTCTGGGCATCGCGCCGCCGGGAGTTGAAGACGCCCGCGTCGGCGAGGTTCGTATCGCGTTCGATGGCGACGCCGTCGTCTTCGGGCCGGAATCCGATGAGATTTATCAAAAACATGGCCTTGAAGCTTTTCTGGCACATGAAACCACGAACGCGGCCAATCCAATGAAACGTGGACCGTTCGGCAAGTTCCTCCACAAGCTGTCAGCGTTGCGTAAGGTCTATCT
Organism: Acetobacter sp.; assembly: GCF_022483985.1. Classification (NCBI taxonomy): domain Bacteria; kingdom Pseudomonadati; phylum Pseudomonadota; class Alphaproteobacteria; order Acetobacterales; family Acetobacteraceae; genus Acetobacter; species Acetobacter sp. Next base: position 77,183 of record NZ_JAKVME010000002.1, on the reverse strand, counting down.
CAATGACGGAAATATCAGCAAGGTTCGCATTGCCTTGGTAACGGCGCGGAACGCACCGGCCCATGAACGTGTCGTCCGCACATTACGCGCTTGGGACACGCCGGCCGACGAAGCCCATTTCGTAGGAATCTGGAATAAAGCGCCTGTATTACACGCTTTCGGCGCACACATCTTCTTCGACGACCAAGAGAAACATGTTCTGAGTGCTTCGACCGTAGTACCATCCGGCCATGTTCCCGGCCCACATGATCCGAACACGCCTATTATTCCGGCTTCATGAACAAATATTGTAGATTCTATTTAGATAATTTTATCATATTTTATTAATTTATCTAGATGGTCGATGCTGCCGTATTCTGGCATGGTCGTCTTGCTGCATGTCAACCGGGAAGCTTATTGTTCAAAGATGTCAGGAACCGACAATTCGCAGCCAGGCAAGCCATCAAAGGATGCCCGTTATTTTCCACCTTTGACATTCCGTTCACCGCTCTCCCCACGTTCCGGACAATCCGAAGGGAATCATTAGAAGTTGAGAACTCGATATTAAACCTGCCTGCTAACCCGGCCTGATGAACCATTACAAAGTCTGAAATTACCTCACACGGCTTCCCCTTGCTCAAAGTCATTACGATACGAGGCGCTCCACCAACCATGCGTTGAGATCGGCAATCTCCTCACCGATGATCTCGTGGGCCATCGGGTAGGCATGCCAAGCAACATCATGCCCCTCGGCACGCAGCCAATCCCGCGCGAGGCGGGCCGCCGCCAGCGGCACGACCGTGTCACCTTCACCGTGCCCCAGAAAGACCGGCGTCGCGCGGTTCGCCTCCGTTGCCTCCCTCCCCGTCTGCCCGGCCAGCGGCAGATAGCCGGACAGACCGGCGATCCCAGCCAAGGGCAACGGGTAACGCAACCCGGTCATCAGTGACATCGCACAGCCCTGGGAAAACCCACCGATCACGATGCGCCGGGACGGAATGCCGCGCGCGACTTCCTGGTCGATCAGGCTCGCCAGATAGGTCTGGGCATCACGTAGCCCCGGCTCATCTTCCTGCAGAAGCAAATCTGGCGCGAGAAGATCATACCATGCCGGCATGCGCTCACCACCACAGACCGAAACCGGCCGGACGGGCGCGTTGGGAAAAATGAACCGGACCGCGCCGATGGAGCGCAGGTCGAGCGCCTGGGCCATGGGCGCCAGATCCCGGCCACTCGCCCCCAGGCCGTGAATGAGGATGATCGACGCGACGGGATTTTTCCCGGTTTCGACCTCCAGCGCTTTCAGCGGCTTCATCCCCTGCTCCCTTCACCATCGGCGTTCGTAATGCTTGATGAAACCATGGTACGGGTATAATCGTACATTATCAAGCATGCGGAGGCTGTCATGAAACTCGAAATCTGGTCCGACTATGCCTGCCCCTATTGTTATATCGGCAAGCGGTTTCTCGAATCCGCCCTGGCCGAGTTCGAGCATGCCCGCGAAGTCGAGATCGTCTTCCGGGCCTTCGAACTCGATCCGACATCGGGTCCGGCAGTGACCACCACAACGCTTGACCGCATCATGCGGAAATACGGCAAAAGCCGAAGCGATGCCCAGGCCATGATCGACCACATCACGTCCATGGGCGAGCGATGCGGTCTCGACATGCGCTATGCCTCGGTCCGCTACACCAACACCTTCGACGCACACCGGCTGACCAAATTCGCCGAACAGCACGGTCACGGCGCGGACATGACGGAGCGGCTGTTCAGGGCCTATTTCACCGACAACTCCCCCCTCGCCGACCATGACATACTTGTCGGCCTTGCGCAGGATTTCGGTCTTGATGGCGACGCCGTGCGCGCTACGCTGACGGGCAGCGACTTCGCCGAAGATGTCAGGCGTGATGAAACCCGTGCGTCACAGGCGGGCGTTCATGGCGTGCCCTTCTTTGTCTTCGACGGTGCCTACGGTCTTTCGGGGGCGCAGCCGAAAGCACAATTGCTGGCCGCCCTGCGCCAGTCATGGAAGGAGGCACGCAAAACGGCGTCCGAGAACCGCACCACCGGCATGACCTGCGACAGCACGGGATGCATTATTCCGCCTTCCGGCTCCGGGGCTCTCTGAGCAAAAGCCGTCCCGCCGGTGTTCCCGTCAGGCAGGCGCGCCTTGGCGGGACCGGTCGTATTCGGAGATCGTCTCCTGCGTCAGCGGGTCGCTGACAAGCGGGCTGAGGATGGAATCCAGCAGACCGGGAAACCGACTGTCCAGGTCTTCGCGTCGCAGTTCAAGACGGTATTCCCGACCGATATGGCGCTGCCAGACTACGCCGCTGTCACGCAGGGCGCGCCAGTGATGGGTCATGGTGGACTTTGGAATTTGCGGCAGCACGTCGCAGCAGGGATGTTCGCCCCCCACAGCAATCGTCCGCACCGCAGCCAGGCGGATGGGATTACCCAATGCCGTCAGCACGGCTTCGAGCCGGATATCCTCGCGTTTCGGATGGCGTGCGATCATGCGTGGATTGGTACGCGTATCATGGGAGCGGGTCAAGAAAACGCTGCTTCCAAGCCCCGTCGTAAGCCTGTGTCTCAATAAGACTGGTTTTTAATCCGTATGTACGTCTATGTTCGTATCAATGAGACTCGTTCATGACGACCGGAGGCCGCCTTGCCACCCAATTTCCTGCCCCATCCCCATAGTCCAAAGCGGGTCGCCGCCGCACCACGCCCGACCTGGCTGGCTCTCCTCGCTCTGTTACCGGGCCTAGCAGGCTGTACAGTCGGCCCGACCTACAAGGCTCCCCCGCCACCGGACGCCGCTACATTCGGCGAAACCCGGTCGGAAACAGCAGCCACAGTAACCATCGCTTCGGCCAACTTCCCGTATCAGGCCGCCGGAAAGCCGGGTTCCGACTGGTGGCGTCTTTTTCGCTCGCCTCGGCTGGACGCTCTCGTCACCGAGGCGCTTCGGAACAACTGGTCGATCCAGGCGGCCCAGACCAACCTGCGCAAGGCGGCCGAGGGACTCCATGCTGCCCAAGGCAGCCTGATGCCCCAGATCGACGCCACCGGTAGCGAGGGGCGACAGGAATACGGGGCCGCTCTGTTCGGTCCCTGGGCCTGGACCTTCCCGGCCTTTTCCGCCTACTCGGCCGGTCTCGACGTTTCCTATGACCCCGATATTTTCGGCGGCAATCACCGGCTGATCCAGATGGCCGGCGCACAGAAGGATGCCGAACGGGAGCGCCGTGATGTCACGATGCTGCTGGTGATCGGCGACACGGTCCTGACCGCCTTCGAAGCGGCCTCGACAGCAGACCAGATCGCCGTGGTCCGCAGCGTGATCGACACCGACCGGGAAACGCTCCGACTGGCGACGCTCGCCTGGCAGGCGGGTAGGAAGCCCCGGCTGGATGTCGTGACCGCCGAAGCACAACTGGCGCACGACCAGTCTCTCCTGCCGCCGCTGGTCAATGCCCATGAAGCCGCGCGAACGACGCTGGCCGTCCTGACCGGGCATTCGCCGGCAAACTGGACCGCACCGACCTTGACCCTCGCGGATTTCAGCCTTCCGTCAGACATCCCTGTGGTCGTGCCATCCGAACTCGTTCATGCCCGCCCGGACATCATCGGCGCCGAAGCCATGATGCGCGCGGCGAATGCCGAAATCGGCGTCCGGACCGCCGACCTCTATCCCCGACTGACCCTCAGCGCGGCCGTCGCCGCCGAGGGGCTGATGGGCGGCCCCGCCGGTGCGGCGTGGCGCCTGATCGGAGGGGCTGCTCTGCCGCTGTTCCATGGGGGAACCCTCATGGCCCGGAAAAAACAGGCGGAAGAGGACTACCGGATCGCGTTCGATCATTACCAGTTGGTGGTCATCAACGGCTTCCGCGAAGTCGCCGATGGCCTGAACGGCCTGAAGAACGCCTCGACGGAACTGGATAACCAGCGACAGGCCCTGACCTCGGCCGATGACGCGCTGACCTTGAGCCAGGCCGGTTATCAGGCGGGCCGGGAGACCATCCTTCAGCCGATCAACGCCCGACGGCTCTTTCTGCTCGCGCGCCAGAACACAGTGCGGGCACAGACCGAGATGTTCCGTCAGACGGTGCGGATCATGGTGGCGACGGGCGGTGGCCTCGCCGACGCCCATGTCGCACCCGATCAGTGGCGATCCATCCGGCTCGCGGCGCGATGACCGGCATCTAATGCACGTTCGGCCTCCAATGTCCGGACTTTCCAGTCCTATAGGTACGTATATCCGCGTATAACAATAACTTCGGGAGATATCTGTGCGACGCTTCTTCGTCCCCTGGCACCATGCCACCGCTCTCGCGGTGCTGATGTCCCTGCCCGCCGCCGGCAGGGCTGCTGACACTCCGGCAACGGCGGTCTCCGTCTGGCCGGTCAGACCCGTCCCTTTCGCCGCCCATATCGAGACGATCGGTCAGGTCGAACCGTTCCAGGGGGTAACACTCTCCCCCGAGATCGCCGGCCGGATCACCGAGCTGGATTTCGATTCCGGGGCGATCGTCCGGAAAGGCCAGCTGCTCCTGGTCCTCAATGACGCACCGGAACAGGGCGAACTGATCCGCCAGAGCGGCGAATTGCGCGCGGCCGAAGCTGATCTCGCCCGTGCCCGCTCTCTCATCCGCACCGGAGTGGAGAGCTGGCACAATGAGTTTTACTGATCGCTTCCTTCGGCGGCCTGTCCTCGCGATTGTCGTGACGATCCTGATTGTTCTCTTCGGGATCAAGGGCTTCAATTCCATCGCAACACGTCAATATCCAACCCTCGAAACCTCCACGATCCTGATCTCGACCCGCTATCCGGGCGCGTCGTCGGACCTCATGCAGGGCTTCGTGACCCAGCCGATCAGCGAGGCCGTCGCGTCCGTCGAGGGCATTGATTATCTTTCCTCCACCACGACGCAGGGCCTCAGCGTAGTGACGGTGCGCATGATGCTGAATTATGATTCCATGCGCGCCCTGACCGACGTGATGTCCAAGGTGAATGCCGTCAAATACCGGCTGCCGGAAGGCGCGTATGACCCGGTCATCAAACGCACATCGGGCGGCTTTACCGCAGTCGCCTATATCGGTTTTGCCAGCACGACGCGGCCTCTCTACGAAATCTCGGATTATATCCATCGGGTCGCAGCACCGATGCTCTCGGGCATAGAGGGTGTATCCGAGATCAGTTATTTCGGAGAGCAGCGCCTTTCAATGCGGCTCTGGCTCAACCCAGAGAAGCTAGCTGCCAACGACATGACGGGCGAGGACGTGGCACGGGCAATCCGGGAAAACAATTTCCAGGCCGCACCCGGCAGGATCCGTGGCGTCTATACAATCAGCAATATCAACCTCAACACGGATCTGAAAACGGTCGAGGAATTCCGTGATATGGTACTGCGTTCGACTGGTGGCCGGGTCATCCGGGTGCGGGACATCGGGCGCGCAGAACTGGGGCCGGACAATACGGACACCAGTTCGCAGACCAGCACGCTTCGGCCACCGAATGGCAAGCCGACACCACGTCCTTCGATCTTCGTGGGTCTGGAACCGTCGCCAACGGGCAACCCGCTGACGATCATCTCGCGTCTCAACGAGATCATGCCGAAACTCAAGGCGACGCTCCCGCCGGGAATTGATGTCCGCGTTCCTTACGAGACCGCGCATTTCATTCAGGCCTCGATCGACGAAGTCACCGAGACCTTCATCGAGGCGCTGCTCATCGTCATTCTTGTGATTTACCTCTCACTCGGTACCGTGCGGGCGGTGATCGTGCCGATCGCCACCATACCCCTCTCGATGCTTGGCGCGGTCGGGCTGATGTACACCTTCGGCTTTAGCCTGAACCTGCTCACCCTGCTGGCCATGGTGCTGTCGATCGGGCTGGTGGTCGACGACGCGATCGTGGTGATCGAGAACGTCCACCGCCATATCGAGGAGGGCAAATCGCCCTTCGACGCCGCCCTGCTCGGCGCGCGCGAGGTCGCTGGCCCGGTGATCGCGATGACCTTCACCCTGACAGCCGTTTATACCCCCATCGCCTTTATGGGCGGGCTGACCGGAACACTGTTCAAGGAATTCGCCCTGACGCTGGCTGGTGCCGTTGTCGTGTCCGGCGTGGTCGCCCTCACCCTCTCGCCGATCATGAGCGCCAAACTGCTGAAAGCGAAGGACAAGGAAGGCTTCATGGAGCGGATGGCGGAGCATGTGTTCGGCTTCATGAACGCGCGCTACGAGGCCGTTCTCGATTTCTCGCTGCACCATCGGTGGATCCCCCTCGGCTCGGCCGCCGTGATCTTCCTCCTGATCCCGGTGATGCTGCATGTCTCGCAGAGCGAGCTGGCGCCCAACGAGGACCAGGACCTAGTCCTGACGGCGGTGAAGGCGCCGCAATATGCCAACCTCCACTATGTCGAGACCTACGCCCAGGCGCTCTACGACAAGATGGACGAAATCCCGGAAGGGCACAGTCATTGGATGATGAACGGCATCGAAGGGATCGCCAACAGCGTCGGCGGGGTCAATCTCGACGACTGGGGTGAACGCCGACGCAATGCCGACCAGATCCAGATGGACCTCCAGCAGCGCGTGGCGGGCCTGCAAGGCACCAGCGTCTTCGTGTTCCAGCTCCCCTCCTTGCCCGGATCGACCGGTGGCCTGCCGGTCCAGATGGTCATCCGCAGTGATGACTCCTACCGCAACGTCTTCGGCGTCGTCTCCCATCTGCGGGAGGAAGCGCAGAAAAGCGGGCTGTTCGCAGTGGTGGACAGCGACCTCGCTTTCGACAACCCTGTGGTACGGGTCACGGTCGACCGGACGAAGGCGAACGCCATGGGCATCCGCATGGAGCAGATCGGCGATGCCCTGAACGCCATGATCGGCGAGAACTACGTCAACCGTTTCGGCTATTACGGCCGCTCCTATGACGTGATCCCGCAATCGGTGCCAAGGGCGCGCCTCTCCCCCGACGCGCTGAAAACCTACTACGTCCGCGACAGGGACAGACATCAGGTGCCCCTGTCGGCGCTGGCGAGCATTCGCGTCGATGTCGAACCCAACCGCCTGCCACAGTTCGGCCAGCAGAACTCCGCCACGTTCCAGGCCATTCTCGCGAAGGGGGCCACGATGGGCGATGCGGTGGCCTTCCTCAAAGCACGGGCAGCGGAGTTTCCGGCCGGTTACAGCTACGACTGGCAGTCCGACGCGCGGCAATATGTGCAGGAAGGCAAGGCGCTGGTCTTTGCCTTCGCATTCGCGCTGATCGCGATCTATCTCGTCCTGTCTGTCCAGTACAACAGTTTTACCGATCCGGTCATCATCCTGATCAGCGTGCCGCTCTCGGTCTTTGGCGCCCTGATCCCGCTCGCCCTCGGCGTGACGACGCTGAATATCTACACCGAGATCGGGCTGATCACGCTGATCGGCCTCGTCAGCAAACACGGCATCCTGATGGTCGAGTTCGCCAACGAGCTTCTGCATCGCGACCATCTGGACCGGGTGACGGCGATCAGGACTGCGGCCGGCATTCGTTTCCGGCCGATCATCATGACCACCGGCGCGATGGTGGTGGGGCTGCTGCCGCTGGTCATGGCGTCGGGCGCCGGAGCCAACAGCCGCTTCGGACTGGGCACGGTGATCGTCGTCGGCATGATCGTCGGCACGACCATGACGCTCTTCGTGCTGCCCTCGGTCTATACGGTCATCAGGCCGCGCCGCAGCAAGACGGTGTGACGGGCCGTGCGCCGCCCGCCATTCGATCTGTGGCAACTGCTGTGCGTGCGGGCGATCGCCGAGCACGGCAGTATCCACGGCGCGGCGCGTTTCCTGAACACCCGACAATCGGCCATCAGCCGGTCCCTGCACAACCTTGAAGAGCGGCTTGATGTCAGGCTGTTCACCCGCTCCCCGGTCGGTGCCGCACCAACTGCGTTCGGCCAGGAATTCATCCGCTGGAGCCAGACGATCCTGGACAATGTGGCCGGCATGAACGCCCGCGCACGGCGAACGGGCAAGGGCGAGAACGGCCAGATCTCCGTCGGCATCCAGACCTGCGTCCTGCCTGGAAGGCTTTCCGCCTTCACGGCGGAGTTCCGCACCACATATCCCGATATCGTCTTTCGTTATTCCGAGGGCACAGGCAAAAGGCTTTTGCGTCGCCTCCAGCACGGGCAGATCGATTTCGCGGTCGTCACCCGCCGCAATCTGGTCCCTGCGTTACGGGTCACGCCTCTGTGGAGCGACCGCATCGTAGCCGCACTCCCCACCGGTCATCCTCTCGCGACACAACCGGAAGTGTCCTGGGCGGACCTGCGTCATGAAATATTCCTGATCGGACGAGACAACGCTGGTCAGGACTTCGAGACGCTCATGCAGCGCAAGCTCGGGGAGACAGATATCGGCCCGAAGATCCGGCGTCATGATATCGGCAGCAACAGGATCGTCGCGCTCGTCCAGAATCACGAAGGCATCGCCCTGCTTCCCGCCTCATGGCTGCCGCTGATCCGCGATCGGCATGGCCATGACATCGCGATCACGGAAATCCGCGACGCCGGCGGTTCCTCCCATCTGGAGTTCGGGATTGTCTGGCGACCCGACAATGAAAATCCCTGCGCCCGGAGCTTCGCCCGATATGTAGAAGCTCATCGTCCGTGGACATGAGACTACTTTTTCGGCGGTGCTGCTTTTACCCGCCTCCGTGCCCTAGCGAACCCTTTGTCCGACATCATGAACTGCCGGAGCATGGGTGCGACCAGCCGGGCCGGGTCCATCGCCCCATCGTTGCCGGAAAAAAGTGCCGCATAGGCAAGCAGATCGCGATGGATATCGGGAGGTAACGCCACGGTCATTTTCACCGGTTTCTCGTCGGGGATTTCCGTGATCTTCAGCTCTGTCATCTTGGATTTCCTCCATTCTGGTAGGGTTTGAGCAACAGATCGCGACTGAGAATGACTGTGAACGGCAGCCCCGGCCGGTCGGTAAGCGTCGGCTGCACGTTCAGGCTGCGATCGATGAGGCGGTTGCCGACCATGGAGAAGCCGTTGCTGGCACCGGAACGGACGGCTTGGGCGAGATTGTTTTCGCTCTGGCTGGTACCCGCCTCTGACCCCACGCTGAGCAGGGTCGTCACCAGGGCGGCTTTGAAAAGCTGGCCCCAATGATTGTCGACCTCGTCGGACAACCCGGACTGGCCGATAGCGTCCGCGCCCGGCAGTTTCTCCAGCACGAGGCTCTCGCCATCGGGGAAGATCAGGCGCGTCCAGATAATCTGGGTCCGCTGCTGTCCGAAGGAGACGCTGCTGTTATAGGCCCCGAACAGTGTGCTGCCCTGCGGGATCAGGAGATAACGGCCGGTCGGGCTGTCATAGACGTTCTGGGTGACATGCCCCACGATCTGCCCCGGCAGGTCGGAGCTGATCTTCGTGTTCAGCGCACCCGTGATCACGGTACCCGCCTGGAGGACGTAGGGCGAGACCAGCGGCATGATGCGATCGGGGCTGGTTGTCGCGCGATCCGGCTGCCCTTCCAGAAAGGCAAGGTTTCCGGCCTGTGGTCCGGCCGTGATGGACGCCGGCCCCTGAGTGGCAGGAGCGCCCGGCGCGGGCGGCATCGCCTGTTCGCTGGCGCGGTCACGTTCCCCCGTCTGCACGAACAGCCGACTCGCGATCGCCGCCTCGACCTCTTGCGCGGCGCGGTGGTCTTCGGTGCCGGCGGGCACCTTCCCCTGCCCTTGCGCATGCAGGATGGCGCGTCCGAGATCACCGGGCAGCGCGGGACCAAGCTTCGGCACGTCCTTGCCGATATAATCGGAGGGCAGCCCCGCCAGTCCATCGGCTGAGGGACGGACATCGGTGTCCTGCGCTGTAGGCGTGGACGGCGCCCGATGGCTTGCCTGAAGGGCGTAACCCAGAGCGAAGGCCACCGCGACCATGCCGACCCCGCCCAGCGACCAGACCACGGTGCGCGACAGACGTACTACGCGCGGCCGATCGGCCCGCAGGCGCAGATCGGGTGGGGGGAGTGACTCACGCGCAGCACCTGCAGAGTAGTTTCCGGCTGTCGGCGCCTGCCCGGTCATGACGGCCGCCCGTCGGTGCGGACGATGCGCACACGCTGCTCGGAATGCTTATCACCCAGCCGCAGTTCGGCGGCGGCAAACAGGCGGTCCACGATCATCCAGTTCTGACGGACCCGGTAATTGACCAGTTCCGGGCCACCATCCGCCCCCAGCACGAACAGCGGCGGCAGTTCGCCCTGCCCTATGCCGGCCGGAAAGGCGATATAGACCTTGTGACCATCATCGAAGGCCCTGCCGGGCAGCCAGGGCGGTGTACCCCCTTTCACCAGCTGGATAGCATAACGGAAATTCAGCGCGTTCAGGTCCAGCCCCACATCCACCGGGGCAGCGTCATCGGCCGCACTGTCCTGCCGGTGCAGGGCAATCAGGTCATCCTCGGGATAATCCCACGACACCGACGCCATATACGTGGCGGGCGTGGAGCGCAGTTCCGCCAGATAGGTCCGCCGGTCCGTATTGACGATCAGGTTGGTAGTCAGGTCTGGCCGCGTCGGCTTGACCAGGATATGGATGCGCTTGGTCGCCCCTGCCCCGCTTTCGGTATCGCCGATGATCCAGCGTACCGTATCACCGGCGGCCACCGGCCCGGTGCCCACCAGCTTTTCACCCTGCTGGAGCATGATGTCGGTGATCTCGCCCGGCGAAGTGTAAACCTGATAAAGCGCACCCGGACTGTAGGGGTAGACCTGCACCGCATTGATGAACCCGGCCCGCGTGGGCTGGATGCGGGCCGCCAGATTGGCCTGTGTGACCCGTGCTGTCGGATCGACCGCCTCAGGCGCAGGGTGGACGCGCCGCGCTGACGGCAGCGGCTTCAGTTGCCCAGGCAGGGGAAGCGCTTTCACGACCTCCACCACTCGCACCGGTTTCGGCGGGTCCGGCAGAGGTGTCGCCTGCGCGGCGTCATCGTAGTGAATGACAGGCGGATGATACTGCCCCGCGCAGGCGGACAGGGGCAGCACAAGCAGCGGGAGGAAACGAAGAGCACGACGGATCATTGGCCAAGCTCCTTCGACCAGTTGATGGCGGAGACGTATATGCCCAGAGGGTTTTTCCTGAGATGATCGGCATCGCGTGGCGTGCGCAGAACGACCGAGACGATGGCGGTCCAGCGTTCGGTGCCAGTGAACGCGCCGTCACGATAATGGCGCTCGGTCCAGGCCACGCGGAAACTGCCGGGCGAGGCCCGGATCACCGAGGCGATGTCCACCTCGACCTGCTCGCGGCCGATCCGCGAAAACGGATCGTTCAGGCGGGCATAATCGTTAAGCGCCTGCGCGCCCGACGTGGTGGTGAAATCATAGGCACGCAGCCAGTTCTGCCGGACCACCACCGCGTCCGACGACAGGGCGCGCACGTCATGAACGAACTGTGCCAGATACCAGGCGATCTGCGGATCGGCAGGCATATAGGCTGCTGTCGCGGGGGCCACGACCTGCGCCTGCCCCAGCCTGTCTACCTGCACCACCCACGGCGTGATGGTGCCGCGCGCGGATTGCCAGACCAGCCCGGCCCCGAGCCCCGCTGACAGGAACAGGCTACCAAAGGCCATCAGTCGCCAGTTGCGGGCCTGGACGCGGGCGGAACCGATCCGTTCGTCCCACGCCTGGGCGGCTTTCTGATAGGGTGTCACCGGTTCGGGCGTGATCCCGTAGCGTGAGGTGGAGCGACGGAACATCATTCTTTCTCCGAGAGATCAATGCTCGAACTTCCGCCCCTGCCATCGGCGGAGCGGATGACATGCGCCGCCTCGGCGGCATGGGCAGCGGCATTGCGGCGCTTCATCTTTTGCGCCCAGCGCGGTGGCGCGCCGTCGGATGCGGAACCGGCACCGCCCTCGGGAGCGCCTCCCGAGGGGCCGCCGCCGCCAGCCGGGCCACCGGCTCCGGGATTGCCGCCGCCTGGCCCAGCACCTGGGTCACGACCGCCACCGCCATTCCCAGCGTCGTTTCCACCCATCCCGCGTTCGGCCCAGCGTCCACCGGCGGCGTAGCTTTCTCTGAGGGAGGAGCCTGCACGCGAGGCCGCCCCTTTGACGGCATTCGCGACGTTCCCGCCGACGGCCCGGCCCATGCCTCCGATCCCGGCAGCCATGCTACCCGCGCCGCCAGACGCGCCTGCGGCTCCGGCCGAATAGGCGGACGTAGCCGCCCCCGCGATCGCGGCCCCTCCCCGCGCGGCGGCAGCCGTGGCGCCGAGGGCTGCGGCACCACCGGATGCGACAGCCCCGACACCGGCCGCAGCGGCAGCGCCCATCGCGCCGACGGCCATGCCGGTCCCTACGGCCGCTCCCGCACCAAGCTGCGGGGCGCCGGAGATCAGCCCATTGGCGATGCTGCCGCCATAGATGGACAGACCGACGATCGACACCGACGCCAGCACGACCGAAACCGCCTGGCCGATGGTCGGCACGGCATCGCCGTACGAGGTGTTGAACTGCCTGAACAGAACGGAGGCGATGGCGCTGATCACCGCCAGCACCATCACCTTCACGCCCGATGATACGACATTGCCCAGCACCTTCTCGGCCAGGAAGGCCGTGCGGTTAAACAAGGCGAAGGGGATCAGCACGAACCCTGCCAGCGTGGTCAGCTTGAACTCGATCAGCCCCACGAAAAGCTGCACGGCCAGAATGAAGAACGCCGCCAGCACGATCAGCCATGACAGGCAGAGCACGAAGATCTGGATGAAGTTCGTAAAGAAGGCGACTGGACCCAGCAGGTTGTGGACAGAGTCCAGTAAGGGCTGGGCCGCATCGAAACCGGTGGAAGCCAGTCGGCCGGGTCGCAGGAAATCACCCAGAGCCAGACTGCCGCCACCGGCCCTGAGACCCATGGCGGCGAAACTGTCGAACACCACCTTCGCGAGATGGTCGAAATTGTTGATCAGGAACGCAAAAAACCCGATATAGAGCGTCTTTTTCACCAGACGCTGGATGATGTCCTCATCCGCAGCCCAAGCCCAGAACAGTCCGGCAAGGGTGACGTCCAGCACGGACAACGACCCAGTCAGAGAAACGACATTTCCCTTCAGCAGACCGAAGCCACTGTCGATCGTGATCGTGAAGGTATTCAGGAAAGTGTCGATAACGCCGACATCGTTCGTGGCCATGATCGTCAGTTCCCGCTGCCGCCGAACATGGACACGGTGCCGGGCACGTAGGCGTCATGCTGCGAGAAATGCTGATACTGCGCGTCACTTTCCGCTTCCGTTGCGGCGTCGCGCGCCTGTTGCATGGCCGTGGCCCGACCATTGGCGGCCAGTTCGGCCTGGATGTCGGAGAGCTGCCGGGATTGCAGGGCCAAAAGCTGGTTTCCGGCCTGGGCCGCCTGCAATGCACCCGTGGAACTCTGGCTGGCCGAGACCAGTTGCGTCATGGCCGAACTGTCGCTCGGAATGTTGCCCACCACCCGCGCCTGCAATTTCAGGGCATCTTCAAACCCACCGACGGAATTCTGCCAGCGTGTCTGCGCCTGGCTGAACAGGGCGCTGTCGGACATCCCGGAGGATACTGACGTGTACGCGTGCTGGTATTGCTGTTCGACCGACTGCACGCTGTAGGCAATATTCTGCGCCTGCGCGAGCAGTGCCGTCGTCTGGGAAATCGTTGCTTGCAGCGTCGATAAGGTCGACAGCGGCAGGCTCGCCAGATTTCGACCCTGGTTGACGAGCATCTGCGCCTGATTGGCCAGCGAGGTGATCTGGTTGTCGATCTGCTGGAGCGTCCGGGCCGCGATCAGCACATTCTCAACATGGTTCGCGCCGTCATACACCGCCCATTGCGCCTGAGCAGGTGGAGAAGATGAAACCGTAAAAGTAATGATCATAACGGTAGGAATCAGACGATATCTCATGACACGCCCCCTTCCCGCAGAAGGTCGGCAGCCCACTTGACGCCACGCGCGTCAAACCAGGCAGGGAGAAAACCGTCCCGCCCGTGTTCCGCCAACACCGTGTCGATCAGCCGGTGGTCGTCCTTTCCGGACGCGGCGCACAGGGCAAGTGCGACCGGCCCGAGGCCAAGTTCAAACAGCCGGTTGCCGCGCTGCGTCTGGCAGTAATATTCCCGCTTCGAGGCCGCACGGGCGATGATGGCGATCTGTCGGTCGTTGAGGCCAAAGTCCCGATAGAGCGCCATGATCTGCGGCTCGATCGCCCGCTCGTTCGGCAGGAAGATCCGCGTCGGGCAGCTTTCCACCACGGCCGGCGCAATCGGACTGTTGGCGATGTCGGACAGGGATTGGGTGGCAAAAATCACCGATGCATTCTTCTTACGCAGGGTTTTCAGCCACTCCCGAAGCTGGCCGGCAAAGTCCCCGTCATCCAGCACCAGCCAGCCTTCATCGATGACCAGCAGCGTCGGGCGACCGTCCAGACGGCCCTCGATGCGGTGGAACAGGTAGGACAGCACGGATGATGCCGCGCCGGAGCCGATCAGCCCCTCGGTTTCGAACACCACGACATCGGCATCGCCCAGCCGCTCGGCGTCCGCATCCAATAGGCGGCCGTAGGGGCCAGCAAGGCAGTACGGGGCCAGCGCCTGCTTCAGGGCGTTGGATTGGAGCAGCGCGACCAGCCCCGATAGGGTCCGTTCCTGTATTGGTGAAGACGCCAGGGAATTCAGCGCCGACCAGAGGTGAGACTTCACCTCGGGAGTAAGCGTTACCCCTTCGCCGACAAGAATCTGCCCCAGCCATTCACTGGCCCATTTGCGTTCATCCGGATCATCGATCGCTGCCAGCGGCTGGAGCGAAACGGCGGTAGTTTCTGTGTCGCCGTCAGCCAGTCCACCGCCGAGGTCATGCCAGTCGCCACCCATGCCAAGTGTTGTCGCGCGCATGGAGCCGCCAAAATCGAAGGCGAAGATCTGCGCCCCCATATACCGGCGGAACTGCAACGCCAGCAGCGCCAGCAGGACAGATTTGCCGGCTCCTGTCGGTCCGGCGATTAGCGTATGGCCGACATCCCCGACATGCAGGGAAAACCGGAACGGTGTCGCCCCCGCCGTCCTGCCATAGAACAGCGGCGGCGCCTTGAAATGCACATCCCGCTCAGGACCGGCCCATACGGCGGAGAGCGGGATCATATGCGCCAGATTCAGCGTCGAGACCGGGGGCTGACGCACATTGGCGTAGACGTGACCGGGTAGGCTCCCCAGCCACGCCTCAACGGCGTTGAGGCTTTCCGCCATGCAGGTAAAGTCCCGCCCCTGAATGATCTTTTCCACGAGGCGAAGTTTTTCCGCCGCTATGCTGGCGCTGCCATCCCACACCGTGACCGTGGCCGTGATATACGCCTGCCCGACATCGTCAGCACCAAGGGACTGCAACGCGAGATCGGCATCGGCTGCCTTGTTGGCGGCATCGTTATCCACCAGCACCGAGGTCTCGTTGGTCATGACTTCCCGGACAATGGCTGAGATACTCTTGCGCTTGGCGAACCACTGTCGCCGGATTTTCGTCAGAACCTTCGTGGCGTCGATCTTGTCCAGGAGGATGGCGCGCGTCGACCAGCGATAGGGCATGGCCAGCCGGTTCAGGTCGTCCAGGATGCCGGGGAAGGTCCGTGACGGAAAGCCGGTGATCGTCAGGGTCTTGAGGAAGGCATCGCCGAGTTTCGGCTCCAGACCGCCCGACAACGGCTGGTCCACCAGCAGGGCGTCCAGATGCATCGGAATCTCCGGCACCCGGACCCGCTGGTTCCGTGTCGAAATGGTCGAATGCAGATAGGTCAGCGTCCGGCCGTCATCCAGCCATGCGGCCTCGGGCATGAAGCCATCCAACAGGGCCAGAAGCCGGTCGGAGCGATCAATGAAGGAATTCAATATGCCGTGCGGGTCAGGGTCGTCACGCTCCCTACCCTCGTAGAGAAAATGCTCGGCACGACCGGAAGATTCCGCAGGCGGCAACCACAGCAGCGTGAGAAAGTAGCGGCTCTCGAAATGCGCGCCCTCATCCTCGAACTGCTCCCGGCGCTCCAGATCGACCATCTGGCTGGCCGCATCGGGGAAATCACCCTCAGGATAGAGCGTCGCGGGTACACGCTGCGCTTCCACGAACACCGCCCAGCCAGAGCCCAGACGCCGCAGGGCATTGTTCAGGCGTCCCGTGACACCCACCAGTTCGGCGGGCGTGGCGCTATCGAGATCCGGACCGCGTATTTTTGCCGTGCGCTGGAAGGAACCGTCCTTGTTCAGGACAACACCTTTTTCGATCAGCACCGCCCAGGGCAGGAAATCCGACAAGAGGGAATTCCGATTGCGGTATTCGCCAAGGGACATCATCGCCCTGCCCTCCCTACGCCCGCAGCCAGGCGGGGTAGCGGAGATGCCGCCGCCCCACCTCGACAAACATTGGGTCGCGCTTCGCCCCCCAGACCGCGAGGCTGTGGCCAACGATCCAGAACACCGCCCCGATCAGCCAGAGCCGCAGACCCAGCGAGATGGCAGCGCCCAGCGTGCCGTTGGCGATCGCCAGAGTCCTTGGCGCCCCACCCAGCAGGATCGGATCGGTCAGGGAGCGATGCACCGGGACATGAAAGCCCGGCACCGCATCATCGTCATATCCCGCCATCAGATCAGTGCTCCCCCGGAGAAGGAGAAGAACGACAGGAAGAAGCTGGACGCCGCAAAAGCGATGGACAGGCCGAAAACGATCTGGATCAGGCGACGGAAGCCGCCGGATGTTTCCCCGAAGGCCAGGGTCAAGCCGGTCACGGTGATGATGATCACCGACACGATGCGCGCCACCGGTCCCTGCACGGATTCCAGAATCTGGTTGAGCGGTTCCTCCCACGGCATATCGGACCCGGACGCCAGGGCCGAGGAGCACCATGCGACCGAAAGCAGCAGCATGGCGGAAAGGACAGGCGCGTGCCGACGCATGCGCAACAGCGTCAGGTTCATTGGAAATCTCCATCGGTATGAGCTGGATGAATGCGATAGGCGCCTGTGGCGGGATCGAGCCCGTCCACCGTGGCGAGTTCGGACAACCGACGGGCCGTGCCCCGTCCGGACAGGACCGCGATCACGTCGACGGTTTCCGCAATCATGGCGCGTGGCACTGTCACCACCGCTTCCTGGATCAGTTGCTCCATGCGATGCAGGGCACCGATGGCGGTGCCGGCATGCAGCGTGCCGATCCCGCCGGGATGGCCGGTGCCCCACGCCTTGAGCAGGTCCAGCGCCTCGGGGCCCCGCACCTCGCCGATGGGAATACGGTCAGGCCGCAGGCGCAGCGCGGACCGCACCAGTTCGGAGAGGGTCACGATGCCGTCGCGCGTACGGAGCGATACCAAATTCGGCGCCGCGCATTGCAATTCGCGCGTATCCTCGATCAGCACGACCCGGTCGTCGGTCTTCGCGATCTCGGCCAGCAAGGCATTGACCAGAGTGGTCTTGCCCGTGCTGGTCCCGCCTGTGACCAGGATGTTCTTGCGGGCCGCAACCGCTTCACGTAGAAAACGGGCGTGACCCGCACTCGTGATCCCGGCGGCGACATAATCGTCGAGGGTGAAGACCGACACGGCAGGCTTGCGGATCGCAAAACTCGGGGCCGTCACCACGGGTGGCAACAGCCCTTCGAAGCGCTCGCTGGTCGGCAGTTCGGCCGATACGCGCGGTGCCGCTTCATGCACCTCCGCCCCGACATGGTGTGCGACCAGCCGCACGATGCGCTCGGCATCGGCGGGCGTAATCCTGTCGCCCGTGTCGGACAGTCCGTGCGACAGCCGGTCGATCCACAGCCGCCCGTCTGGGTTGAGCATGACCTCGACCACAGCCGGGTCGGCCAGATATGTGACGATCGCCGGCCCCATCGCCGTGCGCAGCATGGAGATACCGCGCAACCGGGCGCCGTTTTCGATCGGCATAACCACCATGGGAATCCCCGTCTTTACGGACCGTCCGGCCTGCCCGGACGACGACGGGGATCATTAGAGAGTGCTGTTTTCTCCCGTTTTCAACAGCATTTTCCTGCGATCGTGCAGGATCGTAGCGGATGCGGTTTTTACTTGCGGATCGCGGACATCATGATTCCGATGTGGGAGGCACATCCTCCGGGATCTCCTGCCGGAAGAATGGCCCCCGGCTGAGTCGTCGGCCAAGGGCCGCCACGAACGCCTCATACCGTTCCGCGCCCTGCGCCCGCGCTGCGGCTGCCGCTGGTTCCGGCAAGGGCGGGCTGACCGTCATCCAGTAGCGGATGAACAGCGCCAGCGTCTCAAGGCTGATCCCGAGATCGCGCTCCATGCGGGCGACCTGTCGGTCAAGGCGATCCAGCCTGCGGCTCATCGCCGCTTTGAATTGCCCCGGGTTTTGTGGAGACAGAACGACCCGTAAGGTAAGAAGAATTCATGAGCAACAAATCGAAGCGTTTTCCGCCTGAATTTCGCGAGCGTGCAGCCCGCATGGTTCTGGAGGAAGAGAAGAACCATCCATCACGCTGGTCCGCGGTGATGATGATAGCGCCAAAGCTGGATATTCATCCTGACACGCTGTCAAAATGGACCCGTCTGCATGAACGTGCCAATGCGCCTGCGGTGAGTGAACTGCCAGATCGAGAGAAGATCAGGCAACTGGAGCGAGAGAACCGCGAACTGCGGCAGGCCAATGAAATCCTGCGCAAGGCGTCGGCATATTTTGCCCAGGCGGAACTCGACCGCCGGTTCAGGCCATGACACGCTTCATTGAGGAGCATCGGCAGACATATGGTGTCGGGTCAATCTGCAGGGTTCTGTCGATTGCACCATCTGTCTATTATGCTTATCGGGCGAGACAGAAAAATCCCTGTGTGCGCAGCCAGAAAGACAAAGAACTGTATCATGAAATCCGCAGGGTCTGGACCGATAATTTCTGTGTCTATGGAGCGCGCAAAGTCTGGCATCAGCTCAGACGTGAAGGTCTGGATGTCGCCCGCTGCACGGTAGAGCGGCTGATGCGCCGGATGGGACTGAAAGGCGTCATTCGTGGCAAGGGGATCAGAACCACACGGCCCGATCCGGCACGGCCCTGTCCACGGGATCTGGTGCAGCGCCAGTTTCATGCCCCAGCCCCCAACAGGCTCTGGGTTTCGGATTTTACTTACGTTTCCACATGGCAGGGCTTTGTTTATGTGGCCTTCATCATTGATGTATTCGCACGGGTTATTGTGGGCTGGCGCGTCTCGTCCACTGCCCATACCGACTTCGTACTGGATGCTCTCGAGCAGGCTCTGTGCCAGAGGCGGCCTGAGGGAAAAGTGACCCACCATTCCGACCGCGGCTGTCAATATGTGTCCATTCGCTACACGCAAAGACTGGCTGAAGCCGGACTGGTCGCCTCTGTCGGCAGTGTCGGAGATTCCTATGATAACGCCCTGGCGGAGACCATTAACGGGCTTTACAAAACCGAACTCATCTATCGGCAGGGGCCATGGAAAAACAGGGAAGCGGTTGAACTGGCAACACTTAAATGGGTCGACTGGTTCAACAATCGACGGATCCTGTCCTCCATTGGAAACATCCCCCCAGCAGAAGCTGAGGCACGCTTTTATGCACAACAGAAATCACATGCATTAGCTGCGTAGTTCAGATAAAAACGTCTCCACAAAACCCGGGGCAATTCACTTCCCGTCGCTCGTCAGCATCGGGCGACAGGAAGGATGCGATGGCCGCTTCCGCCACCAGGGAGAGGGACAGATCGCGCCGCGCCGCATGAGCGGTCAGGGCGTCCAGCAGCTTCGGTTCCAGATAGACCGACAGCCGCGCCTTCTTTGGGGATGTCCTCATCACGCCCTCACAGACCCAGATCGTTGCCACGGTCGAGCCCGGCCTGCCGGGCGATCCGCGTCAGGTCGGCACGGTCCCGTGCTTCCGGATCCGGTGGCGGTTCCTCACCAAACAGATCGGGTGCGGTGCGCGCCCTGTGCTTGCCGGTTTCCGCCGGGTCATGCTCGCGCGACCATTTCCGCCCTGTGCCGAGGGATTCATCACTATCGGCATCGTCGGGCTTGTCGGGCTCCGCCGCCGACGTTTTCTCCGGTGACAGGGTGGCGGGAAGCGCGCGACCACTCCAGTCATCAGGCCGGACAGGCCGTGGCAATTGTGCCGGATCGGGCGGCGGTAGGACACGTTCGACAAAACGGCGGTCCCGGAAATACCGCGCTTTCCGTGCGCGGATCGGTGGGCAGCCCGCCACCATGACGACTTCCTCCCGTGCCGGGATCTGCATGACCTCCCCCACTGTCATCAGGGGCCGCGCGCTTTCCTGACGGGAGACCATGAGATGCCCGAGCCAGGGCGACAGCCGGTGCCCGGCATAGTTCTTCTGCGACCGGATCTCGGTCGCCACGCCCAGCCCGTCGGACACGCGCTTCGCGGTGCGCTCGTCATTGGTCGCGAAACTGACCCGGACATGGCAATTGTCCAGGATACTGTTGTTCTGGCCATAGGCTTTATCGATCTGATTGAGGGATTGCGCGATCAGGAACGCCTTGATCCCGTAGCCCGCCATGAAGGCCAGCGCGCTCTCGAAGAAATCCAGCCGGCCAAGGGCAGGAAATTCATCCAGCATCAAAAGCAGGCGACGCCGCCCCTCCCGACCAGACAGATCCTCCGTCAGCCGCCGCCCGATCTGGTTGAGGATCAGGCGAATCAGCGGCTTGGTGCGGCTGATATCCGACGGCGGGATGACGAAATACAGGGAGACAGGCTGATCGCCCTCCAGCAGATCACCGATCCGCCATTCGCAGCGGCTGGTCACGGTGGCCACCACCGGATCGCGGTAGAGACCGAGAAACGACATGGCGGTGGACAGCACGCCGGAGCGCTCGTTGTCCGACTTGTTCAGCAGTTCCCGCGCCGCCGACGCCACGACGGGATGCGGCCCTGCCTTCCCGAGATGCGATGTCCGCATCATGGCCGACAGGGTCGCCTCGATCGACCGCTTCGGATCGGAGAGGAATTTCGCCACCCCGGCGAGCGTCTTGTCGTCCTCGGCGTAGAGCACATGCAGGATCGCCCCGACCAGCAGGGCATGGGATGTCTTCTCCCAGTGGTTGCGCCGTTCCAGCGACCCCTCGGGATCGACCAGGATATCGGCGATGTTCTGGACATCGCGAACCTCCGACGCCCCGCGCCGGACCTCCAGCAGCGGGTTGTAGGCCGAGGAGGCCGGGTTGGTGGGATCGAACAGCAGCACCCGCCCGAAGCGATTCCGGAAACCGGCGGTGATCTGCCAGTTCTCGCCCTTGATGTCATGTATGATGGCCGACCCCGGCCAGGTCAGGAGTGTGGGGATCACCATGCCCACGCCCTTGCCGGTGCGTGTCGGTGCGAAGGTCAGGACGTGTTCGGGACCGTCATGCCGGAGATAGGAGCGGCGGTATTTGCCCAGCACGACGCCGTCCTCGCCCAGCAGCCCCGCCGCGCGGATTTCCGCATCCTCGGCCCAGCGAGCGGACCCATAGGTCGCGGCGCGCTTCGCCTCGCGGGCGCGGTGGACGGACAGCGCTACGGCCGCTGCAAAAGCCAGCACCCCGCCCGAACCCGCGATCCAGGCGCCGCGCGCGAAGACCGCCGGGGCGTAAGCGTCGAACTCGTACCACCACCAGAAGAACAGCGGCGGGGCATAGACCGGCCAGCGGTGCAGGATGGTGAACCACGGGCGGCCAAGTTCTGGCTGGAACGCCAGTTCCCAGGCCGTCCATTGTGTCGCCGTCCACCAGGACAGCACGATCATGGACAGGACCATGAGCGCCTGCCCCCACTGGATACGTGTTCCCGGCTGGTCCATCGATCCCTCCCCTTGTCATGGGAGACAGCGAAGAACCGGGGTTTTCCCGCGTGCAAGCATGATCCGGCACCCATCGTACCAGAGCGGGCTGGAGCGAAGAAATACTTGCGCGTTGCGGAATCCGGTCTTGCACGCCCGACCAGAAATCCGTATCTTACGGAAGATAGATAAAAAGGAAGGGTGCTTCCATGTCCACGACCGTGACCTCATCCGACGTGCAGAAGAATTTCGGCGCCTATCATGACCGTGCGCTCACCGAACCGGTGAAAGTCACGAAGTATGGTCGGGAGACGGTTTATATCGTCTCGGCCCAGACCTTTCACGCATTGAAACAGGCCCAGCGCGAAGCCATCGCCGCGACCGATCTCAACGATCATGAGATTGCCCTGATCGAAGCTGCGGAGATCCCCGAGGAACACCGCTACACTGTCGGTCAGTAAGCGCGCATCGTGCCCATTCCCGAGCCGACGCCTGGCCTGGTCATCTCGTATTCCTATCTCTGGCATGACCAGCATCGCGCCGGTGCCGAGGAAGGCCGGAAAGCCCGGCCCTGTGCCATCGTGGTTGCTGCCGCCGATACTGACGGCGACTGCCAGGTTTATGTCGTGCCGATCACCCATTCCCAACCGGACGACCCACATGCAGTGGCACTCCCGGCAAACGTCAAACGACGCCTTGGGCTGGATGACGAACCGTCCTGGATCATAACCGCCGAACTCAACCGCTTCGTGTGGCCGGGCTATGATCTGCGGCCCGTTTCACGCAATCAACCCGACTGTTTTGCCTGGGGCTTCCTGCCGGTAGACATATTCGCGGCGGTCAAACGAGGGATCATCGCGCATCAGAAAGATCGAAGCCTGCGGCAGACCCCACGGGAGTAGCCATCGTGGAAAATTGTAACCACTCAGAGGTCAATACCTGGAATAACCCGCCCGCTTGACCCTGTAGCAGCTACAACCCTTAAAACCTCTACGATACGGGGATCCCCCTCTGTCTCGTCCCGGAGTAGCTGGTTGGCACGAAACGCTCATTTTCACTGTCGGGTGCTGTGGGCCATTATTGCCCTACTGACGCTATCGACAAAGCCGTCAAGAGCGGACGAAGCAGGTGAACCTGGAAAAGGTGACAACGAGAAAAGCGAGGAGATTGTCGTCCACGCCACCCGTTCCGGGCGCAGCGCGGAAAAGGAACCTATCAAGGTTGAGGTGCTGGATCGGGAGGAAATCGAAGAGAAACTGATGATGACCCCGGGCAATATCGCCATGATGGTCAGCGAGACGCCGGGCATCAGAACGCAGATTACCTCCCCCACCCTGGGTGCTGCGAATATCCGCATCCAGGGCCTGAAGGGACGCTACACCCAGCTTCTCTCCGATGGCCTGCCGCTTTACGGCGGCCAGATGCCCGGTATCGGCCTGCTTCAGATCCCGCCGCTTGATCTCGGACAGGTTGAAATCATCAAGGGTGCCGCGTCAGCCCTGTATGGCCCGTCCGCGCTGGGTGGTGTGATCAATCTCGTCGCAAAACGGCCGGGCTCAAAGCCGGAAGCCGACATGATCGTCAACGGCACCAGCCGCAATGGCCAGGACGCCGCCATCTATGCGGCCACGCCACTCAAGTGGAACTGGAGCGGTTCCATCATCGCTGGCTATGACCGGCAGGCACGACAGGACCTTAATCATGACGGCTGGGCCGACATGCCGGGCTATGACCGGTGGAATGTCCGACCACGCCTCTTCTGGTCTGGATCGGGCGGTGCCTCGCTGCTGATGACGCTCGGCGCTATGACCGAACAGCGCAAGGGCGGCACGATGCCGGGACATGACGCGCCGGACGGTCAGGCATTTGCGGAGACACTCGATAGCAGGCGTATCGATGGCGGCATGGTCGCGGAGATTCCACTTGGATTAGGTGCCATCCATCTGCGTGCATCAGGAATGACGCAGGATAGCGATTATCGCTTCGGCCAGACCGTCGAGCACGACCAGCGACAAAGCTACTTTACCGAAGGCACTTTCACCGCCCGGACCGGCCATACATCATGGCTTGCCGGGGCGGCGTTTCAGGCGGATCTGTTCCGTTCTCACGAATTCCAGAACTTCAACTACAGCTACACCGTGCCGGCACTTTTCGGGCAGGTGGAGCAGGATATCACCAGAAACCTGACGCTTGCCGGCAGTCTCAGATGGGACGATCATAATCGTTACGGTTCGCGGGTCAGCCCACGCCTGTCGCTGCTCTATCGTCCCGGACACTGGACCTTCAGGGGTACCGTCGCCCGTGGCTTTTACGCGCCGACACCCTTTGTCGAGGAAATCGAGGAAGTCGGACTTTCCCGCCTCGAACCGCTGGCAAGACTGAAGGCGGAAACGGCCAACACGGCTTCCGTCGAGGCCGGTTACAAAGCCGGAGGGTTCGAGGGGGACATTACCCTGTTCGGCTCGAACATCAGGAATGCCGTCCGGCTGGACGACGACGGCGCAGACCGGGCCAGACTGGTCAACGTGGCGGGCCAGACCCGCACACGCGGCGCGGAATTGCTGCTGCGTTATCGATGGGAGGGATTCTCGGTCACGGGCAATTATGTCTATGTCAACGCGACCGAACCGTCACCTTCGGGAATCGGGCGCAGGATGGTGCCCCTGACGCCGCGTCATACCAGCGGTCTCACGGCGATGTGGGAGAAGGAAGATCGCGGGAAGATCGGTCTTGAGGCCTATTACACAGGCACGCAACTCCTTGAGGACAATCCCTATCGCACACGTGGCCATCCCTATGTTCTGATCGGTGCCATGGGGGAACTGATCCTGGGCCGGGTCACCCTGTTCGTGAACGCGGAGAACCTGCTGAATGTCCGCCAGACACATTACGATCCGCTCCTGTTGTCCCGCCGGGAGCCCGATGGTGCCTGGACGGTCGAAGCCTGGGCGCCGCTGGACGGACGGGTCATCAACGGTGGGATCCGCTACCATTTTGGCGGACAGGAATAGCAGCGGAGCAACGGGATGGCACTGACGATCGGGGAACTGGGCAAGGCGACCGGCACAAAAGTCGAGACGATCCGCTATTACGAGAAAATCGGCATGCTACCGGCCCCTCCCCGCACGGCTGGCAATTACCGCGTCTATGGCCCGTCTGAACTGGGGCGGCTTTCCTTTATCCGCCGGGCGCGGGATCTCGGGTTTTCGCTTGATCAGGTAAGCAACCTTCTGACTCTATCGAGCAATGGGAGCCAGGACTGCGCAAGCGTCGATCATATCGCCAGAGAGCATCTTGATGAAATCGATCGCAAGATTGCCGATCTCACTGCCCTGCGACGAGAACTACATATCCTGATCGACTCATGCGATGGCGGAAACATAAGGGAATGCAGAATAATTGAGGCACTCGGTCCTGATGATAAAAATTTAATGGCTTTTCTCTGATAACTGTTTTTTCACTTCATATGGTCATCACAGCCCAAGCTCACGTTTCCGCGCAAACGACCAGTCGATCCCTCCATCCCCGCGCATGATGCCCGATACTTCCCGCCCACGGTGTTTTTCCAGTGACGGCGACCATGGCACCAACTCGAAGCCCAGTCCGTCGTCGATCATGGCGAACCGGCCCGACGCCAGGTTGAAACGCTCACGATAGGTGCCCGTGACGGGATCGCCTTCGCTGCTCCGCCGGAACGGCATCCCTGACGTCACGGCGAGGCTCCGGCCCAGCGTTTCCAGCTCCCGCTGGCGCAGCGTGGCGATCAGGTTCCGGGCGTAGCGGATGCTTCCGCCGTCGCGGCTGGCCAGCCCCTGCTCCACCAGATGATCCGTCCGCTTTTCCATCGCCTCTTTGATCTCGGCGCCGAACCCCGTGGACGCCAGGGCAAGAGGCTCCCGCGCGATGGCCTGCCGGTCGAGCCAGGTGGCCCCCTGCGCCATCACCTGCCGCTCCAGCGTGACGTCCGAACGGACGGCCAGCGCGACACGGTCACGTCCCTGTTTGTCGGTGAAATGTCGCAGTTCCACGATGGAACCGACCGCCCCGTCGCCTGCGGCTTCGAGATGCGGCAGACGGACATGGTGCGTGCGTCCATCAATCCCATCGATCACCGCATAGGCCGTGCCGCGCAGCTCATCATCAAGGCCGCGATCAACCAGCCGGCCGATGACGGGATCGGTGGTATCTTCGGCGGCCATTACCCAGGATGACGCGGCACGGTCGATCTTCTGTTCCGCCAGCCCCCGATGGATCCGTTTGATGATATCGTTGCGCTCGCTGATCTCCCGCAGGGTTGCCTCGGCGCTCTCGTCCATCTGCCAGCGATCCGGCCCGACCTGGTGCGCCAGCCCCATGGTCTCCAGACGGCGCAGGCGACCCAGCTTCACGGTGGCGAAAGCGTCCGGCGTTTTGCCCGACGCGCGCCCGAGAACGATGACACCATCTTCCCCAGCGTCCCTCTGAAGCTGACGGTCCAATTGAGTCCAGCGGTCGGCATTCACCTGCCGCTCGACCGCCAGGTGGATGTCGTGATCGGTACGCGGCCCGAGTTCCAGCGTCACGAGATCCTGGGCACGGGCGCGCATGCCTTCGCGGATATAATCACGGGCGATCACCAGATCGGAACCGTCCTCCGCAACGCCCCGGACGATGACGTGCAAATGGGGATGTGCTGTGTTCCAGTGATCGACGGCGACCCAGTCGAGTTTCGTGCCGAGATCGGCTTCCATCTGCCTCATCAGATCGCGAGCGAAGGCCCGCAGGTCCGACATCTCCGGTGCGTCCTCAGGGGAGACGATGAAACGAAAATGGTGGCGGTCGCCGTCGCAGCGTTCGGCGAAGTCCGGGGCCCGTATGTCGTCGCTGTCCTTCCCGAACAGGTGGGCATCCTCACCGTCCCGCGTCACACCCTCCCGGCGGAGATAGCAAAGATGCGCCGCCAATGGTGTGGCGCGCGGCGCATGTCGCACGACGCGGGCCTTGATCACGACGCCCCGCGAACGGCTGGTCAGCAGGCGATTGGTGGCTTGAGCAGCGGCCCGGCCGCGCCCGAAACTGGAGCGGCGGCCAGAGGTGATTTTCCCCGTACGCGACACCCGGCCACCGGCCCGCTGCACCGACGCCAGCACCTGCGTCACGAAGGGCCGCGCCTGACGGGCGCGGGTGGAGCGGATGCGCCCCGGTCGAACCCGGAATTCCTCACCCCTATTCATGAAAAATGTCCTGCACCGCGCGGAATATCACGTCGGATCAAAGAGATGACACCTTGACGCGAGGTGCGGGAAATCCACGCACCTCGCGTCAAAACCTCAAAAACCCCGGAAAACAGCCACCCCGACCGGGCCGCGATGTGCGGCCTTTTATCCAGCCCTAACTTTTTCAGTCCTTTTCCGGGGTTTTCGTGATTCACTTCCTCTGCACCGCCCCCTGTGCCGAACCCACTCCCGGCGCGCTACGGACATGACCTGCGAAGAGCGCGGACGGGGTGAAAATCCCCTGCCCGGATCGGCTTAAAAAAATGCCCCGGGATGACGATGAAAACGCATTCTCGCTGCCGGAAATGAAGAGCGAAGCAGAGGCCCAGTCACGTGCTGGAGTGATGGAAAAATGCACGCTGAACGACGGGTCATTGATCAGCCGGGAGACAGACGCGACATATGAAACCGTCTCGGCTGGCAATGGCTGGCCGGTCGCCAGATGGTCGTCATAACGACCGGGACCGGCATTGTAGGCGGCGAGAAATCCGGCATCGCCGTAGCGGTCGTGCAGCCATCGCAGATAGGTTGCCCCGGCCGCAATATTGTCGTGCGGATCGAAGGGATCGGCACCTAGATTGAGCGTGCGCCGTACGTCCTTCCATGTACCCGGCATGAGTTGCATCAGGCCCATCGCGCCCGCACTGGAGACCGCGTGCGGATCGCCAGCGCTTTCGGCATGGAGGACGGCCCTCACCCATGCTGGCGGGATCGCGTTCCGTTCCGCCGCCTGATGCACCAGATCGTCGAAATCCTGCGCGCGGGCGATGGCTGGCGAGAGCGGCAGCGCGAGCATGGCAAGCATGCCGGCGGACATGGAAAACCGGCGACTCATTCCCGACCTCCCGGACGTTTCGTAGGTCGGTTCCACACCAGTTGCCATTCACGCCCGCCGCGCCCGGCCTGGAACAGCGTGGCGCGGATTGGCTGCATGAACGAGGGATCGTCCAGGAGCACGGACACGTACTCGCCAGCACGTTCCCCGGTGCGTTTCCACCCGGCACCGATCTCCAATGCTGAATCGCCATTACCGAGATGGATGCGGTAATCGGGGGCATGTTCCGCGCCATTGTTTTCCGCCGGCACGAAGGTCAGTTCCGCGTCCAGCGACAGGGTGCGCACCCGTCCGGCGAAACCATCAGGGGTGCGGGTGAAAAATCCGATCTGGCTCATGAGAGAAGTCCTTTCGGGAGTATGAAAACTCAATGGCTTTCGCCTGCAAGCGGATGATATAAGCGCGGGGATCGGACGGCATGGGAATGCCGCCACCGTCACCCGTGGAGAGCCGGACGTTCAGGTCGGCCCAGGCACAGAGATCTTCCACGGCATAGACGATCCGGCCGCCAAGCTGGCGGTAGAGCGGACCGGTGCCGCAACTCCGGTGTTTTTCGAGAGTGCGGATCGACAGGCCAACGAAATTGGCCGCGTCCGGGGTGCGCAGATAGCGCGGTGGCAGTGTCGGCTGGACACGCATGGGGTGTTCCTCCCGGTGGATCGGGCCACTGGCGGGATGCTGCGGCCCATGAGGGGACGCTGCCGGAAGACGTGCTCTGGGGAGGGATGACAAAGTTCAGGCCGCCAAAATGTCACCCCCCTGCTTCAGCCCCTGAAGGAGGGCGATGTGACCGCCGTTCTGGTAGAACGCGGCACCGTCGAGATCGCGATAGAAAGCCCGGTGCCATGAGCTGGCACGCCATTCGTTGCGGGACAGGTGCAGGATGCGCTCGCCGTAGATGCCCGCCGCGATCCGGCGCACTGTCACACCCATGCGCCGGCCGTCCGCGATGCAGAGCATGCGGACCTGACGCAGTTTCTTCGGTGGGCTCAGGCGCACGGTGGAGGGAGGAGGACCGGGCGCCTGGCCGACAAGCAGGCGGCCGAAGCGCGCAACGCAGGCCAGACGGGTCGCGAGGTGTCCATCATCGATGACGAACCAGGTTCCCGCCACATCAGGCTGCCGATCGACGACAATGACGATGCGCAGCGGACCCGCTGCGCTGTCCAGCACAAGATGGATACCATCGGGACCGTCATGTCGTGCCCGCGCGTATGGCGCGAGACGGGACAGGATGTCACCCCCGTCGCCACGCACGGCGACCTCCGGCGCGATGTCCGGATCCCAGAATGCGGGGGCAAGCCAGGCGGGGAGATCAGGATCGACAGGGAAAACGCAACCCCCAGCGACGGGCGAAGGCGCGCCATGCCTCGGCGTCAACCTTGCCCATCGTCATGGTTGCTGCATGATCGCGCCGATAGGCCGGATTGTGTCGCAGCCATTCCTGGGCGAGACCGGCAGGGTCGAGCCCGGCGTAGGCGCGACGAAGGGGTGCGGCATCCCACGGCCGGATTGTCGGCACGTCCCCCTCCCCCGATATGTCATGGATTCGACCCAGTATCCGGTGCAGGACCGAAACGGGTAGTCCCGAAGACTCAGGGAGGTGATCCCGAAAATCTTTGACCAGATAGGGATTATTTGGAGGAGGGAGGAAGATTCAGGCTACGCGGGCGGGAAATGTCGGTTTTTCCGGCATTACGTGATGCGCTCGGCACATCACTCCGGCGGGAGAGAAACCATCCGTGTATTATAATACGTAGCGCGATAATACACAAATCGTTCCTATCCTGCGGATGGACATCCGAGGACTTTTCGGCGCGAACGTGAGGCGCCTGCGACGCGCCGCCGGTCTCAGCCAGGAAGCCCTGGCGGAACGGATGGGCGTGGACCGCGCCTATATCAGCTGGATCGAGACCGGGCGCCAGAACGCGACGCTGCTCTCGCTGTGGCATGCGTCGCAGGCGCTGGGCGTGCGGCCGGCGGCGTTACTGGATGAAAGCCACGTTGTCGCGACAGAAGAGGCACCGACCGGCGGGAAGCCATAACTGGCCTGAAGAAGAAAGCCCCTCCGGCGAACCGGAGGGGCCGGGAGTGGTCAGTCCCCGTTGCGCGGACGCTGACGGCTCCAGACCAGGTTGTAGGCGCCGCCCTCCTCTTCGAAGAGGCTGGCGAAGATCGGACCGGGAAGGGTCGGATCGTCCAGCTTCACGCTGAGATATTCGCGCCAGTCCGTGGTGTGTTTGATCCAGGCTGCCCCGGCTTCGAGTTTGCCGATCTGGACCCGGAAGTTGGGAACATTGTCGCTGGCCCGGTTGGCTTCGGGCACGAAGCGGATACCCCGGATTTTGTGTGTCAGGGTGACGATTTCGCCTTCGTAACCCTCGCCGACCTTTTTGAAAGAACCGATGATCATTGTCCTGTCTCCTGGCTTGTATCGGGCCGCGACCACCACGGCCTCGATGGCCATCGACAGCCCGGAGGCGACCGGCGGCGCACCTGCTTGCAGGCCGGAGCAACGCGGAGGACGGCGGTACGAAACTTTGTTGATGCGCGAGGAATGGGCGCAGCCCAGGGGAAGAAAGTTGCGGGACGCCGTTGCGCCATAGCCGGGCGAGGCGCAGCCGGTCTTCGGGCAGATCGGCCATATCGAGAGGCCATGGTGTGCGGCACCGTCAGCCCAGTGGAGAGACAGGTCAGTCCGTCGTGTTCCGTAACAGGGGCTCAGGGTGTCGGGGGACATCCGTTTCCAGACAAAATACGGGTCGAACCGTATCCGTCGCCGGGAGAACCCGCTGGCCGGTACCATGTTCCCTGCCCTTCCTGCTCGACAGACCGGACGTTGACGCTAGGCCGCCAGTCACGCCGGCAGAACGACATGCGTTTTCCGCACCGAAGCTGGTCGCCGTTTTACTCCGGTTGGGACTGTGCCGGGCATCTCTCGCTGAAAGGAAGGCGCTGCCTATCCTGAACCCTGGTCCGCCCGTACTCGCGCAACGGGGACTGACCGCCCCACGCTGACCTTCTTGACCCGGTCGGATCAGGGATCCTGCCACCGGCAACTTACGCGGGCTGGATGGCACAGAGCCGTGTCCACGCCGCCCCGCCGACGCACAGCGCCCCGAAGGTCGCGAAAAGGTAGGCCGGGATAGTGCCCATATCGTCCACACCACTGAAACCCAGCGTCATGCCAAATCCCGCCAGCGCGGCCGGCAGGGCGAGCAGCGCGGACACGGAAACCCGCAGGGCGGGATCGCGCGAGGAGGCGAGGATCGCCTGACCGGTCGCCAGCACCACGATCCCGGCGGCGATGCCCGCGAGGATAGCATGGGCGCCGGACATCATGGCATGGTCGTAGAGCATGGTGCAGACCATCGCCGCCACGAACAGAGGCGCGGCATACACCGCGCAGAGAGACAGAAGCCAGCACAGGAAGCCAGCACAGGAAGCCGATACTGGCAAAGCCGAGGATAATACCGAGACCGAGCAGCATGGATCGCGTCCTTTCCACGAGGGGGAACACCACACACATGCCGCAACGATTCAGGAATATCCATCAAATAGACGTGGGGTTTCTGGATCTGTTTTCACGATCAGGGCAGCGCGCGGAGCGCGCCGGACTATGACCGAGGCGCCCCTGTTGGCGCCTTCCGCTCGCGCCGTGGACGCGGCGCGTTGCCCAGGCAGCGTTGCGGCCCCGGTACCAGAAATGCCGTCTTTCCGGCCAGGCCATCTGCGAGCCGGCCCCGCTGGCGAGCGCCGCACGCGCCGGGCAGCGGCGCGCCCCGCCGCCGGTCCATCGGGACCGGCGCGATTTTCCGGCCATTCGGTGAGGTGAAGAAGGGGGCAGCTTACGCCGCTACCCTCCCCGTCCCGTGCCAAGCTAGCCGGCGGATTGCCGTCGCGGCGTGGTCCGGGTCCAGTTCCATACCCAGCCAGTCACGCCCCATATGCTGCGCCGCCACCAGAGATGAACCCGAACCGGCGAACGGGTCC
This sequence comes from Acetobacter sp., assembly GCF_022483985.1. NCBI lineage: Bacteria > Pseudomonadati > Pseudomonadota > Alphaproteobacteria > Acetobacterales > Acetobacteraceae > Acetobacter > Acetobacter sp. Next base: position 45,282 of record NZ_JAKVME010000002.1, on the reverse strand, counting down.
AGAACCAGCCCACCCACCGGGCAGAAGGTTTCCACCAGGGGAAGGAGCGCCGCCACCGGCTTTTGCGTCGGGTGCAGTTTATTGCCCGAATAGGGCATGTCGATCACGTCCGGGATGGGGCTTGCCGGGGGTGTCACGTTCCCCTTGGCCAGCAGGTAGGCGCTTTCATGTTCATACCGGAGAAACCGGGAAGAAGATGAATAGGACTTGCGAAAGACGATATGCCCGACCATGCGGAACCCGGCCGCCTTCCAGGCATCGGCAAACAGGTCGATACGGTTCCAGCCATAGAACGAAACGGCGAACCCGCCCCATTTCAGGACACGGTGCATCTGATTGAAGGCCGGCCGGAGCCAGCGCGCATTATCGTCGTTGCGCACCTTCCGCCCGTCCCTGCCCTGATAGTTCACCAGGTAAGGCGGGTCTGTCAGGATGAAATCCACCGCATTGCGGGGGAGTGTGCGCATAAGCTGCACGCTATCACCGTTGAGGATGGTATTGCGGAAATCGGTCGCCGTGTTCGTGTTGCCGGTCATGGTCTTTGCCCTTTGTTCCGCGAGGAACAGCCCCCGCTGTTCCTCTGCCTCGCGGCGAGCAGCGGGGGTGCAAACGGAGTGACGGCTTCGCGGGGAACCGGCTGCACGGAGCGCAGCGAAGGAAGCTGGGCGGAAGACGTTGCGAAGTGCGCCGGGGGCAGCGCCCCAAGTCTTCTCTATTGTTTTAGGATCGTCAGTTCGATGACGTTTAAGTTTGTGCTACATTACATAACCCGTTACGATTTAACGAAATTATTGCACAAATGCAGAATCTATTATCGGACCACCCACTGCCTGTGATCTATAAGGTTGAACATGGCTCTTTTCTCTCAAGATCAATTAGAAGCTATCGCGGATGCCCTAGGCGATACGACCGACGGCCTTTCAGGTTCTGAAATCCAACACCTCCTCGTATCCAGCAAGATGGTTGACCCCGGCCCACTGACGAAACGCATCCGCATCTACAATGCTTTCGTCGACTGTCAGAACCGTAAGCAAAATCGAACGAATGTTCTGGAGTTCATCCGCCTTGCGATGAAGCCAGCGCGTTACAGCCGTGAACCTCAACGATATGAGCCAATGAGAGCCCTGCTAAATCGGGCTCTGGCATTTTCTGGACTGGTGGTCGATCAGAGTGGCACACTCACCACTACAGAAGCCGCTCAGACTTTGCCCGAAGCCCAACGTCGCGCACGAGAGCTGAGAGCTGACCTTGAAGGGCGAGGTCTGCACCCGGACGTGCTGGCATTTTGCCGAAGCGAACTTCTCGCCGACAATTATTTCCACGCGGTCCAGGAAGCCGTGAAAAGTGTCGCAGATAAAATGCGTAATCGTACTGGCCTGACGGACGACGGCGCAGTTCTGGTGGATCGTGTGCTTGGTGGCAACCCTCCCCTTCTAGCGATCAATACACGGGCGACTGCAAGCGAGCGTAGCGAACAGAGCGGATTTGCCAATTTGGTGCGCGGTACGTTCGGGATGTTCCGCAACCCCACCGCACACGAGGCACGGATCCACTGGTCCATGTCGAAGGAAGATGCAGAGGACCTGCTCACCATGGTTTCCCTGATTCATCGTCGTTTGGACACCGCGCATATGCCACCTAGAATTTAAGCTCTAAATGGCCCAACTTCCCCAACAGAAGAAGTATCGCCCCACAAAATACCGCGCGAATATTTATCTCTTGGCCGTTTGTTATGCCGACCACAATGGGTCGTAGATCTTTTGCGGATGGTAATGGCCAACAATATGGTCAGCAGAGATATCCACAGCAAGGCTTAAAGCAGACCCTGCGCTGGAGTGTAGAGCATCCGAATTCAGCTCATCGACAAGCTCACAAAAAAGATGAGCGATGATTATCCCAGCGAATTCCTGCAACGTCGAGGCAGGTATGAACGCCATCGGTATATCGCAGACGAACATTGTCGGTCGCCCTATCCCTTTTAATAACCTCTTGGTCTCCCAAGTACTGGCCATGCGCATGCCCAAGCAATAAAGATATTCGCTGCCATAGATGAGATAGTGGCCGGAACCACCAGGTCGTGTGATGAGACTGCGCTCGTTTGCGCAGAAGTAAAGATGGCCTTCCCGGCCGCCTGGTGTGTCACGCGCATGAAGGTCGTCGATAGCCTTCTGAAGCCGGTCCTCTGTCGCATCTAGCGACTGGCCATTAAGAAAAATTGATCGCGCACGATCCTCTATTTCTCCCGCCCTGAGAAAGCGCAATCCATGTTTATAGAAGGATGACAAATCGTTCGTTCTTGTCGCGTGCCCAACTCGGAAAGCACGATATTCTTGGCGTAAGCGACTGCCGAGTAGATCCTTCGTCTGACAGATTTTGCCAGTAACATCAAAGATCAGGTCATCCAGCCAACTGAGATCGTCGGACGCAATCCATTCAGGAGACATTTGAACGAATGCCGCTTTCACATCAGCGGTAACGTAGTCACTCAGCAAATTCCATACACGCGCACGCCAAATGTCAACGAGAGGAAAGCAGAAAATATCCTCAGGTGGCGGCGACCGAAGCTTGAGGTCTTCCATAATTTCACGGTCCTCATGACCTGAGAACATTGGACCAGCCAACTCGCAAAAAGACCATTGGTAGTACATGTGTCCCTCCCCCATCTGCCACAATATCAGGCGGTCCTAATCTTCCAAAATCATTTACGATGGACAGGCCAAAGCAGAAGGGGTTCAAATTTTCTCTCCGTGCCACCGCCATACACCAGTATTTGTACGACGCGCCTGTATCCGGGACTACCCATAACTACGATTCCGTACGCTGGAACACGCACAAGCGCGACTTTCCATATTGCGTATTTCCATTGAAATAACAGTCATCTGTCCGGATCGTGTGTCTGTTTTCCTTGCCTTGCGGTCGGAAGAGAGCGACGATGACGGACAGACCCAGCCAGTTCATTGCCCCGGCGTATCGGCCGCCCGAGCCCGAATTACGGCTCGTCCTGAGGCCCAATGCCCCCGACCCGCGCCTGGTAACGCTGGTCCGCCTCATGGCCCGTCGTGCGGCACGGGACTGGTTCCGGTCGCAGCAACAGGAGCAGCGCCGCCGCTCCGGACCGTAAGGGATGCCTCGTCATGAAGGTCGCGCTCTACGCCCGCTATTCCTCCGATAACCAGCGCGATGCCTCGATCGCCGACCAGCTTCGGGTCTGCCGCACCCACGCGGAAAAACAGGGCTGGAGCATCGTCGAGGAGTATACCGATCACGCGATCTCGGGCGCCTCCCTGATGCGGCCCGGCATCCAGGCGCTGATCGCGGACGCACAGCGCAGCCGGTTCCAGATCGTGCTGGCCGAGGCGATGGATCGCCTCTCCCGTGACCAGGAGGACATCGCTGGCGTCTTCAAGCGCATGAACTATGCCGGTGTGCGGATCGTCACCCTCTCCGAGGGTGAGGTGTCGCATCTGCATGTCGGTCTCAAGGGCACGATGAATGCCCTGTTTCTGAAAGACCTGGCCGAGAAGACGCATCGCGGCCTGCGCGGGCGCGTCGAACAGGGCAAGTCCGGCGGCGGCAACGCCTATGGCTATGACGTGGTGCGCAGGCTCGACGCCAATGGGGAGCCGATCCGGGGCGACCGCACCATCAATCCAGCGGAAGCCGACGTGGTCCGTCGCATCTTCCGCGATTTCGCGGCCGGGCTGGGACCACGCGCGATCGCCTTCCGCCTCAATGACGAAGGCATCCCTGCCCCTGGCAGCGGTGCCTGGGGCTTCTCGACCATCAATGGCAACCGGCTGCGCGGTACCGGTATCCTCAATAATGAGATGTACGTGGGCAGGCTGGTGTGGAACCGGCAGCGTTTCATCAAGGATCCCGATACCGGCAAGCGCCAGGCGCGACCCAATCCGGAATCCGAATGGGTGATCCAGGAGGTGCCGGAACTGCGGATCGTCGACCAGGAGTTGTGGGACGCGGTCAAGGCGCGACAGGCCAGCGTCAGCGCCAGCCGGAATACAAGCGACACATCCTCGCCCGATCATTTCCGCGAGAAACGCCGCCCGCGCTACCTGTTCTCCGGCCTGAGCAAATGTGGCTGCTGCGGTGGCGGCTATTCCATGATCTCCGGCGCATTGCTTGGCTGCTCGACGGCGCGCAACAAGGGCACCTGCGACAACCGGACCAATATGCGCCGCGAGGAGCTGGAGCGCCGCGTCCTCGACGCCCTGCGCCACCATCTCATGAACCCCGACCTGTTCGCCGAATTCTGCACGGCCTTCACCACCGAGATGAACCGGCTGCGCATGGAGGCATCGGCCGACATCGGCGCGAGCGAGTCAGAACTGAAGCGGGTGGAACGCGACATCCAGCGCCTGATGGATCTCTACCTCTCGGAAGCTATTTCCATCGAGACGGTCAAGGAACGCGGATCGAAACTCGAAGCCCGGAAGGTGGAACTGACGGACTTCCTCGCGACCGCCGAGGCGCCCCCGCCCCTGCTCCATCCCCAGATGGCGGAGTTCTATCATCGGCAACTCGCACGCCTGCACGACATGCTGCATTCCGAACTGGGCGAGAAGCGCCAGGAGGCGGCCGAGGTGATCCGCTCACTGATCGAAGCCATCATCCTCACGCCATCCGACAAGGGACTACAGATCGACGTCCGGGGCGACCTTGCCGGCATCCTGACGGTCGCGTCAGGCGGACAAACGAAAACCCCAGGCCGTTTCCGGACTGGGGTTCATGATGCGTTCGCATCGCAAGTTCAGATGGTTGCGGGGGAAGGCAGCCAACGATACTTGCGATTGGTGGACCGCGAGATACCCCGTCTCGCCGCATAACCTAACAATCATACCAAAGTGCAAAGCCTATCGATATCCTCGTTAAAGGCGTCCTACCTCATATTTGTGTCAGCATCTCTCTCCGACGCCTTTGACCCCTCGGGGCAGATCACGAAAGCACATCATAACCGGTAAACTGGTAGCTACATCGGTCCAATCGTGCGACACCGTTTCCGAAAATCGCACCGCTGTCCGAGAAAAGCCCCAACCTAGAAACTATGTTTAGTTTCAGGATGAAGCACTCGGTCTGCCGGAAATTGCCACCAACGAAAATCAGACTTCGGCCTCCAGCGCGTCGAATGCTTCACGCACCAACGCCACGAGGGAGCGCTTGCCCCCCTCTCGACTAAAGGTGTCGAGCGAAAGACGCATAATCCCGATGGAAAGCATGGCAACCAGCCTGAGAGCAGCCCCCTGACCCGGCTCAGGCCATTTTTCACGCAGGGCCGCGAACAGCGTCCCCTCATGCTGGATATATATGACCGCCTTGCGCGCCTGGACAGCGTCACTGGAGCGCATCAACCGATCGAGGACAATCATCTCGTCAGCCGGGATCGGTGCACAAACCTTCACGATCGCATCGCGCACGGCGTCCAAAGGGCGCTTGTCCTGTGGTTCGTCCCTCACCGCAGCCGCAAGAATATCGCCCGTGCCCGCCTGCATGGTCAGCAGAATATCGTCCTTGGACTTGTAATAATAGAAGAACGTTCGCCGCGAAATGTCCGCAGCCGCCGCGATGTCATCAAGCGTCGTCGCATCATAGCCCTTCTCAATGAACAGGCGGATTCCGGCCTCTTTGATGCGTCGAGCGGTTTCGCGGCGTTTGCGCTCCCGCAGCCCTTCGCCGGGCGGACTCCTATCCTTGGTTTGAGTCATAAATTTCCCTTGGTGTAAAAACGCACTCGGTGTAGTGTCATTTTACACCAAGTGCGAATCTGTGGAAAGGCTGATCATGACACGATGGACTGTATCCGACATCCCGTCGCAAAAAGGCCGCTCGGCCGTCATCACCGGCACGAGGGGACTTGGTTTAGAGACGGCCCGGGCACTGACGCGAGCGGGCGGCGAGGTGATCCTCGCGGGCCGGAATCCTCAGAAGGGCATGGAGGCGGTCGCTACTATCCGCGCCGAAATTCCATCGGCGAATATCAGCTTCGAAGAAGTCGATCTCGCGAGCCTCAAATCCGTGGCGGCGTTCGCGGCACGGCTGCGGCATCAGAGAGACGGCCTGGACCTGCTCGTCAACAATGCGGCCGTAATGAACCCGCCAAAGCGCTTGGTAACCGAGGACGGCTTCGAACTGCAATTCGGCACCAATTATCTCGGCCATTTCGCACTCACCGCCCATCTCCTGCCGCTGCTGCGAAGTGGAAAGGATGCGCGCGTCGTCACGCTGTCGAGCATCGCCGCACGGGGCGGGGCGATCGATTTCGACGATCTGCAGGCACATCGGCGCTACAGGCCCATGCAGGTCTACGGCCAGTCGAAGCTCGCTTGCCTAATGTTCGCCTTTGAAATGCAGCGACGGAGCAAGGCCAGCGGCTGGGGTGTAACCAGCATGGCCGCGCATCCCGGCCTTTCCCGCACCGATCTTCTGGCTAGTGCTCCGGGTAGAAACGGGCGTATCGGCGTTCTTCTGCGGCTCCTGCGCCCCGTAATGACGCAACCCGTCTGGCAGGGCGCCTTGCCGACTCTCTTCGCCGCAACCTCGCCCGATGCGAAGCCGGGCGGGTATTACGGGCCGGACCGGGTGAGTGAAACGCGCGGCTATCCCGGCCCGGCCAAGGTGCCTCCCCGCGCGCTGGACAAGAGCGTCGCCGCAAGGCTGTGGGTCGAGTCCGAACGGCTCACCGGCGTGGTGTTCGGCTCCGGCGATGCGCGGGGCGTCAAATGAAGGGCGATCTCCTGCCCTGGGCGTCTCCTTCTCTGGAGCGCGCGCCTCCCGCGTCCGTCCCGTCGTCGGAAAGTTATGCTTCCGGTCGGGAAAGCTGGGCGCTGCTGTCGATCCTGCTCATCGTCAACATGCTTTGCCAGATTGACCGGATACTTCCCTTCATCCTCGCGGAGCCGATTAAACGCGAGCTCGGCCTGAGTGACACCCAGCTTGGCCTCGTCACCGGCATCGCTTTCGCTGTCTGCTATGCACTCATGTCACTGCCGCTTGCGCGTGCCTCCGATCGCGGCTCGCCGAGGCGTGTTCTGATCCTGTGCATCCTCATCTGGAGCGTCATGTCCTCACTCGGTAGTCTCGCCGCGAGTTTCCTCTTTCTGGCAGTTACCCGGTTCGGCGTCGCTCTCGGTGAGGCTGGCGCGACTCCCGCAGCACATGCATTGATTGCTCGCCGGATCAGGCCCGAACACCGTGGGCTTGCGATCGGCATTTTCTCGATGGGCATTCCGCTCGGCACGATGGCGGGCTTCGCCGGCGGCGGAACGATCGGCGACAGGCTGGGCTGGCGCGCGGTGTTGCTGGGAGCGGGCGTCATCGGCGGATTGCTCGTCATGTTGACGATTGCCATCACGCGATCCACGCAGCCGCTCAGGCGCGAAGCAATAGACAGAGAGCCATTTTTGCAATCAAGCCTGCACCTGTTGTCATCCCCGGGGTTTCGTTGGCTGTTCATCGGCGCGGTTATCGTCGGCTTCGCCGCAACGCCGTTCTATGCCTTCGCGGCCCCCTTTCTCATGCGCACCCACGGCTACACCGCCAGCGAAGTCGGACTGACCTTCGGGCTGCTACAAGGGCTGATGGGCCTGATCGGGACAGCCATAGGCGGACCGGGCTTCGACCGCGCGGTCCGTTCCGGCACGGGACGGGTGCTCGCTCCCCCCGCTTTCTTGTTGCTCATCGCCAGCGTGACGACGGCAGCGGCGCTGTTTGTCCGAACCGGCTGGCTGTCCATCGCCCTGCTGGTGCCGGGGATGCTGTCCTTCGCCTTCATGCTGCCGTGGTCTTTCGGCGCCGCGCATCTGGTTGCCGGACCGGGCAGGCAGGCAATGGCGTCCAGCCTCGTGCTGATCGGCTCCGGCCTGCTGGGACCGGCACTCGGCCCCGTGATCGTCGGCGCGGTGAGTGATGCGGCGACGGCGGCCAAAGTGCCCAATGGGCTTGGGTTTGGACTGCTGGTCGTTCCTGTCGCAAGTGCACTGACGGGAATCTCAATGCTGATCGCGAGCCAGCGCATCGACGCGTTGCGATTACAACAAGCGTCAGCCGCAGGTCTCCGAACAGGTGATCGATAGCTGGCGGCACTTCGGCGATCCCGTGAGCCCCCGCTTCAGGGTCAACACCGTCAGTTTGATCTGCAACAGAATACACGACGCCGGGAAAGGCTCCCCAAACAGAAAGTATGATCGTCGACGCATTCAAAAATCTCACCATCTTTCACGACCTGTCATCGGCAACAGATATAGCGGCACATCTTCAGAGGATAACGAAAAATGTGGTACAGATTAAATATAGAGCACTATAGACACGCTTTGATGGCCCTATGTGGAATTGGTGCTGTCCTAATGCTTGACGGATGCACAACCGCTGATCCGGTAAAATATACCAGTTTGCAATCCTCTTCCCAATTGTCCCCCAAGGAAAAAGGGGAATTTAAATACCAATATACCGCTTCAGACGCTGATTTCTCCAAATATAAGTCGGCAATCATTGATCCGGTTGAGATATATCATGGAGACGATGCTCAATTTGGCGACACATCAGGAAAAGATCAGCGTTACATCGCTGATTATATCGACAAAATATTCCCTAAGGAAATATCAAGGGACTATAATCTGGTGCAGTCGCCTGGACCCGATACTCTTCGTTTTCACATCACACTGACAGGCGTCAAAAAAAGCATCCCCGTTCTCTCGACGCTTTCTCATCTATCGAGCGTGGGTCTTGTTGCGAACGCTGGCCTGCAGGCAGCCGGTGAAAATGGCACGGCCTACGGTGCGGTTTATTATGCGGTCGAGGTTTATGATGCCGCGACATCACGCCTTCTCTACGCTCACGTGACTTTGCAAACCCCAGACGCTCTGGATTTCACGGCAAGCTTTGGCTATCTGGACGCGGCGCGAGAAGGCGTGCGCATTGGAGCCCATCATCTCATCAGAAAAATGGAGAGCCTATCCAAGAAACCAGCCACAAATATTCAGGAATCAACAGGATCTATAGGAAATTTAAAGTAGATAAAAATACAACGTAAAAGCCGAAATTAAATTTAGGGAATAAGACAGTCGTACACACGACCGTGGAAGAGCCATTATCGCAATCATTGAACAAATTCACAGCAGCCTGACTGTAGGAAAAATCCGAGCGCGTGACGCAGATGACAGTCCAGTGAAAGACATAAAATACAGCACAGAGAAAAAGGAGGCCTACGTGACCACGATGATCAGGCGAATACGCGGGAAGCTTGGCTTGTTTTTCCTGGGCGGGCTTATCGTATTTCTTGTCCGTGGGGAAGAAATTTTCGAAAAGCTCTGCTCAAATCATGCACAGCGCAAATCTTGAATATTTCCGATTAGCTGTAGAGGCTGGCAGCCTGACGCGGGCTGCCGGACTTCACGGCGTGAGGGTTTCGACATTGGCTCGCGCCATCAATAAACTCGAAGATGAGTTTGGTGTTACCTTACTGGAGCGAAGCCACGCCGGTGTTCGCCTGACAGTAGCTGGTGACTTGCTATTCCAAAGAATCGTCACCCTGCTTGATGATCTGGACGAAGTCAGGACCTTATGCCAAATGCTTGGAGCAGGTCGCCGTGGTATCGTTCGGATCGGTACCCTACTCCCTCCGGTTGGTGTCCAGTTCAGGCTTGCCCTATCGGTCTGGAAGTCGAAAAATCCTGATATAAGAGTAATTTTTTACGAGATGGGAACATGCGATCTTCGATCCGCCTTGTTTCGTCGTCGAGTGGACGTGATTTTTTCTACGCCTTTTGCTAAATCAGAAGCGATTGAAACACTTCCATTTTGCAGCGAGAGCTTGATGGTAGCGCTGTCGAGCGAACATTCTTTGCATCGATATCAGAGTATTACGCCGGGACAATTGCAAAATGAGATTTTCTTGGTCCAGGACTGGGGGCGCAATCATAGCGTAAGGGACCATTATACGAAGATTCTTGGCACGGATGTGACCATCGAAACGCATCCTGCGGGAAAGCAATCCGTTTTCGCGCTGGTGAGCGCAGGATATGGCATGACGCTTGCCGTCCAGAGTCAGGCGGAACGAGGCTTTCCAGGCGTCATTTTCAGACCGCTTCGGGAACGTGATGCCCACCTGCCCATTCGCCTCGGCTGGGATGCCGATCGCCAAGATGCGGTTACGGGCCGTTTCGTTGCCTTTATCCGCGATTTTGTTCGGCAGCGCTGATTCGAAGACGTCTGGCTTTGGAAAAGGCCCTATCCCCTTCCATGAAGCGTGAAAGCATCGGTGGGATCAGCTTTGCCGGCACGATTTCGGCCTGACCGCTCTCACTTGCCAACAGGCGCCCGTATTCGACCAGATCGCGATGCACCGCGGCAGGCAGTTCCACCGTGAGCCGATCAGCCCCTCGATCTCGAAGGCCTGGATATCGGCGACGCCCAGCCGCTCGTGCTCAGCATCGAGCAGACTGCCCCACGGGCCACCAACGCAGTAGGGCTGCAATGCCTGCTTCAAGGCCAGCGACTGGAGCAGCGCCGACAGGCCGGTGATGGTGCGTTCCGCAACCGGGGCCGAGGCCAGCGAGGTCAGTGCCGACCACAGATGCTCCTTGAGATCGGGCGCGACAGTGACGCCCTCGCGCTCCAGCAGGCTCGCCACCCACTCCGCCGCCCAGGCCCGTTCGCCCGGCTCGTCGATCCGCGCCAGCGGCTGCAACGCGACGGGATCGTTCCCGTCCTGCGCCAGCGCGCCGCCGAGATCGTGCCAGTCCCCGCCCATTGCCTGGGTCGCCGCGCGGATCGAGCCGCCGAAATCGAAGGCGAAGATCCGGGCGTTTGCATAGCGACGGAACTGCATCGCCATGAAGGCCAGCAGCACCGACTTGCCGGCCCCGGTCGGCCCGGCGATCAGCGTGTGGCCGACATCTCCGACGTGGAGTGCAAAGCGGAACGGGGTCGAGCCTTCAGTACGGGCATAAAATAACGGTGGCGCGTCGAAATGCCCGTCACGCTCCGGCCCCGCCCACACGGCGGAGAGCGGGATCATGTGCGCGAGGTTCAGGGTCGAAACGCAGGGCTGGCGGACATTGGCGTAGACATGGCCCGGCAGACTGCCGAACCAGGCTTCGAGCGCATTCACCGTCTCGCGCATGCAGGTGAAGTCGCGGCCCTGGATGGTCTTCTCCACCAGCCGCAGCCGATCGGCGGCGATGATGGGATCCTCGTCCCACACCGTGACGGTGGCGGTGACATAGGCCTGGCCGACCTGATCGGTGCCGAGTTCCTGCAACGCCGCATCGGCGTCGGCAGCCTTGTTGGCGGCATCGGAATCCAGCAGCACCGAGGCCTCATTGGTCATCACCTCCTTGAGGATGGCCATGATGGATTTGCGCTTGGCGAACCATTGCCGCCGGATCTTGCCCAGCACCCTGGTCGCATCGGTGCGGTCGAGGCAGATCGCCCGCGTCGACCAGCGATAGGGAAAGGCCAGCCGGTTCAGCTCGTCGAGCAGCCCCGGCCAGGTCTGGGTCGGGAAACCGGTGATGGTGAGCATGCGCAGATGGGCGTCACCCAGGCGCGGCTCCAGACCGCCGGTCAGTTCCTCGTCCACCAGGATGGCGTCGAGATGCATCGGGATTTCCGGCACCCGCACCCGCTGCATGCGCGTCGAGATGCAGGAATGGAGATAGGTCAGGGTTTCGCCGTCATCGAGCCAGTCGGCTTCCGGCATGAAGCCGTCGAGTAAGGCCAGCACCCGGTCGGTCTGGTCGATGAAACCCGCGACCACCGCCCGCCAGTCCGAGCCGCCGCGGGCGCGGTTCTCGTAGAGCCACGCTTCCGCGCGGGCGGCATCGTCCGCCGACGGCAGCCACACCAGGCTCAGGAAATAACGGCTCTCGTAATGCGCGCCTTCTTCCTCGAACTGTGCCCGGCGCTCCGCATCCACCAGTTCGGACGCGGGATCGGGAAACGGGCCGGACGGATAGCCGCGCGCTTGCCGGCGCTGTGCCTCGACGAAGAGCGCCCAGCCGGAGCCGAGCCGGCGCAGGGCGTTGTTTAGCCGCGACGTGATGGCGACCAGTTCGGAGGCGGTCGAGGAGTCTAGGTCGGGACCGCGAAAGCGCGCGGTGCGCTGGAAGGCGCCATCCTTGTTCAGCACCACGCCTTTGACGACCAGCGCCGCCCAGGGCAGGAAATCGGCCAGCCGGTCGCGGCGATGGCGGTATTCGGCGAGGTTCATCATCGCGCCCTCACCCGACCAGATGGGTGGGATAGCGCAGATGCCGTCGCACCACGTCGACGAAGGCGGGATCGCGTTTTGCCGCCCAGACGGCGGCGAAATGACCCACCAACCAGAAGATCCCGCCTGCGATCCACAGCCGCAGGCCGAGCCCGATCGCGGCGGCCAGTGTGCCGTTGACGATGGCCACCGTGCGCGGCGCTCCGCCGAGCAGGATCGGCTCGATCAGAGCGCGATGCACCGGGGCGGTGAAGCCGGGGATGGCGTCGGGCTCCATCAGGTCCGCGCCCCGCCCGCGAAGGAGAAGAAGGACAGGAAGAAGCTGGACGCCGCAAAAGCGATCGACAGGCCGAAGACGATCTGCACCAGACGGCGGAAGCCGCCAGAGGTTTCCCCGAAGGCCAGGGTCAGGCCGGTTACAGTGATGATGATCACCGACACGATGCGCGCCACCGGCCCCTGCACGGATTCCAGGATCTGGTTGAGCGGTTCTTCCCAGGGCATGTTCGAGCCTGCCGCGTAGGCCGGGGCCGACAGCAGGGCGAGCGACAGAGTCGAGCCGACCATGGCGAGATGGCGGCGCACAGTGATCATGCGGGTCATGACGGATCTCCGGCGGGTGTGAGGATGTAATCGCCCTCCAGGGTCAGGCCCCGGACCGTGGCGAGTTCGGCCAGCCGACGCGCGCTGCCGCGCCCGGACAGCACCGCGATCACGTCGATGGTCTCGGCGATCAGGGCGCGCGGGACAGTGACGACGGCTTCCTGGATCAACTGCTCCAACCGACGCAGCGCCCCGATAGCGGACCCCGCGTGCAGGGTGCCGACACCGCCGGGATGGCCGGTGCCCCAGGCCTTGAGCAGGTCGAGCGCTTCCGCTCCGCGCACTTCGCCGATCGGAATCCGGTCGGGGCGCAGGCGCAGCGAAGAGCGCACCAGGTCGGAGAGCGAGGCGGCGCCGTCTTTGGTACGCAGGGCGACCAGATTAGGGGCCGTGCATTGCAATTCGCGCGTGTCTTCGATCAGCACCACCCGGTCGCCGGTCTGTGCGATCTCGGCCAGCAGGGCGTTGACCAGCGTGGTCTTGCCGGTGGAGGTGCCGCCGGCGACCAGGATGTTCTTCCGCTCGCCGACGGCGCCGCGCAGAAACTCTGCCTGTGCGGCGGTCATGATGCCGGCAGCCACATAATCGTCAAGCGAGAACACCGCGACCGCCGGACGCCGGATGGCGAAGCACGGTGCAGCCACCACAGGGGGCACCAACCCCTCGAACCGCTCCCCACTTCCCGGCAGTTCGGCCGAGACGCGCGGGCTGCCGGGATGCACCTCGACCCCGACATGATGGGCGATCAGGCGGACGATCCGCTCGGCATCGGCAGGTGCGATCCGGGTGCCGGTGTCCTCCATCCCGCCGGCCAGTCGGTCGATCCACAACCGACCGTCGGGATTGAGCATCACCTCGACGATCGACGGATCATCGAGATGCCCGGCAATCGCCGGGCCGAGCGCGGTGCGCAGCATGCGCATGCCTCGGGCGATGGCTTCGGAACGGAAGGGAGCGACGGACACTATGAACCCCGCGATTGGCCTCCCGTGAGAGGCTGTGGATCAGCGGGGTTGATTAAAAAGAGGCAGAAACACGGGAGCGCAACAAGTCTCTGGGGCCGTAGGGCGCCGGGATAGAAGAACTTGCGTAGGGGTGGGCTGCCGTTTGGGCGGTGACGGGACGAAGGGGCGCTCCTACGGTTTCCGGAACCGCCGTCTTTGCGGACGCCCGAACGTCGCTCCTTGCTTCCCTGAAGCGGACTGCGGGGATGAGCTGGCGCTAATCCCGGGGCGGTTCAGTTTGCCGATTTGGCTGATGGAGTGGGGCGGGCAACATTTAGTAAAAAGAACGGGCTGAGCAAAAGCGACGGAAGACTGGGTGCAAGAACGGCGCGGAGCGCAAGAGTGGGTCAAGAAGGAGGCCCACCGGAAACAGTATTCCGACGAACGCAACCTTTGACCTTATCGCCGGAGCGGGCGTTAGTCCTAAGCTTTTTGAAACTGATATGCTTTTCTGCGCGACAAATTGCCACTCAAGATGAGTGGCAATTTGTCGTGTAATGAACTCTCCTTTCAAGGTTCTCCCAAAAGAGGAGTTCATAAAAAATTTCGATCAGGTAGCAGGCTCCGGATTGCCCTGACGCCCTCTATGGGCATCGATTCTAGAGTAGACAGTAGGGGTCGGAATTCCGAAGAAACCGCCAGTTTCCTTGGCAGTGTACCCTTTGTCGTATATCCTCTGAAGAAGAGTGTTTTGGTCTCTTCTCGGCATCATATTAAACATTTCTTTTGTGACTTCAGCGTGTATACCAAAGCCTAAGCCTAGTCCGGGGCTAATCATATCTGCTCACCCTCATAAAGAACTGATACTGTTTTCATAAACAGCAAGCTTTCTTAGACCGATGGCCAAACCGATTTCAAGGTAAATCTGCGTCTCCCTATGGCTAAATTTTTGGCTTAAAATCTTCATCCCTCACCAGAATGAAGCATCATGGGCAGAGCGTCAGGAATGTGTTTCTGACAGACCCGTTTCAAAAGCCGCATCCCGGCGGGCGCGGCGATAAAAACAGCCTTGGAATTAGCGAATATGTCTGCTCGCGGGTGGGTTGTGTTTCGAAGCAGACAGCCCGCTTACCCCCCGATTGCCGACATCACCCATCGGCCGAAGGCGCTGCCGCCATGATCAGCGCCTCATCCGGTAGCGGCCGCTGAAGCCGCAGAGCTTCCGCCACCGGCGCTTCCATCCATGTGTCGAACTCCCCAGGCTGGGTCAGGATCACCGGCATCGCCTTCGGATGAACGGCGGCAACCTCGCGATTGGCGTCGGTGGTCAGGAAGCCGAACAGATCGTCCGTCGTCTCTCCATCCGCCAGCTTGCGGACGGAGGACCATTGACACCATATCCCCGCGAAGAACGCCAGTTCCTCGCCGTCGGCGCGGGCGAACCATTTCTGCCGGGTTTTGCCGTCCGGCAGACGCTCCGGCTCGGCGAAGGCCGTCAGCGGCACGAGGCAGCGATGTTCCACACCCAGCCAGCGCCTCCACCATGGCGAGACCGTATGCCGGATATTGGTCACACCCCGATCGACCTTCCGGCCCCTGAGCGCACCGGGGGGTGTCGGCATGCCCCAGCGCGCCATGACCAGTTCACGCCCGTCAGCGGCATTCCGCACGATCGGCGCCATCGTGTTCGGCCAGATTTCCGGCAGGCGCGGAAGATTGCCCGTGCGGTCGTTCATGACATCGGCCGCCTCGCGGATGGCCTGCTGGCTGGTCGTCATGCTGTAGAGATTGCACACGCCCGTTCTCCTACGACCACATAGAGCGCAGCCGCGCGCCCATGTCGATCCGCACGGATTTCACCGCCTCCTGCCGGGCCTGCTCCTCCGGCGCCACGACCGGCCACGCGATTTGGTGGAACAGTGGCAGCATCTCCCGCGTAATGAAACGAGTCCGCGTCGCATAGACATGCCGGTCGCCCAGCCCTCGGCCATGGACGTAGAAACGCTGCGGCACCATGAGGTCGAGGGAGTCCTTCGCCCGCGTCATGGCGACATAGAGCAGGCGGCGTTCCTCCTCGATGTCGTCGCGCTCGCCGGTGGCAAGGTCCGACGGGATGCAGCCATCCACCACATTCAGCACGAACACGCTCTTCCATTCCTGCCCCTTGGCGGAATGGATGGTCGAGAGGACCAGATAATCCTCGTCCAGCAGCGGCACCCCCGCCTGATCGGAAGTCGCGTCCGGCGGGTCGAGCGTCAGTTCGGTGAGAAACTTCTCCCGCGAGGGATAACCCCCGGCGATCTGTTCAAGCTGCACCAGGTCGGCCTGCCGCATGGTCGCATCCTCATGCAGCCGCTCCAGATGCGGCTCATACCAGGCGCGCACGGCGGCGATCTCGCCCGGCCAGCCGGTCTTGCCACTGCCGAGCACCGCAAGCGTCTCCACGAAGCCGGGCCATGCCTCGCCGCTGCGGGCGGGAGGCTTCGTGCCTGCCAACGCCTCGAACGGCCGGTCGGTCTCGCCCAGCGCGTCCAGCACCCGCCGCGCCGAGGTCGGTCCCACGCCCGGCAGAAGCTGCAACACGCGAAACCCCGCGATCCGGTCGCGCGGATTCTGGGCAAAGCGCAGGATCGCCAGCACGTCCTTCACATGCGCGCTGTCCAGAAATTTCAGCCCGCCGAACTTCACGAACGGGATGTTGCGCCGGGTCAGCTCGACCTCCAGCGTGGCGCTATGGTGCGAGGCCCGGAACAGCACCGCCTGTTCCTTCAGCGCGGTGCCGCCCTCGCGCTCTTCCAGCACCCGTGTCGCGATATAATCCGCCTGCGCGGTGTCGTCGGCCACCGCCACGAGACGCGGGCGTTCGTCTGAGTCCCGTTCGGTCCAGAGGTCTTTGGTGAAGCGCTCGACGGCCTCGCCGATCACCGCATTGGCGGCGGCGAGGACCGGTTTCGTGGAGCGATAATTCCGGTCCAGCGTCACGATGCGCGCCGGGGGAACGAAACTCGCCGGAAAATCGAGGATATTGCGCACCGTCGCCGCGCGGAAGGCGTAAATCGACTGCGCGTCGTCGCCGACCACCGTAAGCCCGCGCCCGTCGGGCTTCATCCCGAGCAGGATGTCGGCCTGAAGCCGGTTGGTGTCCTGATATTCGTCAACGAGGATATGGTCCCATTTCCCGCCGAGATCGGCGGCCAAAACGGGTTCCGCGACCGTCTGCGCCCAGGCCAGTAGCAGATCGTCGTAATCCAGCACGCCCTGCTCCTGCTTGGCCGCAACATAACCAGCAAAGAGCTGCCTGAACTGGGCCTCCCATCCCGCGCACCACGGGTAATGCTTCATCAGCACGTCGCCGAGCGGTGCGCCGGAGTTCGCGACGCGGGAATAAATGGCCAGGCACGTCCCCTTGGCGGGGAAGCGTTTCTCTGTTTTGGAAAAGCCGAGATCATGACGGATCAGGTTCATGAGATCGGCGGAATCTTCCCGGTCATGGATCGAGAAGGACGGGTCCATGCCGATCTGCTCGGCATACTCCCGCAGCAGCCGCGCGCCGATGGCATGGAACGTGCCGGACCACGCCAGCGCGTCGGCCAGCGTCGCCGCCCTGTCGCCGAGGACGGCGCGGCAGATGCGCGCCACGCGCCGCGTCATCTCGGTGCTCGCACGCCGCGAGAAGGTCAGCAGCAGGATGCGGCGCGGATCGGTGCCCGTGGCGATCAGATGGGCGACCCGATGCGCCAGCGTGTTGGTCTTGCCCGATCCGGCGCCCGCGATGACCAGCAGCGGGGGCGATCCGGCCGCGACTCCGGCGCCATGCGTGACGGCCTCGCGCTGGGCGGGATTGAGGCGGGCGAGCGGATCGTCCGTGATCGCGTCACTGGAAATCTTTGGAGTCAAAACCTTACGCCATCCTCGTTCGCGGCCCGGCCCGCGCTTCGTCGGCCATCATGGCACGGAAGACGGAATTATGCCTTGACTCTCGCCGCCGATCCAGAACAAAGCACGAACATATCATCGCAAGTGAGGGTGATCGGGGAGGCAGGGCAGAGGACCGGGATGACCACCGCAGAGGACAGCAAGCCGGCGAAGAGAAGACCGGCCGTCGAGGCGCTCCAGGCAACGATCGCCCGGCTGGAAGGGCACAAGGACCGCAAGCGCGCGGTGCTGCCGTTCGGTGTGCGCGAGATCGACGGGAAGCTGCCCGGCGGCGGCCTGACGCTTGGTGCGCTGCATGAGGTCGCGGGCGGGGGCAACGACGCGCTCAATACCGCCGCTGCCGGGCAGTTCGCCGCAGGCATCGCGGCCCGCACACGGGGAAAAGTGCTCTGGATCGTCATGCGGCAGGACCTCTTCGCGCCCGCGCTGGATCAGGCGGGTCTGGCGGCACGGCGCGTCATCCATGTCGAAGCGGGATCGGAGGCCGATGCGCTGGCCTGTTTCGAGGAGGGGCTGCGGCACGGCGGGCTTGGCATCGTGGTCGCCGAGGTCGGACGGCTGACGATGACGGCCTCACGCCGGTTGCAGATTGCTGCCGAAGGAACCGGGACGATCGGTATCGCCCTGCGCCGCTGGCGCCGTCAGACGGAGGCCGCCGATTTCGGCCAGCCCACGGCCAGCACCACGCGCTGGCGGGTGTCGGTACTGCCATCGGCCTCTCTCCCTGTTCCGGGAGTAGAGCGGCCGCGCTGGCTGCTGGAGCTGCTGCGTGCGCGCTCGGGGGAGTGCGCGGATTTCGAGGTGGGGGGATGCGATGCGAAAGGAAGGCTCGGCCCGGCTGGTGTCGCTCACCCTGCCTCTCTGGCCGACGGAGCGGCTGCGCAGGAAGCTCGGGCACGCCGCGCCCGCGCCTGACGCGCCGCTGGCGCTCGGCGGGCGGGACGGCAACCGCCGCGTCGTTACGGCCGCCGATCTGGCGGCGCGCAATGAATTGCCCCGGGTTTTGTGGAGACGTTTTTATCTGAACTACGCAGCTAATGCATGTGATTTCTGTTGTGCATAAAAGCGTGCCTCAGCTTCTGCTGGGGGGATGTTTCCAATGGAGGACAGGATCCGTCGATTGTTGAACCAGTCGACCCATTTAAGTGTTGCCAGTTCAACCGCTTCCCTGTTTTTCCATGGCCCCTGCCGATAGATGAGTTCGGTTTTGTAAAGCCCGTTAATGGTCTCCGCCAGGGCGTTATCATAGGAATCTCCGACACTGCCGACAGAGGCGACCAGTCCGGCTTCAGCCAGTCTTTGCGTGTAGCGAATGGACACATATTGACAGCCGCGGTCGGAATGGTGGGTCACTTTTCCCTCAGGCCGCCTCTGGCACAGAGCCTGCTCGAGAGCATCCAGTACGAAGTCGGTATGGGCAGTGGACGAGACGCGCCAGCCCACAATAACCCGTGCGAATACATCAATGATGAAGGCCACATAAACAAAGCCCTGCCATGTGGAAACGTAAGTAAAATCCGAAACCCAGAGCCTGTTGGGGGCTGGGGCATGAAACTGGCGCTGCACCAGATCCCGTGGACAGGGCCGTGCCGGATCGGGCCGTGTGGTTCTGATCCCCTTGCCACGAATGACGCCTTTCAGTCCCATCCGGCGCATCAGCCGCTCTACCGTGCAGCGGGCGACATCCAGACCTTCACGTCTGAGCTGATGCCAGACTTTGCGCGCTCCATAGACACAGAAATTATCGGTCCAGACCCTGCGGATTTCATGATACAGTTCTTTGTCTTTCTGGCTGCGCACACAGGGATTTTTCTGTCTCGCCCGATAAGCATAATAGACAGATGGTGCAATCGACAGAACCCTGCAGATTGACCCGACACCATATGTCTGCCGATGCTCCTCAATGAAGCGTGTCATGGCCTGAACCGGCGGTCGAGTTCCGCCTGGGCAAAATATGCCGACGCCTTGCGCAGGATTTCATTGGCCTGCCGCAGTTCGCGGTTCTCTCGCTCCAGTTGCCTGATCTTCTCTCGATCTGGCAGTTCACTCACCGCAGGCGCATTGGCACGTTCATGCAGACGGGTCCATTTTGACAGCGTGTCAGGATGAATATCCAGCTTTGGCGCTATCATCATCACCGCGGACCAGCGTGATGGATGGTTCTTCTCTTCCTCCAGAACCATGCGGGCTGCACGCTCGCGAAATTCAGGCGGAAAACGCTTCGATTTGTTGCTCATGAATTCTTCTTACCTTACGGGTCGTTCTGTCTCCACAAAACCCGGGGCAATTCACTCTGGTTCCAGCAGCGGATCGCGCCGATCGTCGCGGTGGATTCATCTTCGTCTTCCGGACAGCCGAACGGCATCGTGCTGGAAACGACCGGCACGGATCATCTGCATGGTGGCGAGGCGGCGATGCTCGACGCCATCGTCCGGCGGCTGGCGGAGTCCGGCTTCACGGCCAAGGCCGCTGTCGCCGACACCTGGGGCGCGGCACATGCGCTGGCCCGCTACGGGCGCGGTCGTGTCCTCGTCGTGCCGCAGGGCGAGACCGCCGACGCTCTGACCGATCTGCCGGTCGAGGCGCTGCGGCTGTCCGCATCCATCGTGGACGGATTGCGGACGCTCGGCGTCTCGCGGATCGGCAAACTGGCGACGATGCCGCGCGGCCCGCTGACCTTGCGCTTCGGTCCGGAACTGGAGAGGCGGCTGGATCAGGCCTATGGGCGAATCGCCGAACCGGTCCAGGCCGTGCGTCCGGTCGATCCGGTTGCCGCCGCGCGCAACTTCGCGGAGCCGATCGGCGCCGCCGAGACCATCGCGCGTTACATCGGCAGGCTGGTCCCCGTCCTCTGCGAAGGGCTGGACGCGCGGGGCGACGGGGTGCGTCAGCTCGACCTGCTCCTGCACCGGGTAGACAACGCCGTTCAGGCGATCCGCGTCGCCACCGCCCGGCCGGTGCGCGATCCGAAGCACCTCACCCGCCTTCTCCGCGAAAAGATCGAGACCATCGACCCCGGCTTCGGCATCGAGCGCATGGAACTGGTGGCCGTCCTCGCGGAGCCCATGGAAGTGCGGCAGCGCGTCTCGTCCCTGATCGAAGAGGAAGAGGCGGACATTGCCGGGCTGATCGACACGCTCGCCAATCGCATCGGGAGCGAGGCGCTTTATCGCTTCGCCGCCGTGGAAAGCGACATCCCCGAGCGGTCGGTCTGCCGCGTGCCGGCGCTCGCCCCCGACGACGGGGCGACATGGCCCGTGCAATGGCCGCGCCCGACGCGCCTTCTGGGGCGACCCGAGCCGGTGCAGGCCATGGCGGAACTGCCCGATCAGCCGCCGGTTTTCTTCATCTGGCGAGGTGTGCGGCATCGGGTACGCTGCGCCGACGGGCCGGAGCGCGTCTTCGGCGAGTGGTGGAAAGGTGACGCCGAACTGACGATCGCACGCGATTACTTCCGGGTGGAAGATACGGCCGGGGAACGCTTCTGGCTGTTCCGCGAGGGTGACGGCGAGCATGGCGAGACCGGATCGCAGGCGTGGTTTCTGCATGGGCTTTTCGCATGAGTGCCCGAACGGCGCCCTACGCCGAGCTTCAGGTCACGACGTATTTCTCCTTCCTGCGCGGCGCGTCCTCACCGATCGAGTTGTTCGAGCAGGCCAAGGCGCTGGGCATCTCCGCGCTGGGGATCACGGATCGCAACAGCATGGCCGGGATCGTGCAGGCACATATTGCGGCGAAGGAAACCGGCATCCGGCTGGTCGTCGGCTGTCGGCTCGACTTGGAAGACGCGCCGCCCGTGCTGGTCTATCCGACCGATCGGGCGGCCTATGGGCGGTTGTGCCGCCTACTGTCGCTCGGCAAGGCGCGGGCCGGAAAGGGGAAATGCCTGCTGCACTGGAACGACCTCTTAGAGTGGGGCGAAGGGCTGCTCGCCGTGCTGGTGCCGGATGTCGCGGATGACGAGTGTGCCGCGCATTTGCGGAAATTGCATGATGCCTTCGGCAACCGTGCCTATATGGCGCTCACCCTGCGCCGCCGCCCGAACGATCAGATGCGCCTCTACGAACTGGCCAACCTCGCCCATGCGCGAGGCGTGAAGACCGTCGTAACCAACGACGTGATGTTCCACACCCATGACCGGCGCATCCTTCAGGACGTCGTCACCTGCATCCGGCGCGGCACGACGATCGACCGGGCAGGTTTCGCGCGCGAGCGTCATGCCGACCGCTATCTCAAACCGCCGGAAGAAATGGCACGCCTGTTCGGCCGCTATCCGGACGCGATCGATCGAGCGATGGAGATCGTGGAGCGTTGCCGGTTTTCTCTCGACGATCTGGCCTATCAGTATCCCGACGAGATCGAAATCCCCGGCCAGACGCCCCAACAGGCGCTGGAAGCGTTGACCTGGCAGGGGGCGCGGGAAACGTATGGCGCAGACGCGCCTCCGGATGTGGCAAAGGTTCTTCGCCACGAACTCGCTCTGATCGGGCGCATGAATTACGCACCGTATTTTCTCACGGTCCACTCGATCGTCCGGGAGGCGCGGCGGCGTGACATCCTCTGTCAGGGACGCGGCTCGGCTGCCAACAGCGCGGTGTGTTTCGTGCTCGGCATTACCGCCATCGATCCCTCGCGCACCACGCTGCTGTTCGAGCGGTTCATTTCCGAAGAACGGGCTGAGCCACCTGATATCGACGTTGATTTCGAACATGCGCGCCGCGAGGAGATCATCCAGTGGGTCTACGACCATTACGGACGCGATCGTGCCGCGCTGACCGCCGTGGTGATCCGTTATCGCGCCAAGGGCGCGCTGCGCGACGTCGGCAAGGTGATGGGCCTGCCGGAAGATGTCATCGCACTATTGAGCAAGCAGATCTGGGGCTGGTCACGCAATGTCGATGCGGAGAAATTCGCCGAGACGGGAATTGATCTCTCCGACCGGCGTATCCGCCTGACGCTGGATCTGGCGCGCTGCCTGATCGGCGTGCCCCGCCACCTCTCTCAGCATCCCGGCGGCTTCGTGCTGACCCGTGACAGGCTCGACGAACTGGTGCCGATCGAACCGGCCGCGATGGATGACCGTCAGATCATCGAATGGGACAAGGACGATATCGATGCCCTGAAATTCATGAAAGTCGATATCCTGGCCCTTGGCATGCTGACCTGCATGAAAAAGGGTTTGGACCTGCTGGCCGCGCACAAGGGCCAGCATTTCACGCTCCAGACCATCCCGGCCGAGGACCCGCGCACCTATGCGATGATCCGCAAGGCCGATACGATCGGCGTGTTCCAGATCGAATCCCGCGCCCAGATGTCGATGTTGCCGAGGCTGAAACCCCGGACCTATTACGATCTGGTGATCGAGGTCGCGATTGTCAGACCGGGTCCGATACAAGGAGACATGGTCCATCCTTATCTGCGCCGCCGGGAGGGGCTGGAAGAGCCGGATTATCCGACGCCGGAACTGGAAGAGGTGCTCAAGCGCACGCTGGGCGTGCCGCTTTTCCAGGAGCAGGTGATGCAGGTCGCGATGGTCTGCGCCGATTTCACCGCCGCCGAAGCGGACGGGCTGCGCCGGGCGATGGCGACCTTCAAGAACACCGGCACGGTGTCGCACTTCCAGACCCGGTTGCTGGAAGGGATGACGCGGAAGGGCTACCCGGAGGAATTCGCCCAGCGGATCTATCAGCAGCTCGAAGGCTTCGGCTCCTATGGCTTTCCGGAAAGCCACGCCGCCAGTTTCGCGATCCTCGCCTACACCTCGTCATGGCTGAAATGCCGGCACCCGGATGTGTTTCTGACCTCACTCCTCAATTCGCAACCCATGGGCTTCTATGCCCCCGCGCAACTCGTCCGCGATGCTCGCGCTCATGGGATTGAAGTTCGACCGGTCTGTATCAACGCGTCTCGCTGGGACAGCAATCTGGAAGGCGAGGAAAACGACCAGGGTAATTTCCCTGTGCGGCTGGGCCTGAGTCTGGTCAAGGGAATGGCGAATAGCCACGCGGCCGCGATCGTCGCCGCACGAAGTCGCCCGTTCGCCTCGATCGACGATCTATGGCGCCGTGCCGCCGTGCCGCAGGAGGCTCTGGTAACGCTGGCCGAGGCCGACGCCTTTCGGGAGGCCTTCGGGCTGGCGCGGCGGGAGGCGCTATGGGCCATCAAGGCATTGCGGGACGAACCGCTGCCGCTTTTCGCTGCGGCCGACGTCACGCGCGAGACGGAGGAGCCGGACGTGCTGCTCCGGCCCATGCGGGCGGGTGCCGAAGTCGCCCGGGACTATAACCGCGTCGGCCTGACCCTGCGCGCTCACCCCGTTGCCTTCCTGCGCGACGATCTCCGGCAAGACAATATCCTGACCTGCCGTGCGGCTGTGGCATCCAGAGACGGCAAGCGCCTGACCGCCGCCGGGATCGTGCTGGTCCGCCAGCGTCCCGGCTCGTCAAAGGGCGTGATCTTCCTGACGCTGGAGGACGAAACCGCGACGCTGAATGTCATCGTCTGGCCGGACATCTTCGAGAAATTCCGCTCCATCGTTCTGTCCGCGACCATGCTGGCGGTGAAGGGACGGCTCCAGAAAGAGGGGGAAGTCGTGCATCTCATCGCGCTGGAGATCATGGATCGCTCTCCCCTGCTCGCGGATGTCGGGAACCGGTCGGCAGGAGATGCGACCGCGGAAACGGATTGTTCCGACACCCCCATTTTCGTGAAATCCCGTAACTTCCATTGAGAAGCGGAAAACACATGATCGCGCAGGACATGATAGACAGGCTTGGACTCGTTCCCCATCCGGAAGGCGGCTGGTATCGCGAGACCTGGCGGGATCGGGCCGCCGACGCCGACGAGCGCGGACATGCGTCGCTCATCTACTACCTTCTGGAGCGCGGTCAGCGCTCGCACTGGCATAGAATCGACGCGACCGAGATCTGGCTGCATCAGGCTGGCGGCACATTATGCCTGCACACATGGTCCCGCGGAGAGGTGACAACACGCTGTCTCGGGCAGGATCTCGCCAATGGTGAGGTTCTTCAGGCCGGCGTCGAACCCGGAGAATGGCAGGCTGCCGACACTGACGCGGCATGGGTACTCGTTGCCTGTATGGTTGCTCCGGGCTTTACGTTCTCCGGCTTCGAGATGGCGCCTCCGGAATGGGAACCAGACTGTCCCGATCAGAGCGTCAGAGATCCTGGCCATCACCGTCCGCCGGAATATCCAGCCTGACCTCGTCATCCAGCGTCGTCCCGCGCGCGAGCCTGCGGCCGACAGCCTCGACAAAGCCGTCATACCGCTCCCGCCCCTTGCTCTGCGCCGCAGCCAGAGCAGCGTCGGGCAATGGCGGCGTGCTGGTGAGCCAGAACTTCACGAACACGGCCAGCGATTCATTGGCGATCGTCACACGTCGCTCCATACGTTCCAACTGCCGCGTCATCCGGTCCAGCCGCCGGGCCAGCGCGGCCTCAAGTCGCTCCGGCCCGTCCGGCGACAGAAATGACGTCAGCGCCGTCTCCACGATCAGCGCTTGCGGCACCTTCTTGCGGGCGGCGTAGTCGGCCAGCCGCGCGCTGAGATCGGCGGGTAGCCGGACAGTGTGCTTGATCCGTATCGCGGTCATAGCCCCATCCGGTCGCCGGGATCGAGCGAGACCTGCCGCGCGTAGGCACGCGCCCCGCGCCGCAAGGTCTGCGCCCGTGTCCTGTCATCTTCAGGCTCATCCTCCGGCGGCTCGAACTCATGCACCGGCTTTCTCGGCTCCGGTGCCACCTCCTCCTGTTCCGGCAACTCCGGCTCGCGGCGGATACCGCTATTGGCTAGGTCGTCGTCCCCGCTGTCTGGCGTCGCCGGTTGCACCACGTCGGCCCAGTCCCCTGACGGCTGCGGCTCTATGGGCGGCGTTCCCGCCGGGGACGGCGGCGGCTCGAACCGGGGCGGCGGAAGGATGCGCGCGGCCAGTTCGGCATCCTCGAAATACCGCGCCTTGTTCGCCCGGATCGGAGAACAGCCGGAGACCAGCACCAGTTCCTCGTCAGGAGGAAGCTGCATGATCTCGCCCGGCGTCAGCAACGGCCGCGCGGTTTCATGGCGCGTCACCATCAGATGCCCGAGCCACGGCGACAGCCGATGCCCGGCATAGTTTTTCGCATCCCGGATCTCGGTCGCGGTGCCGAGCGCATCGGAAACCCGTTTGGCGGTCCGTTCGTCGTTGGTCGCGAAGCTGACCCGGACATGGCAGTTGTCGAGGATCGAGTTGTTCTGGCCATACGCTTTCTCGATCTGGTTCAGGCTCTGGCCGATCAGGAAACTCTTGATGCCGTAGCCCGCCATGAAGGCCAACGCACTCTCGAAGAAATCCAGCCGTCCCAGCGCCGGGAACTCATCGAGCATCAGCAGCAACCGATGACGCCGCTTCGCCTCCAGTTCCTCGGTCAGCCGACGGCCGATCTGGTTCAGCACCAGCCTTACCAGCGGCTTGGTGCGGCTGATATCCGAAGGCGGAACCACCAAATAGAGTGTGGCCGGATGGCTGCCGGCGACGAGATCACGGATGCGCCAGTCGCAGCGCCGGGTCACATGTGCCACGACCGGATCGCGATAGAGGCCCAGAAACGACATGGCGGTGGAGAGCACGCCGGAGCGCTCGTTGTCGCTCTTGTTCAGCAGTTCCCGCGCGGAACTGGCAACCACGGGATGGACGCCCTTTTTGCCAAGATGCGGCGTGGTCATCATGGCACGCAGCGTGGTCTCGATCGCGCGCTTTGGGTCGGACAGGAAATTGGCCACCCCGGCCAGGGTCTTGTCCTCCTCGGCGTAGAGGACATGCAGAATGGTGCCGACCAGCAGGGCGTGACTGGTCTTTTCCCAATGGTTGCGCTTTTCCAGCGCCCCCTCGGGATCGACCAGCACATCGGCGATGTTCTGCACGTCGCGGACCTCCCGCTCGCCGCGCCGGACCTCCAGCAGCGGGTTATAGGCGGCGCTGGCAAGGTTGGTCGGATCGAACAGCAGCACCCGGCCGAAGCGGGAGCGCCAGCCGGCGGTCAGCGTCCAGTTCTCGCCCTTGATGTCGTGGACGATGGCCGCGCCCGGCCAGGTCAGCAGCGTCGGCACCACCAGCCCGACACCTTTGCCCGAACGGGTCGGCGCAAAACACAGCACATGCTCCGGCCCGTCATGACGGAGATAGGCATCGGCCGAGCGGCCCAGCACCACGCCATCGGGCACGAGCAGCCCGGCACGACGCATCTCGCGCGAGTCGGCCCAGTGTGCCGAACCATAGGTGGTGGCGCGTTTCTTTTCGCGGGCACGCCACACCGCCATCGTGATCGCCACGATGACGGCGGCGATCCCGCCCGCCGCCGCGATATAACCGCTGGTGGCGAAGATGTCCGGAGCATAGGCGTCGTAGGCGAACCACCACCAGAAGAACTCCGGCGGGTAATAGACCGGCCAGCCGAGCAACGTGAACCACGGACCACCAAGCTGCGGCTGGAAGCCGAGCCGCCACGCGGTCCATTGCGTCGCGGCCCAGGTGAAGGCGAGGATCACGGTGCCGACAGCGAACACCGAACCCCAGAGAATCTTGGTCTGGTTCATGATAGGAATCGACGAAACGGCTCGATTTCCCGATACTCAAGGCCTAATTAAAGCGCCTCGGGCCGCCGGACGGGAGCGGATAATAAACGGACGGTCTATTCGCAGGGAATGAACATGAATCGACACCACCCGCCCGATAGCGCCCACCGGCAGCTACCATGCCCATGTCTATTCCGACGGTGCGGAAGGCCACGCGGCGGCAAAACGGTCGCGTGCCGAACGTTGCGCCCCGACATTTCAGTGTTGTCGTTACAATTTTTAGATAATCATGCCTTCTATCTGCTTTCTTTGTGCAGACATACCTTTAATCCTTCGTTCAAGGACGCCCCTCGCCTCTACATCTGCCTGTCTTCGCAATTCTTTTTGCAATAAATAGGCTTTTTGATGCTGCCTATTTGGCAGGCTTAGACCACCGTTCTGAACAATAACCCCCGTTATCTCAGAAACTCCTTGATAATATCTATGTTCTTTATGGTAAATTAGCCCGCGCGAGTGAATCTGCCTTTTAACTTCCCAAAGCAACCAGTTTGGTACCACGCCCCCTGAAATAGTAATATCATCTATGTAAACAGACAGCTTGCAGCCGTTCTCGACGACTACACGAGCAATGCTGTTCCACATGTCATAGAATGCAAAGAATGACAGAATTGGGCTGACGGGGCTTCCTGTCGCAAGATGACCATTCACTGTAAGCAATCGCCCAAGAATGGATGCCACATCTCTTTCGCACTGGAGAACATGATTGAAAAACCAAAAAACTCGGTGTTCAGGCGTAGCTGGGAAATAGGTCTTTATATCAAGAGTTGATACGTGCCTGGAGCCAACGTGATGAGCGGCATTGGAGACATAACAGCGGCGTTTTACCGGACAAAACAGAAAATCAGGGGGATCAATTCGAGAAAGTAGCGTGGCCACCCGCTCATGAATCGGCCGCAGCGCGCCACGCGGCTCCTGAATTTCTCGCACTTTTACCTTTTCACCACTACCCGTTTCCACAGAACGTTCGCTATATGGGCGTTCCACCGCCAAAACCGATTCGAGAAGCGGCGGCGTTATGCCAAGCACATCAGCCAATCGGCGCCGGGAGCGAATCCGAAACAGCCTTGATTGATTGAGCGGGTGCCTCTTCGGCGACATACGGGGCATCAGGCAGCGTCCTTGCCCGCCCGAGCTGCGACCATCTGCAACAGTGAGAGCACCTTGGAAGAAACAGTTAACCTAAGTTTTTCTGACCTCGAGGCATTAGCCATCTCCTCTGAGAAAAACATAATCGAGGAGACGGGCATCTTAAACTCGTTTGCATAGCGTTTTAGCAAATCAAGCGTTGGTTTTTTCTTTCCCTTCTCGATTTCAGAAAGGAACGACGGCGCGATTTCAAGTTTCTCCGCCGCATCTTTTTGCGAAAGATCATGGAAGACTCGGATCATGCGCAGAGCGTCTCCTATCATTGCCTTCCTCCTGATTGATTAGAGACTAAAGGTTGGATTATCGGGCCTTGGGTCTCACTGCCTCTCAACGAACCGCAGAAGCTCGGGTATCATCTGAGCCACTGCGATGACCGCCTTCAACACGAGCGGATTACAGAAAAAGCGCCAAAATGTCACTTTCGACTGTGCCCGCTTAGAAACCCCACGCTGCCTGTCAACACCTGACCGATCACTCATCGGCTTGCTCTCCATCACCGCCACGGAATTGTGGCGGCCCGCCGAGACGGATTGCGCGGGTGACAACGCTTTAAGCCCGATTATCCTACAGGGCGCGGCTTCCTCCGGGCCGCGCCCCCGTCTGCGCCGACTGACGCTGACGGATGGGAGGGAGCTTCCGCTCCCCACGGGTCGCAAGCGACCCCAATAATGACAGATACCCCTCAGTTGCTGACAAACTCAGATAAGCTGGATCGCGCCGTCCCGTCAAGAATATTATTCGCCCATAGAGAATTAAATTATCGAAGATACGATTTCGCTCACCTCGGGCGCACGATATGGCCCGGCGGTCGTAGCCCATACGTCCAAGGCCGGTGACAGGAAGCCGTTTTCCGCGCATACTCCGCAAAGGAGAGAAAGTGACTGACGTGAATCAGGCAACACAAACACTGCTGGGAATCGGGCTTTATACGCCTGCTGAAGCTGGTCTCCTGATCGGGGTGCGGCCAGGGAAACTGCGGCGCTGGTTACATGGATATCAGATCGGTGAACGCCGCTACCAACCTCTTTGGCACCCCCAAGTGGATCTGGGCGACGATAAGGTTTACCTTGGTTTCCGCGACATGCTGGAAGCGCGCGTCGCGTCCGAGTTTATTGAGGCTGGCCTGAGCCCGCAACGGGTTCGTCGGGCAATCGAGATCGCCCAGTCGATTGTCGGGGAACGTCCCCTTTCGACTGAATGGCTCAAAACCGATGGTCGGTCCGTGTTCCTTCAGATCGCGAACGAAGACCCAGAGATCGAGCCTCAATGCCTCGATCTCTTCCGCAACCAATATGCGTTCGCGCGTATTGTTCGAGAAAGCCTTCGTGATATCGAATTTACCGACAAGCTCCCCAACCTTTGGTGGCCACAGGGTCAAAAAGCTGGCGTCTTGATCGATCCTCACCGTTCCTTCGGCAAGCCGATCGAGCACGAAACTTCTGTGCCGGCAGAACAGCTTGCAAACGCCGCGATTGCCGAAGGTTCCGTTGAACATGCGGCCCGCGTTTGGGATGTCCCTGTACGCGCCGTCAAGCGGGCAGTTGCATTCCAGAAGCAACTCGCGGCTTCCGCTCTGGCGGCGTGAGAGTCTTCTTCGACAACTGCACGTCGCCGGTTCTGGCGCGAACGCTGAACGGCTTCGTCCAGCACCTCGGCCATTCGGTCGATCATATTGCGGATCTCCCCTGTGGACGTCACGCGAGCGATCTGGAATGGATATCGATGTTGGGCGAATCCTCAGACGTTTGGATCGTGATGACCGGGGACGGCCGGATCTATAAGAACAAACCAGAGCGAGAAGCCTTCCGACGGGCTAATTTGCGTGGATTTGTCTTTGCTCCCGCATACCAAAAGACCCCGCTTCATCAGACGGCCTCAGTGCTGATATGGCGCTGGCCTGATCTGGAACAACTCATCTCTCGCATTTCGGGTGCTGCTCTGTTCGAGATTCCTATTAATCGTTCCAGTGGTGTCAAGTCTCTTCCACTATAGAGGCGGCTCAGATTCCGATTTCACGTTAGCCCGCTATCAAATCCCGAGCCCGCGCTTCCGCCCCAAATTCCAGTCCACCGATCCACCCGGCGACAGGGTGCCGGAAACCTGCCGTCCGAGCTTCTGCTCCAGCGCCGGACGCCACGGCACGAGCTGGAAGCCCAAGCCGTCATCAACCATCGCGAACCGCCCCGAGGACAGGACTACCCTCTGGCGATAGACTCCCGAGACGATCTCGCCGTCCTTCGCGGGCCGGTGCTCCAACCCGGTCTGCGCCGCCAATCTGGCCGCCGCCTGATCGATATCGCGGCTACGCAGGGTGCCGATCAGGTCGGGCACGAACGTAACGCGCTCGCCCTGCCGCCGGGCCAGCCCCTCGGATGCCAGATGGTCGATCCGTCGTGCCATCGCCTCGCGGACCTCCGCGCCGAACCCCGCATTGGCCAAGGCCGGGTCTTTGGCGAGCAGCTGCCGATCGAGCCAGGTCGCACCCGGCGCTGTCACCTGCTCGGCCAGCGCGAAGTCCGAGCGCGTTGCCAGCGACAGGCGCTGCATGCCCTTCGCGTCCTCCCAGCTCCGGGTCTCGACGATCGCACCGGTCCTTGCATCGCCGGTCAGATCCAGATCGGGGAAGCGGACATGGTGCGTCCGCCCGTCAGTCCCGGCGATCACCACGTAGCCCGAGCCCTTCAGTTCGTCATCCAGCCCGCGCTCCACCAGCCGACCAATGACGGGATCGGCCAGCTTCTCACCGTGGATCGCGAAGCCCGCGATGTCGGGCTCCGTCCCGCCGCCGGACATGGCGCGGTGCATGGTCTTGATGATGTCACCCCGGATCGAAAGATCGCGCAGCGTGGCCTCCAGCCCCGGCTTGAGGGTCCAGCGCGCCACGCCGACGCGCTCGGCCATGCCGAGCCCTTCCAGCTTGGTCGCCCTTCCGACCAGCAGGCGCCGCAATTCCGGATCTTCAGCACCCGCGCCCGGCCGCAGATCGACGATGCCGCCGCGCTCGTCGCTGATGTCCTGCAACGCGCGATCGAGGCTGGTCCAGCGGTCGGCGCCGATCTCGGTCTCCAGGGCGGTGCGGATTTCCTGCTCGCTGCGCGGGCCAAGCTCCAGCGTCACCCGTTCTGCCGCACGGTCGCGCAGCCCCTGGCTGATATAGGCACGGCTGATCACCAGATCCTTGCCGTCGTCGGCGATGCCGCGCACTAGGATATGGACGTGCGGGTTGTCGGTGTTCCAGTGATCCACCCCGACCCAGTCCAGCTTTGTGCCCAGGTCGCGCTCCATGTCCTGCATCAGCTCGCGCGCGAAGCCTCGCAGATCTTCCATCTTCGCGGCATCCTCGGGGGAGACGATGAAGCGGAAATGATGACGGTCGTCTTTGCCGCGTTCCGCGAACGCTTTGCTGTCCGCTTCGTCGGAGCCAGCATCGAACAGATGAGCCTTGGCGCCGTCGCGGGTCACGCCCTCTCGTCTGAGATAAGCGATGTGCCGGGCGAGCGGTGCCGAGCGGAAGCGTGTGCCCTGCTGGCGAACGACACGCGCCTTGACCACGACACGGCGGCCATTGCTCCGCATCCTCATGGACAGCGCCGCGCGTCGGCCCCGCCCGAAGCGGGAACCACCTCCGCCGTTGCCCTTCGCTCCGAAGCGGGTGCCGGTATGACCGGCTCTCTTCGCGGCCCGCATGACCTCGCCGACGAAGGATTTCGGTCGTGCGCCCTGATTGCCGTGCCGGATGCGTCCGGGCCGGACATTCAGACTGTCATCGCGTGTCGGCATGGCCCGCTCTCCGCTCCGCTTTGCCCCTGACGGCTCCCGAAGCATTGAAAACATGGGGAAAATCGGGTGGACAGCCGCAGGTGGTTCGTGGTGAGTGGACAAATTCCCCAATCAAACCAACCACATGCAGACCCGAACGGGCGCTGCTTTTACCTTGCCGTCCTTCCCTCCGTTGCCAGCCTCCCCCCAGCGCCCCCTCCCAAAGGCACCCATGGCCCGCCAACGCCCGATGGACCGGAACGGGGGTCATCGACGTGCTTCCCCATGCCCTGAGGCGATGAACAGCCCGACCGACTGCGGTGCGAGTGCCGTCCAGTCTGTCGGGCGAGCGTCATCGGCATGCACCGGATCATGCGCGCTCTCGCCATGCCGAGGGGCATTTCCTGTGCGCAGGAATGACGCCGGAAAGAGTGAAGATCTCTGCCAGGACGGTGTCTCCGAAGCACCGATCACGATGTCATCGGCAGGCGGAAGAGCCAGCCGCGCGCTGACCGATGCAACGTAATCCCGCGTCTCGGCAGGCAGTGGTCGGCCGGTTGCGAGATGCTCGTCATAGCGCGCGGGACCGGCATTATAAGCAGCCAGAAATCCGGCTTCGCCATAGCGATCCCGCATCCAGCGCAGATAGGTCGCACCAGCCAGAATGTTGTCACGCGGGTCGAACGGATCGTCGCCGAGGCCGAGCGACGTACGCAGGCTGGCCCATGTTCCGGGCATCACCTGCATGAGCCCCATCGCACCCGCCGACGACACGGCATGCGCATCGCCCCTGCTCTCCGCGTGCAGCACGGCAGCAATCCATGAGGCCGGAATCTGCGCGCGCGTGGCGGCTTCCGCGATCATGTCGGCGTAGGGATCGGCAACCGCATTATGCGTCGGCACCGTCAATGAAACGACGGCCGGAAGCACGACACCGAGCAGACGGAGCGCCGCCTTACCGCCGGTCATCACGCTTCACCGGGCGGCTCCAGACCAGATGGAAGGCACGCCCCTGACGATCGGACTGGAACAGATTGGCGCGGATCGGCTGCGCCAGCATGGGGTCGTCGAGAACCAGCGAGAGATAGGTGCCCGCCTTCTCGCCGGTGCGTTTCCAGGCCGCGCCGACCTCTGGTCCGGCATCGGCGTCACCGAGATGGACGCGATAATCGGGCGCATGCTCGGCGTCCGACGATGTCGCCGGCACGATCGTTAGTTCGACGTCGAGGGCGAGCGTGCGCAGCCGACCGGCGAAGCCGTCAGCCGTGCGTGTAAAAGTTCCGATCTGGGCCATGTCAGCCTCGTTTCTGCTTGGGGGTGGGAGACATCGGTGACGGCACGAGCCACAGCGGCTGCGCGCGGCCGAGCACCGCAGCGACCGGCAGGATGCCGAAATAGCGACCGTCAAGACTGGTCGGGACTGCTGCGTTCATGACGAAAATCTGGCCGGGCAGGACGTGCCGACAGCCTTGCCAGATCGGCAGCGGACGACCGCGATGATCGTAGGCGAGTGCCTCGCCAAGCGCCTTGCCGTCGACCGAAACAGCAGTACCGATCCGGCAGACCAATTGCCCCGGCAGTGCGGCAACCGGCTTGAGCAGCGGCACACCGAGGGGCAGATAGCCGCCGTGCGCCAGCATCGTGGCAATGTCGGCCGGTGGTCGGATCGCGATCAGGTCGTCGACATGCAGGGTGCTTACCGATTGCAGGCGATACAATCCGACCGGTGTACTGGCGGTGGCATTCCAGATCAGCCGGGGCGCCGGATGAATCGCCACTGACGTGCCAACACCGAGTATTGCGAAATACGTGGTGAAGAACCAACCAAGGCGCGTTGAATTGCCCCGGGTTTTGTGGAGACAGAACGACCCGTAAGGTAAGAAGAATTCATGAGCAACAAATCGAAGCGTTTTCCGCCTGAATTTCGCGAGCGTGCAGCCCGCATGGTTCTGGAGGAAGAGAAGAACCATCCATCACGCTGGTCCGCGGTGATGATGATAGCGCCAAAGCTGGATATTCATCCTGACACGCTGTCAAAATGGACCCGTCTGCATGAACGTGCCAATGCGCCTGCGGTGAGTGAACTGCCAGATCGAGAGAAGATCAGGCAACTGGAGCGAGAGAACCGCGAACTGCGGCAGGCCAATGAAATCCTGCGCAAGGCGTCGGCATATTTTGCCCAGGCGGAACTCGACCGCCGGTTCAGGCCATGACACGCTTCATTGAGGAGCATCGGCAGACATATGGTGTCGGGTCAATCTGCAGGGTTCTGTCGATTGCACCATCTGTCTATTATGCTTATCGGGCGAGACAGAAAAATCCCTGTGTGCGCAGCCAGAAAGACAAAGAACTGTATCATGAAATCCGCAGGGTCTGGACCGATAATTTCTGTGTCTATGGAGCGCGCAAAGTCTGGCATCAGCTCAGACGTGAAGGTCTGGATGTCGCCCGCTGCACGGTAGAGCGGCTGATGCGCCGGATGGGACTGAAAGGCGTCATTCGTGGCAAGGGGATCAGAACCACACGGCCCGATCCGGCACGGCCCTGTCCACGGGATCTGGTGCAGCGCCAGTTTCATGCCCCAGCCCCCAACAGGCTCTGGGTTTCGGATTTTACTTACGTTTCCACATGGCAGGGCTTTGTTTATGTGGCCTTCATCATTGATGTATTCGCACGGGTTATTGTGGGCTGGCGCGTCTCGTCCACTGCCCATACCGACTTCGTACTGGATGCTCTCGAGCAGGCTCTGTGCCAGAGGCGGCCTGAGGGAAAAGTGACCCACCATTCCGACCGCGGCTGTCAATATGTGTCCATTCGCTACACGCAAAGACTGGCTGAAGCCGGACTGGTCGCCTCTGTCGGCAGTGTCGGAGATTCCTATGATAACGCCCTGGCGGAGACCATTAACGGGCTTTACAAAACCGAACTCATCTATCGGCAGGGGCCATGGAAAAACAGGGAAGCGGTTGAACTGGCAACACTTAAATGGGTCGACTGGTTCAACAATCGACGGATCCTGTCCTCCATTGGAAACATCCCCCCAGCAGAAGCTGAGGCACGCTTTTATGCACAACAGAAATCACATGCATTAGCTGCGTAGTTCAGATAAAAACGTCTCCACAAAACCCGGGGCAATTCAGTCTGCCGCAGCGACGTCTTGATCGTGGTGGATTGCAGCCGGTCGAAGGCCGCTTCCAGCCGCTCATAGTCCCGCGCGCTGTCGCCCCGACCGATGAAGGTCAGGATCTCGCGCGGGCTGGCCACCATCAGCCGCGACGTGCGCCGACCGGCGTCACGCGCGGCAACGAGATGGCTGGCGGCCCAGATCAGCACGTCAGCATCCCAGATCGTGGCCATGCCATGTTCGGCAGACGCCTCGACCCGGATGGTGACGTCCGGGGTCCGGTAATCGATCGGGACCATGCGGGGGGATTTGGCGAGGCTGAAGAACGGAAACGCCATCAGATCCTGTGCGTCACGAGGAGCGAAATCTCCCGCGATAGCGTGGAAGAGTTCCAGTTGCTCGCGCTCGGAGCGCGCCCTGCCGGGCGGAGGCATCAGCGACGGCTCCCGCGTGATGTCGGCGGAATCAGCGGACTTTGCCGCGCGGCCGCCGGCACGACGCCGGCAGTGGTGTCCGAGGTATGGGCGCGGGCACCACTCTCGACCCAGGCCTGCAACTCATCCACCCGATAGACCACGCGGCCACCGAGCTTCGAGTAGCGCGGTCCGGTGCCGTAGATCCGGTGTTTCTCCAGTGTGCGAATAGATAGTCCGACGAAGCGCGAGGCGTCGGGCGTGCGCAGATAGCGCGGCGGCAGATCGCTGTAATTGGCGGACATGAGGTGGCTCCGTGGTCGCTGGCTGGGGCCGCGGGACAGATGCGGCCAGCAGGGATCAGCGTGGCGGAGCGAGGTCTTCCGGGACTAGGACCGATCTCATCGGGGGGCGAGATCGGTCCTTGACTGGCGGGAGATGGCGACGCGGCCGCCTCGAACCGGGCGACCGAACCAACTGGATTTCGGCTTTCGCCCTCGTCCCAATCATACAAAGTTCTGCTGAAGGTTTCGGTAAGCGGACATCATGCTGCGATGACACGAGCCAGTCTGCCAGTTTCTGAACCATAACCCATGCCATATGGTCTGCTCTCAGCAAATTGCGAACTTAGCCCATGCCGGGCCCCATGACCCAGTAGCCAAGGACATGGGGCCTGGACCGCTTACTGCATCGTGTCGCCGTCCGGTTCAGCCAACAGAGAAAGAAAGCCGGGTTCAACAGTGGGGCAGCGGTCTACAGTCCATACGTTCTGGGACGTTGGGATGTCGGTCCTCACAAGACGATCACGCCATTGCAGCAGTCAACGTTGTGTTGGCTGGTCTGTCTTCTCGGGTTGCATCGACCTCACGACCTGACTACCCTGCAAGCACCATTGCCGCGTCGGGCCACAATACGACGAAACCTTATTGAGCGTGCTTACTACCTAGAGAGGTTTCGAAAAAACGCCATGAACTTTGCGACTTATCGGTCGCAGTGGGCTTATAACCCGCTGCGCGAAGTGCTGGCCGGAATGGTCGGCACCTTCGCCCTCATTCCCGAGGTCATTGCTTTCTCCTACGTTGCCGGCGTCTCTCCCGCCGTCTCCCTTTTCGCGTCATTTGTCATTAGCGTCGCCATTTCCATCACCGGTGGCCGCCCGGGAATGATCTCAGGGGCGGCGGGTTCCGTGGCCCTCGTAGCCGCGGCCCTCGTGCATAGCTACGGGCTTCAATACCTTCTCGTCGCGACATTACTGGCTGGCGGACTACAGATCATTTTCGGTGCGCTTGGCTTTCAGGTCATTATGCGCTTCGTATCGGCTGAGGTCCGCACCGGCTTTGTGAATGCTCTCGCGATCCTGATCTTTTCGGCACAGTTACCACAAATGCTTCATGTGACGTGGCACACGTATGCACTGATTGCCCTTGGGCTTGCCATCATCTATCTCATGCCACGGATATCAACCCTGATACCGTCGCCCCTGATCTGTATCGTAGTTCTGACAGGCATCACGATGTGGTATCCAATGCCGGTGCACACTGTCTCTGATCTGGGCACGCTGCCGACAGGCCTTCCTGCTTTTACGATCCCCCACGTACCATTCAATCTGGCCACACTGAAAATTGTGTTTCCCTATGCCCTTGCGATGGCATCTGTGGGCCTCCTTGAATCTCTAATGACAGCAGGTGTCGTGGATGATGAGACCGACACGCACGGTGATCCCAGAATGGAATGCGTAGGTCTTGGTGTCTCGAATGTGTTTGTAGGACTGTTCGGCGGCATCGCCGGGTGCGGTATGGTAGGGCAGACAGTCGGCAATCTTCGGTACGGCGGCCAAGGACGTCTGTCGACCTTTACTGCCGGCGCTTTCCTGCTGTTTCTGATGGTCATGCTGCATACTTATGTCGCCCGCATTCCAATGGCTGCCCTTGTCGCCATTATGTGCATGGTCTCAATCAGCACATTCTCGTGGTCATCCCTGCGTGATCTTGCGCGTTTTCCAAAGCTCTCAAGCCTCGTCATGGTCGTAACCGTTGCCGTGACTGTCGCATCCTCGGATCTGGCTCTAGGTGTGCTCGTCGGTGTTCTGCTCAGTGGTGTGTTCTTTGCCTGGTCTATGACGCATTTGATGCACGTCAAAAAGATCAGAGAAGAGGGTACGGATATCTACGAGGTTGAGGGACAGGTTTTCTTTGCTTCGTCTGACCTTCTTCACGATCAGATCGACTTCAGGACCAATGCGCGCCGGGTCGTCATCAGGCTGAACAACGCCCATTTCTGGGACGTGACCTCGGTGGCTATGATTGAGAAGATCGTATCCAAACTCAAGGCTCGCGACATTGAAGTTGAAATCGAGGGCTTGCATGCGCTCCGGCATGGCATCGTCATGCGGTTGACCAGTGAAAAGCTCCTGACCACCTGATAAACTTCGAATAAATGTCCGGAAAAATTCGCCGTCAGGCCAATTTTTCCGGGCAGGTTTTCCATATCTGGGTTGCGGTATTCGATTACAAAATAACTGCCCCTGCAGAAACATTCCCGATGCAAACATGCGATGGCTCGTGTCAACGTTATCTTTTGACGTATAATGTTCAGGAATGGACTATTTTCTCCTTATGTATCTGAAGCCTCACTTCTTCTTTTCAACGAACCGTCACGCGTCTCCAATAGCGGACCATTTTCGGTTTTCCTCGACACAAAGCACCGGAGCGGCCAGCAGTGAGGCCATGGATACTATCAGCCTCCTTGTTCTGTTCTTCCGGCCCTACAAGACATTCATCATCCACTATCGTCCCCGAAACGGGTGCAGTAGCAGGCGCCGATATCCTCCGTCAGTCAGTCCCCGCGCAAAACGCACCAGCCGTTTCATGCGGAAATGCAGATCATGGGAGAGCCAGTCCCCTGCGGAAACCTCCCGACCGAACAGGACGCCGGCGATCTCGCGCTGCGACACCCCGTCGTCCAGGCCATCGAGCGTCCGGAGCGCCAGGATCAGCCTGCGGATGCGATCGGATGACAGGCAGGCCGGATCACGACCGGGACGCCGATCCATCAGCACGCGCCAGAGCCGCAGGGCGGCCTGGACACGCACCTCGAACAGCGCGTCGAGCGGCAGGAGCACGCCGAGCTGAGCCCCGTCAGGCGGCAAGACGTACAGCCGCAGGATCATCTCCCCCTGCTCGACCAGCACTTCTCCCGCCATATCAGGCGGCAGTTCTGCCCGAGCGAGGGAGACCGGATGATACGCCGCGTCAGCCAGTGCTGTCGGCAGGCGGACAACCGCAATCACGGCCGGCGATACCGCAACAGTCCAGCGGGCGGTACGCGGATTGAGGGCCGTGCGGACACTCTCGAAATCGCAACCCCCAGCGCCGGGCGAAGGCTTCGGCGTCTGACGTGGACAGCGCGGCCCGGAGCGCGGCGCGCTGAAGGGCGGCACGATCACGGATAAAGTCCCGATTGCGACTGACAAACTGCAAGGCAAAGGCAGGAGCGTCGAGCGACCGCAGGCCCTCGTACGCGCCCGCCGACCGCCAGTTGGCGCGGCTCATGGCGTCGTCTCCGATGCGTAACGGGTGGGAACAGGGCAAGTACTTGCTCGCGAGAGTATGCCAGACCGTCCCGTTGCCCGCTACGCCCCGCACCTGCAACAGGTCTTGCAGGTCACGCAACGATTCAGGGTGTCAGTGGGGCGCGCCGCCGCGCAGCAGATGCTGGTAGCCATGCTCGGTCATCCAGTGCGCCCGCGCCAGATGACTGTGCCAGCAGCGGTGGACGCCCTCGGGGTCAACCACCGGGTCGCGGTGGAGCACGATGCGGGCGACCTCGCGCCAGTCGGCGCCGTCGGCCTCGGCATCCAGCAGGCGGAGATAGGTAATCAGATGCTGTTCGTCGTAGCCGGTGAGACAGGACGCTTCCGGAGCGCTGTCGGCGACAGACGGGTCGAGCGGGGGCTTCTGCATGATGGAGTCGATCAGGTCGGAGAACGAACGCGACGCACCCTAGCCTGCCGCGTTTCGATGCCGGAAGTCTCGTTAAGAAACATGACGCCACGCCCTTGTCCGGACTCGATGAACAGGATGCCCGCCGCTTCCAGCGCGCGGCGAACCTGGTCGGTCGTGCCCTCATGAACGCCGAGACCGCGTTCGGATTCAAGGCGCTTGAGCGCGGTCAGTGCTACGAGGGCTTTTTCAGCGAGCATCTCCTGTGTCCAGTTCAGGAGTGCCCGTGCCGCCCTTACCTGTCGGCCAGTGATCATCCATGATCACATCCGACACGCGGGGCATGCACACCAGTAATACGACTATAATAGTCGTGTTAGAGAGATTCAACAACGTTCTTTCAGGAGGATGGCAAAGTGGAATCGGCGCCTGGATATCCGATGGCACGGGCGACCATACGAAAAGCCCCCCGCTCTATGCGGGGGGGGTCTCGTCGTATCGGTCCGCCGCGAATTGCGCGCATGCCAGCTTCAGTTCTCGTTCGATCCGTCGGCGCTCCCCGTGGCTCAGGTAAAAGCTGGTCAGTTCGGCGCGCAGCATCTGGATATGGTCGTGTAGCGTGGTCATCGTCCTGCTCCTTTCGTTTCTCGAAGACAGGACTCCGCCTCATGCACGCGGGAGCCGGGTCAGGGATCGCCGCAGGCGACCGCGCCAGCGGCGCCCGGGGGAGCCGATTTTGTCCGGTGTGCCCGTAGGGTGCGCCGGGCAAAATTGGGGGGACCGCGCGTCCTTGAGGCGGTTCACGCCGGGCATGGTATAATGGGAAGACTGAGGGAAGCCCTGTTCCCCTTTCTTGCCCGCACCCCGGCAGATCGAGAGGAGCGCGACTGCTGCGCACGCCCGCTGGTTTCCAACCGGTCATGCGAAGGCCCCGCCCGGACCGGCCGGGCGGGGATCGCGGGCACTTCAGTCGCCGTTGCGGCGACCATTGGGGCGGGACCAGATCAGGCTGTAACCCTCGCCGTCCTCGTCATCGAAGAGATTGGCGAAGATCGGGGCGTTGAAGCTCGGATCGTCGAGCTTGAGGCTCAGATAGTCGCGCCCCTCGTTGGAGCGCCGGGACCAGGCCGCCCCGATCTCGACCTTATGCGGCGCTCCGCATAAGGTCGATTATGTGGAGTCCGTGATTATGCGGAGCGGGTGATCCGGGATGGCGGTTTTCTGCGGGTTTGGGCTGGTTTCTGCTCCGCATAATATCGGGGTGGTGAGAGACCGGCGCCCCGCGTTGGGCGAGGCGCCGGGAGGTGGTCAGCGCGACCAGATGAGCTTGTGCTCGCCGTTATCGCCCTGCACGAGGCTCGCGTAGACCGGTCCGTTAAAGGAGGGGTCATCGAGCTTGAGCGAGAGATATTCGGCACCGCTGTCCTTGGCGGTCCGGCTCCACCCGGCCCCGAGTTCAACCCCGTTGGCGGCGACCCGGTAGTCGGGAGCCCGGTCATGCTCCCGGGTTACGGGCCGGATGGTCGCCTTGACGTTGATGTTGAGGGTGCGGATCGTGCCGTTGAAGATGCCGTCTTCGGTGCGGGTAAAGGTGCCGATCTGTGCCATTGTCGTATCTCCTGTCAGTGTATCGACGCCGCCCCATGCGGCCTCGATGGCGGTCTGCAGGCAACGGGACGGCTGGCCCGCACCCGCAGGGCCGCAGCGCAGCGGAGGACGGCGTCAGCCAGGGTTTTTGCCTCGCGAGGAATGCGCGTCAGCGCAGGGGAAAAAGCCTGGCCAAGCCGTTGCGGGAGCAAAGCCGGCATGGTGCCAGACACGCCTTTGAGAGAGGCCGTTTGGGGTGGGAGCAACAGACATCCGGGGATCCGATGCCGCACGACGGTCGCCGGACGCATTGAACCGTGGCAACAGACAGGCCGTCCCCTGCTCAGACGTCACGACAGGGCAGGTGCGGCACGATGGAAACCAGTCACCTGATCACGACGTGAGCGCCGATGCGGGGTCAGACCGTTCGATGCCGGTGTGACGGACGATCGACCAGGTGCTGCCGATGCTGAGCGCAGCCGTGATCGACACCTCCATCGAGGCCGGTCGGGCCGCACCCGTGCCGGACAGGCCGATCGTCACAAGCATGACATGGTCCCCGATCATATCGCGGCACGCCATTTCGGTCGTCCTGATCGATAGATCCCATGGTCATAATTCTGCTTCCACCCAACAGGAGGAGGCATCATGCCAACGGGTAATTATATCCGCCAGAATTCGGTTAAAGCACGACTGGCAGCTGGACTTGCAGCAAATCATGTCGAGGGTTTTCTTCAGTGGCTTCGCGAGAAGCAATACACACCTTTGACCGTTATAGAATTGGAGCGGCTGCTGGCATGCTGGACGCATTGGGCACGCGCGGCAGATTATACGCTCGCGACCATTCGCCAAGCATACATGGCTTCATCTACGCTGATCGCGTCGGGATATCGAGCGCGATTTCCCGGCGATCTCCGTCAGGATGTCGTGGGATGTGCCAAATTATTCATTATCTATTTGGAAACATGCAAAGTGCTGGATTCTTTGCCTGCTCCTGCCGAACCTGCTCTCCTCGTGGAATTCAGACATTGGGCATTGGAACAGCATGGTCTGGCAGAGACAACGCTCGGTTTTTACCTTCACGTCATTCGTCTTTTTGTTGCCTACATGGGTGAAGATCCGACCACTTATACGGCAGCCACCATCCGTGCCTTCGTCCTGGAACGGGGACAGAATGTCTCACAGTGTCGAGTAAAGGGCATCATTGTTTCAACACGGTCATTTCTGCGTTTTTTGGTTGCGACAAGGCGTTGTCCGTCGGGATTGGTGCATGCACTGCCCCGATCAGCAAACTGGCAGTTGACCTCCATCCCGCGATTTCTTCCGGACACGGAGATTGGGCGCATTATCGATGCGTGCGATGGCGAACAGTATCTCCGGGATCGGGCCATCATCCTGCTGCTGGCCCGTCTCGGGTTGCGTGCCAGCGAGGTCGCGCGCCTGACGTTTGACGATCTCGACTGGAGTCAGGGTCATATCCGGATCCATGGGAAAGGCCGCCGACTTGAACTGCTGCCCCTGACTCAGGAAATAGGCGACGCCATCATTGCCTATGTGACGCGTCAAAGACCGCCGCTGCCAACACACGCGTTGTTCGTCACGGTGGTCGCTCCGGTCCATGAGATTAACCGGATCGTCGTAAAATGTCTGGTCAATCGTGCCTTGACGCGGGCCGGCATAGATAGCCCGCATCGCGGCGCACATATTCTGCGTCATTCGGCGGCAACAGCCATGTTGCGTCATGGGGTGAGCCTGGCTGATGTCGGCTCAGTGCTCCGTCATCGCGATACAGCGATAACAGCCCATTATGCCAAGGTCGACCAGACCCTTCTCTCTGTCATTGCCCAGCCCTGGGGTGGGAGGGCACCATGCTGATTGACGACGTGAACCGCTATATAACCCTGCGCCGCTCACAGGGGTTCAAACTTGAAAAAACAGCCCGTCATCTCGAGGCATTTGCCCGCTATGCGGCGGAACGCGCCGATACCCATATTCGTATCGAGAGCGCGCTGGACTGGTCGTCTTCTACTTCGTCAACCCAACGCGCCCGATATCGAAAACTTCAGGAGCTTGCGCATTTTGCACGTTTTCTGCGCGCGGAAGATCCTCTTCATGAAGTTCCTGACCACCACATATTCTATTGCCCGGTATCGAGACCGACGCCTTATATCTATTCCCGGGACGAGATTGCCCGCATGCTTGCTGCGGCAGGTAATTTGCGTCGGCAGAAGCCCAGTCCGCTCAGGCAGCACATATACGTGATGCTGATCGGATTGCTTGCGTCGACCGGTCTGCGGGTCTCCGAGGCGCTGAATCTTCGGTTGTGTGATCTGTTATTGGGCGACGTGCTGCATAT
Source organism: Acetobacter sp. (assembly GCF_022483985.1). Taxonomy (NCBI): domain Bacteria; kingdom Pseudomonadati; phylum Pseudomonadota; class Alphaproteobacteria; order Acetobacterales; family Acetobacteraceae; genus Acetobacter; species Acetobacter sp. Next base: position 1,623 of record NZ_JAKVME010000002.1, on the reverse strand, counting down.
CCGTCAGACGAAATTCAATAAAAGCCGACTTGTTCCGATGCATCCGAGCGTCGCTGCCGCATTGCGCGACTACCTTGCTATCCGTGAGCAGTTCTCAGGGGAGGACGATCATATGTTTCTGTCCGTTGGTGGAAAGCCGATGGGCGTGGGAACCTTGTATGCAGCATTCCATGTCATCCTGCGCAAAGCAGGTATCGGTCAGGGGCGCACCCGTCGCCCCCGCATCCATGATCTCCGACATACCTTCGCGACACGGGTGCTCGAACAATGCTCAGCCCGGCGGGAGGATGTCGCTCGCGATTTTATCGCACTGTCGACATATCTCGGGCACGCACATATCCGATATACCTATTGGTATCTACAGGCGACACCCGAATTGATGAGGGATATCGCGGGAATGGCCGAATACCTGATCGGGGAGAGGCTGTCATGACCCCGATTGCACCTCTTATCGTCGGTTTTCTGCGTGACTATCTGCCCAATCAGCGTGGATTCAGCCCGCATAGTTGCGATGCCTATGCCCATAGTTTCATGCTGCTCTTTGCTTTTGTCTCTGCGAGATTACGTGTGCAGCCATCCCAGATCATGCTCGAACAGATCGATGCCGACATGGTCATAGCATTCCTCACCAATATCGAACGGGAGCGCGGCAACAGTGTTTCCACGCGGAATCTGCGGCTCGCGGCGATCAAGACCTTTATGCGCTATGTCGAATTGAAATATCCCAGAGCGCTGGAACAGGTTGCCCAGATCAGGGCGATCCCAAGCAAACGGCACGAGCAGAAGCTCGTTCAACATCTGACTCTGATCGAAATACGTGCCGTTCTCGATGCTCCCGATCTCAAGACCCGCGCAGGAATACGGGATCGGGCCATGCTGCATCTTTGCTTCGCAGCGGGATTACGTGTTTCTGAACTGGTTGGTGTCCGCCTTGAAGACGTCGTCCTGCATCCCGCACCCAGCGTCACGGTTTTGGGCAAGGGACGACGTGAACGCTGTCTGCCACTCTGGAAGGATACCGCGCGTGATATCCGGGCATGGCTCGCTGTCAGAGGCACGGCACCAACACCGGAATTATTTACCAACGCACAAGGCCGGACGATGACGCGCGCAGGCTTCGAATATATCCTGGAAAAACATGCGGCTTCAGCCGCAAGTCAATGTCCCACTTTATCAGATCGCGTGATTACACCTCATCTCTTGCGGCATAGCTGCGCGGTGACCATGCTTCAGGCCACGCGGGATATTCGCAAGGTTGCGCTCTGGCTGGGGCATGCGGATATCCGAACGACCGAGGTTTATCTGCGGATAGATCCATCCGAAAAACTCGAAGCAGTCGAGGCTGTGTTACCGCCGTCACTCCGGCGAGGACGTTTCAAGGCGCCCGACGCATTGATCGCTTCCCTGATGGCACATCGGGGAGCATGACATCGTCAGAATTTGGACCTGATCGCTCCATGGCGGTCAGGTTCTCTTCCATACCGGCACTCGGCGTGGGTCTGGTCGTGCCGGGAAATGATCGGGTACCATGCCATGCTTGTGACGGTCGGCCTGTCCGGCACGGGTGCGGTCCGACCGGCCTCGGTGGAGGTGTCGATCACGGCTGCGCTCAGCATTGGCGAC